>CAYHCX010000029.1:0-44777 GCA_964355095.1 uncultured Acidobacterium sp.
GAGCAACACCATGGCCGTAGCGGATGATACGCGACTGCCGGTCTCGGAACTCGAGGAACTGACCAACTGGGTGCAGTGGGCCGATCGCACGCTGGTGTTCTAAGCCGCGGATTGGCGCAGATTACGCCGACTATCGCGACGGTGACGGCGGTGGCCACGCGACTGGCCGCCCGACAAGCTAGAGGTGAAGACCGGCGCCGGCCTGTTCAACCGTCCGTCCGTCGCGAATGTGGTAGATGCGCTTGAAGGTCGGGATGATCTTCTCGTCGTGCGTCACAACGATGATGGCGGTCTGGTACTGGGTGGCCAGTTGATGGAGGATGCGCATCACCGCCAGGCCGCGCTCGCTGTCGAGGGGCGCCGTCGGCTCGTCCGCCAGGATCACCGGCGGCCGGTTGGCCAGCGCCCGGGCAATTGACACGCGCTGCTGTTCGCCGCCCGAGAGTTCAGACGGCAGCGCGGAGGCGCGATGCGCCACATCGAGAGCCTGCAGCAGTTCCCTGGCGCGCGCACGGGACTCGCCATTGGGATGTCCCGCGAGCATCGGCAGCAATGCCACGTTGTCGGTGGCGTCGAGAAACGGAATCAGGTACGGCGCCTGGAAGATGAAGCCAATGCGGTCACGGCGGAGCACCCGGAGATCGGGGATCTTCCACCCGCGGTCGTAAATCACGGTGCCGCCCAGGGTCATGCGGCCCCGCGTGGGCTCGATCACCGCTCCCAGGCATTTGAGCAGGGTGGTCTTTCCCGATCCGCTCGGGCCAATCAGGCCCACCACTTCACCTGGCGCCACCTCCATGTTGACGTCGACGAGGGCATCAACCGCGGTGTCGCCCGCGCCGTAGCGCTTGCTCAGGCCTTCGATCCGGATGCCGACGCCCGCCGCCATGTCAGCCGCCAATCGCCGTCGCCGGGTCCACCGCCAGCGCGGCGCGAATCGCCAGCGTGCTGGCCAGCACGCACACCACCATCACGATCACGAACCCGCGCACCGCATCGCCCAGCTCGAGCAGCACGTAGCGCGGAAAGATCGGGCCCCACAGCGTGGCGGCGATCTTCCCCACCGCGAAGCCAACCACGCCCAGCCCCAGGGCCTGCTGCAGGATCATGCTGGCGATGGTGCGATTGTGCGTGCCAATCAGCTTGAGCACCGCGATCTCCCGGATCTTGCCCAGCGTCATGGTGTAGATGATGAACGCCACGATGGCCGCGCTGACAATGGTCAGGATGACGAGGAACATGCCGATTTGCCGCGACGCGGTGGCGATCATCTTGGCGATCAGGATGTTCTCCATTTGCGCGCGCGTGAACACCTGCAGGTGTTTCCACCGGCGGATGCCCTGCGCGACCTCCTCGGCCGAGCGGCCGTCGGCCACCCGCACGAGCACGGCATTGACGTTGTGGTTGCTGGCTTGGGAGTCGTCGATGGCCGCCGGCACGCGACTGAGCGCCGCGGTCGCGGCGGTGCGCGCACGCTCGTTGACGATGGCGTCGTTGTCTTTGAGGAACTGGGCCTCCTGCGCGTCCTTGAGGGGCACGAAGAACATCGGGTCGCCGCCGGACGACACCATGCGCCGGGTGAGACCCACCACCGTGTAGTCGTGGCGGCGAATGCGGACGTGCTCGCCGAGCCCGACCCCGGCGGTCACGTCGGCCACGGTCTCGTAGTGGCCGCGGCTCACGCGGCGGCCCGCGATCAGGTACCCGGGCTCTCCCGGCTCTCCAGCCACGAACCCGACCACCATGGCGCGCACGTCCTCGACGCCCTTGCGCACCTGCATCGTGAAATACGTGACGTTGGCGGCCTGCGCCACGCCGGGCATGCTCAGGATGTCCCGATACACGTCGTCGCGGATGCTCGACGCCTCGGCGTACGGACCGAGCGTGTCTTTCTGCACCACCCACAGGTCAGCGCCGCTGTTGTTCAGCAGCACCTTGGCGTCGTCAACCATGCCCCGGTAGACGCCGGCCATCGTGAACGTCACGCCGATCAGCAAGCCCAGTCCGAGCCCGGTGAGCACGAACCGGCCTGACGAGTGCAGGATGTCTCGACCGGCGAGGCTGATCATGGCTGCGCCCCACGCAAGGAGGGGACCACCGTGTGGCGGCTGGCGTCGGTGAGCTCGCGCTCGCTGTAGACCACGACCTGGTCACCGGCGCGGAGGCCGTCGAGCACCTGGACGCGGCCATCGAGCCCTTCGGCGCCGGTCGTGACCGGCACGAACCGCAGTTGCTCGCCGTCGCGCAGCCAGACACCGGCCTGAGAGCCGCGGTAGCGAATGCTGGCATTGGGCACAATCAGCGTGCCTGTCACAGCGGGCAGGTCGAGCGTGACCTCCACCATTTCCGCGATCGAGATCCCCGGTGGCAGCGTGTCGAACGCCACCTTGGCAAGACGCTCTTCGGTGACGTGATCGCTGATGGGCTCAACGCGCACCACGGTGCCGGGGAGGGACTGCAGCGGGTTGGCTCGCCGCGTGATGTGGGCCGTCAGCCCCACGGCGAGACCGGCCGACCGGCCCTGGTCGATCCGCAGCGCAATCCACAGGCTCGCGGGGTCTTGCAGCTTGAGAACCGCTTGCCCGGCGATCACGGTGGATCCCGGCTCCGCGTCGCGGGAGGTGACGACGCCGTTAACCGGGGCCACCAGGCGGATGTTCGCGCGCTGTTGTTGGGCGCTCCCGCGGTCCGCGTCGAGCCTGGCAAGGTCGCGTCGAGCGCCGGCCAGCGCGGCGTCCGCCGCGGCGGCCTGGGCATCCGCCGCGCTCTTGGCCTGCAGGGCGCTGTCAACCACGCTCTGGCTGACGACGCCGGCCTTGCCGAGGTCCACGGCACGGCGCTCTTCGATGGTCGCCAGCTTCTGGCGGCTCTGCGTGTCCCGCAGTTGCGCCTGGGCTGCCGCCACGGCGCTCTGACCCCGGTCCTGCGCTGACGTTGCCGCGGTCACGCGCTGGTCCAGGTCCACGGGCTCCATCTCGGCCACCAGTTGGCCGGCGCGCACCGCATCCCCCACGTCCACCAGCACCCGTTTCACGCGGCCCGCCGACGTTGGCCCAATGAAATACGAGCGGCGCGCCTCAACGGTGCCGATGCCGAACAGGGCGGGCGAGATATCGCCGGTCGTCACCCCGGTGACGGTGATCTGCACCGGCGCGAGCGGACCACTCTGCGTCGCCACCCAGCCAAGCGCCAGGAGCAGCGCCACGCCAAAGACACCGAACCCAACCTGCCGCGCGATCACTCGGGAGAAGGCCATCTGTATCTCTGAGATGCAGGATGTGGGAAAAGGTGACAAACCGTTGCCACCCGCCCTATTCGGTCCGCCGGATTTGATCGAGTCTGAGCACTTCGCACACCGACAAGGAGCCTCGGGTGCCCGTCTGCTTACCCTCCACATCATGGCCAACACCACACTGGATCACCCCTCCGGGCCGCTTGAGTGGCCGTTCCCCATCGAGTGGGACAAGACCGAAGAGATCGACACCGACGTCCTGGTGATCGGCGGCGGCGCCTCCGGTTGTTTCGCGGCGATGGGCGCGGCCAGCCGGCGGCGAGGGCGCGACTTCGCCTGGAGTGACGATCCGCGGAATACTCCCGTGGCCGTGGTCAACGAGGCCTTGAGCCGACAGCTGCGACCTGCCGCAGACGGCCCCCGCAGCCTGTTGACGGCGCCGCCAAGTGATGGCTATTATTCAAATAGTCACTTGAATATATGACCAAGTCCGCCCCGGCCCGCTTCAAGACCGCCGTCTACGACCTGATCGCCCAGGTCGGCAAGGCCGCGTCGAACCCGGTGCGGCTTGAGATTCTCGACCTGCTGGCGCAGGCGCCGCGCACCGTCGAGGCCGTCGCCGGCCAAATCGAGCACAGCGTCGCCAACACCTCGCATCACCTGCAGGTATTGCGGCGGGCGCGCCTGGTCGAGACCGAGAAGGCCGGCCTCTACGTCACCTATCGCCTGGCCGACGCACTGGTCGGCGCCTTCGTGCTCCAGCTGCGAACGCTGGCCCACGCCCGGCTGGCCGAGATCGACCGGGTGCGCCGCGACTATCTCGACCACCGCGGGGCACTGGATGCCGTGGGCCAGGACGACCTGATCCGCAAGGTGCGATCGGGCGAGGTCACCGTGGTCGACGTCCGCCCCGCCCGCGAATTCGACGCCGGCCACATCCCGGGCGCCGTCTCCATTCCCCTGGGCGAATTGAAAAAGCGCCTCCGCGAGTTGCCGAAGCACCGCGACATCGTCGCCTACTGCCGTGGGCCCTACTGCGTGATGTCGACCGATGCCGCCGCGCTGCTGCGGGCGAAGGGGTACCGGGCGCAGGCGATGGCGCACGGCGTGCCGGAGTGGCGCGCCAAGGGCTGGCGCATCGACACCCGCAAGGGCCGCCGCGAAAGCGCGCGCCCATGACAGCGCTTCGAATGTCGGAAACACTGCAGGTTGAACGGGCGTAACACCCATGCCGAAAACACTCTTCATTTTGAATGACCCTCCGTATGGAACGGAACGCAGCTACAACGCCCTCCGCCTCGCGGGCGCGTTGTCGAAGCGCGACGGCGAAGACGTCAAGGTCTTCCTCCTTGGCGACGCGGCGAGTTGCGCCAAGAAAGACCAGAAGGTGCCGCAGGGGTACTACAACACCGAGCTCATGCTGCGCGCCGTCGGCCGCCACGGTGGCGAGATCGGCGTCTGCGGCACGTGCATGGATGCCAGGGGGATCGCCGAGCCTGAGCTCACCGACACCACGCACCGGAGCACGCTCGAGGAGCTGACCAACTGGGTGCAGTGGGCCGATCGCACGCTGGTGTTCTAGGCCGCAGATTGGCGCAGATGACCCAGACTTTCAGCAGCAAAGGAGGCGGCCCATGGCCGACTCAAAGACGGTTCTGATTCTCGGTGGCGGCGTCGGCGGTATCGCGACGGCGCGGGCACTTCGCAGGCACCTGCCGACGCAGCACCGCGTGGTGCTGGTCGATCGCGAGCGCGATCACGTGTTCGCACCGTCACTCCTGTGGCTCATGGTCGGCCAGCGCACCGCTGACGCGATCACCCGTCCACTGGCCAGCCTGGCGCGCAAGGGGATCGACGTCCGCATCGGCAATATCGAGCATATCGATCCTGAGCGGCGAACGGCGACGGTGGCCGGCGAGACACTCGCGGCCGATTACCTGGTCATCACGCTGGGCGCCGACCTGTCCCCGGAGTCGATTCCGGGCCTCGCCGAGTCGGGCCACAACTTCTACACGCGCAGCGGCGCCGAGTCACTGTGGGCGGCGCTCCGGCAGCTGCGGACTGGCCGCATCGTGGTGCTCACCGCCGCCCCGGCCTACAAGTGCCCGGCGGCGCCGTACGAAGGCGCGATGCTGATCGACGGCTGGTGCCGCAAGCAGGGACGGCGCGACGCCGTGCAGATTGATGTCTATGCCGCCGAGCCGGCGCCGATGGGCGTGGCGGGCCCCCACGTCTCGAGCGCCGTGACGCAACTGCTCGCCGCGAAGGGCATCCCCTATCACCCCGGGCATCAGGTGACGGCGGTCGATGCCAGCCGGAAGCGCCTGACCTTCGCAAACGGCGAGGAGGCCGCCTTTGACCTGCTCGCCTACGTACCACCTCATCGCGCGCCGGCTGTGATTCGCGACAGCGGCCTGGCGAGTGACAGCGGCTGGATGTCCGTGGACCGCCACACGCTGCGGACACGGTGGCCCAACGTCTACGCCATCGGCGACGTCGTCTCGATTCCGCTGACGCTCGGGAAGCCGCTGCCGAAGGCCGGCGTGTTTGCCCACAGCCAGGCCAAGGTCGTCGCCGGCAACATCGCCCAGGCCATTGCCGGCCAGGACCAGTCGGCGCGCTTCGATGGCCACGGCGACTGCTTCATTGAGATTGGCGGGGGCAAGGCCGGCATGGGCGGCGGCAACTTCTACGCGGAGCCGAAGCCGGAGGTGGCCCTGCGGCCACCGGCACGGCGATGGCATCTCGGCAAAGTGTGGGTCGAGAAGTCGTGGCTCCATACCAAGCTGTGAGCCCATTCCCGTGAGACTCTACTCTCACTCATGAGTGCCGACCACAGTCCGCTGCTCGACCACCCCATCGAGGCGCCATCAGTGTTCACACCAGGCGACCTCATGGATGCCGTGCGGCGAGAGCGCCAGCTCGACGCCACGCGGGTTCCGCCGCTCTGCGTTCTCGACTTCGACGGCGATCTGGCCGATGGTCTGGTCCGTGATGGCACGGCGACACCCTCGGCGTCGTGGGCGTGCTTTCACACCCAGATGCTGGCCTTGACCATCGACGGGCTGGAATGTGGGGTCGTGCCACGGACAATTGGCGGGCCGTATGCGGTACTGATCGCCGAGCAGCTTCACGCTGCCGGCGCCCGCCTCATCGTCGGGCTGACCTCTGCCGGCCGGCTTCAGCCAGCACTTGCGCTTCCCAGCATCGTCGTCGTCAACGCCGCCGTCCGCGACGAGGGAACGTCGCTCCACTACTTGCAGGCGTCGCCGACGGTATCGACGCCCACGCCGTCACTGGTGACGCACCTGGCCCGCGAGCTCGGAACGGTTGGCGCCGTCCACGAGGGTCTGGTGTGGACCACCGATGCGCCCTATCGTGAGACCGAGCCGCAACTGCGCCGCTGGGCGGAAGCGGGGGCCCTGGCGGTGGAGATGCAGGCGGCTTCGTTGTTCGCATTCGGCGTCGCGACCGGCGCCCGCATCGGCATGGTGGCGCTGGTCAGCAACAGCCCGGCCACGCCGCATGAGCAATTCGATACCGGCGGACACGGCTACCGGCTTCGGGTGCTGACTGCCGTCGCCCGCGCCGCACGTGCGTTTCTTGAAAACGTGGAATGACTCGGCTCGAACCTGGAGGTCATGGTGGATCACCTGAAGTACTCGCGAACCGCCGAGCTCGCAGCTGGTGTTCTCCTCTCTGGAGCGCTCCTGGGGTTCACGGCATGCGGCGGACCCGGCCGGTCCGGTTCCCAACCCGCGGCGGCGCCCTCCGCCACCGCCACGCCGGCCGCGACGGCAGAGCATCCTGAACTTGGTGAAGGCGCGGCCGTGACCGAAGACTCGCTGACCACGGCGGTGACGACGCACATGCAAGCGGAGGCCGCGCGGCAGGGCGGTTCTCTCGGGATCCGGGATCCCCAGCAGCAACGCCAGTTGCAGCTGACCTTGACCACCGTGCATCGCGAAGGCACCCGCAAGCTGCCCGACGGTCGTTACTTCGCCTGCGCCGACTTCAAAGGGAGCGACGGCCACACCTACGACCTGGATGTGTTCATGAAGCCGGACTTGAACGGCCTGACCGCCGACGAAGTGACCATCCATAAGCAGGACGGCCAGCCGCGCTACAACTGGACGCAAACGGATGGGACCTGGAGACGGGAACCGGTGACGCCGCGGTAGTGCGCGGGCGTTCGGCCTGCGCCGGACGCTGGCGCTACGGTCTGAGAATCTCGATCAGCTTCCCCTGGATCGCCGCTGAGTACATGCTCGCCTGGACTCCGTTGAATAGAGCCGTTGAGGGACTTATGAGCAAGTCGCGCGGCGGGTGCCGGCGACGATGACGGGGGCGACGAAGGTATACTTCGGTTGCCGTATCGCCCACCTCCACAATGGCCAACAACACGCAGGACCACCCCTCCGGGCCGCTTGAGTGGCCGTTTCCCATCGAGTGGGACAAGACCGAAGAGATCGAGGCCGACGTCCTGGTGATCGGCGGCGGCGCCTCCGGCTGTTTCGCCGCGATGGGCGCGGCCAGCCGCGGCGCCCGCGTGGTGATGTGGGAGAAGGCGGCCACGCTCACGAGCGGCGCCATGGGGTCGGGCTGCGATCACTGGGAGATGGCGGCGACCAACCCCTGCTCGCGGGTGACGCCGGAAGAGCTCGCCGACGCGATGATTCGCGGCCACCACGGCTACAACAACGGCATCTCCCACTACATCGAAGCCCGGGAATCCTACGATCGCCTGCTCGACCTCGAGCACTACGGCGCCAAGATCCGCGACACCGCCGACGAGTTTGCCGGCGCGGATTTCCGCGACGAGGCCTCGAAGTTCCTGTTCGCCTACGACTACGTCAACCGCTTCACGTTGCGCGTGTGGGGCACCACGTTCAAGAAGGCCATGTATCGCGGCGCCAAGCGCATGAAGGCGGTGGTCATCGATCGAACGATGGGCGCCGGCCTGCTCACCGAAGGGGGGCGCATGGGCGGGCGCGTGGTGGGCGCCGTCGCCATCAACGGCCGCACCGGCAAGTTCACCGTCTGCCGCGCCAAGGCCACGGTGCTGTGCATGTCGCGGCCGACCCGCCTGTGGCTGTTCGCGCCTGGCGCCACCGGCCTCTCGGAATTCCGTCCGCCCCAGTGCACGGGCGACGGCCACGCCATGGGGTGGCGCGTCGGCGCGTCGTTCACGATGCTCGAGAAGTCGGTGCGGGCCGAGTGGTCGGGCCTGCGCAGCTTTCCGCCGTACAGCACGGGCAACAACCACAACACGTGGTACGCATGCACGATGATCGACGCCGAGGGGCGGAAGATCCCGTGGCTCGATCGCGACGGCAACCAACTGAAGACCGTCGCCGAGCGCTATCGCCCCGCGGCCGGACAGAAGTTCTACATGAAGGGCGGCGGTGAACCCGACTTCCCTTTCTACGAGTTCCAGGGCCCCGAGACGCTGGGGTTCGAAGAAGCCCTGAAGCGCGGCTACAAGCTCCCCTTCTATGCCGACCTGACCGACATGCCCGAAACCGAACGGCGCGTGATCTGGGGCACCATGGTCGGCAACGAAGGCAAGACGCGCACGCCGGTGTTCAAGGCCTACAACGACGCCGGGTTCGACCCGAACCGGGACGTGCTGCAAAGCTACGGCGACGGCTGGCGTTCGGGCCAGTTCCTGCCGCAGGAGCGCCAGTTCTTCGGCATCCCCGGCGGCGTCGTCAACGACTGGAAGCTGATGACCAACCTCGACGGCCTGTTCGCCGCCGGCGACGTGCTGTTCGCGTCCGACTGCGTCGGCCACGCCGCCGCCACCGGTCATTATGCCGGCCGGCACGCCGCCGACTTCGCGGCCGCGCGTGGGCCGGTCGCACTCGATCCCACGCAAGTGGCGGCCGAGCGCGCGCGCCTGTTCGAGCCCTTGAAGCGAAAGGGCGGGGTCAGCTGGCAGGCGCTGAGCGAAGCGATCACGCGCGTGATGCAGAACTACTGCGGCGCCGTGAAGAGCGACGACCTGCTGCACGAGGGCCTGCGCGGCCTGAAGGAATTGCGCGAGCACGAAGCCACGCTCCTGTTCGCGCGCAACCCACACGATTTGCTGCGCGCGCAGGAGACGCTCAACGTCCTGACCAACGCCGAGCTGGTCATCCAGTCGTGCCTCGCCCGCCGGGCCAGCTCACACCAGTTGCAGTTTGCGCGGCTCGACTACCCCGCGATGGATCCGCCCGAGTGGCACAAGTTCGTCACCATCTGGCAGGACGCGTCAGGGGTGAAGACCGGATCGCTGCCGATCGACTACTACGGCGACCTGGCGGCCAACTACGAGCGGCACAACGTCGATTACGTGCGCGAGACCCGGCGATGAGCTCGGTCTTCGCCATTCCGGACCAGGCGCTCGTCGATCCGATCACGATCTATCCGGACCTCTGCACGGGCTGCAACCTGTGCCTGCACGTGTGCCCGGTGGATCTGTTCCTGCCGAATGCCGAGATCGGCGGCCCGCCCCACGTGATCTACCCCGGGGAGTGCTGGTACGAGGGCAGCTGCGTCGACGTGTGCCCGAAGCCCGGCGCCATCACGCTCAATCGCCCGCCGGCCATGCGCGTGAACTGGAAGCCGCGCAGCGAGTGCCACACGCGCGCCGTGGCGCTGGCGCCCGCATCGGAAACAGACCCGCACGGACACGTCTAGGGCCGGTTATATATTCGTCTTGACATATATGTGAATCCGTCCGTATATTCGTATTAGCGAATATAACCGGGTAGTGAAAGGGGTGCACCGTGGCTGAGATCAAGGACATCGTCCAACAGAAGTACGGCGAGGCGGCGATCCGGGCGCGCAGCGGCAAGACCAGCTGCGGCTGCGGTACCACGGGGTCGTGCGGCCCCGATCCCATCACCTCGAACCTCTACGACGCGGCCCAGTCGGCCGCGATTCCCGCCGGGGCGCTGCTGGCGTCGCTCGGGTGCGGCAACCCGACGGCGCTCGCGGAGCTCAAGCCGGGGGAAGTGGTGCTGGATCTCGGATCGGGCGGCGGCATCGACGTGCTGCTCTCGGCACGGCGCGTCGGCCCTGCCGGCAAGGCCTACGGCCTCGACATGACCGACGAGATGCTGGCGCTCGCCCGCGACAACCAGGCGAAGTCGGGCTTGACCAACGTCGAGTTCCTGCGCGGCGAAATCGAGCACATCCCACTGCCCGACAATTCGGTGGACGTCATCATCTCCAACTGCGTGATCAACCTGTCCGCCGACAAGGACCGTGTGCTCGCCGAGGCGTTCCGCGTGCTGAAGCCGGGTGGCCGGTTTGCGGTGTCCGACGTCGTCGTGCGCGGCACTGGCATTCCCGAGGTCGTCCGGCGCAATATGGAACTCTGGGTCGGCTGCGTGGCCGGCGCGTTGGAAGAGAACGAATACCGGCAGAAACTCGCCGCCGCCGGCTTCGAATCGGTGACCGTCGAGCCGACCCGCATCTATCGCGTTGAGGACGCCCGGCAGTTCCTCGAAGAGAGCGGGCTCTCCGTCGAGGGACTCGCGGAGCAGGTTGACGGCCGCTTCATGAGCGCCTTCGTGCGCGCGGCGAAGCCGGCAGCCAAGGCCGCCTGCTGCACGACCACCTGCTGCACCTAGCGCGACACCAGCGGACGCGCCTCGGCGCCGGTCGCCAGGCTGACGGCGACGAACACCACGGCCGACACCGCAAACGCGATCAGCAACGCCAGGTCGATGTTGAAGAGCCCCTGGAAGGGGCCCGGCACGCCGGCGGCGAACGCCGCGATGCCAATCGCGCCACCCACCGCCATTGCCGCATACGCCCCCTGGCGCGTGGCCCGTGCCCACAACAGGCCGCCGAGCAGCGGCACCAGCATGCTGCCCATGTACGGATAGTTGAAGATGATGATGGTATCGAGAATGCCTCGTGCCTGGAGCGCCACCAGCACGCCCAGCACGAGCGACACCGCCACCGCGACCCGTGCGTAGAGCGTGGCGTTCGGCAGGTCGTCGAGTTCCGCCGACGGGTTGAGCACCATGTTGTAGAAGTCCCGGGAGAAGCACCCCGCCAGCGAGATCAGCAGCGCGTTCGCCGTGGACATGGCGGCGGCGAGGAGCGCCGACACCACCACGCCCGCCAGCACCGGCGGGAGCGTGGCGGTGATCACGTGCGTCAGCACGTCGCCATTGGCCACCGCCGGAAACGCCTGCTTGCCGACCGCGCCAATCATCGCGGCGAAGAAGCTGATCGCGATGACCATGACCCCGGCGATGATGCAGCCCCACTTCGCGATGGTGGCCGTGCGCGCCGACTGATAACGGATGAAGGCGTCGTACGACACGGAGATCGAGAACAGGAACGGCGTGATCAGGAACACGGCCCGCGTGCCCATGCCGGTGGGCACGAACGGCGTCGCCAGCACCTGCGCCGTGGTGCCGGGGTCAACCGCGCTGGCCGCGGCGACCGCCGTCAGCGGAATGCCGACGACGATGATCGCTACCTGGAAGAAATCCGCCGCCACCACACCCCACATGCCGCTCATGACGTTCGACAGCAGGATGATGGCGCCGATCGCGAGCACGGCAGTCGGGTACGAGATGCCCAGTCCCGACAGCACCGAGCCGGCGGCCATCATCTGCGCCGCGAAAATACCGAGCAGACTCGGGATGTTCGAGACCCACGCCCACATCCGCACGCCGCGGTTTTCGCCGTAACGCGCGGCGAAAAAATCGATCGGGACGATGCCGCCGATGGTGCGCAAGCGCTTGGCCGCAAACAGCCCCGCCAGGATCAGGCCGGCGCCGCAGCCGAGGCCGTACCAGGTTCCGGGCCAGACACCAGACGCCGCGCCGGTTTCGGCGCCGCCGAGCACCACGCCGGCGCCGATCTGCACCGCCGCCAGCGACGCGGTGGTGAGGGCCAACCCGAGACTGCGGCCGGCCACCAGGTAATCGGAGGCGTTCTTGATCTTCGTGCTGAGCACCGCGCCAACGATCAGCGTGCCGAGCAGGTAGGCGACGACGACGGCGATCAGCATCGGCAGAGGATACGCGGAGACGGTGGTCTCGACAACCGGTCGCCTCGCTATGCTGTAAACTGGCGAAAGAGGTTACTCATGCAGCGTCTGACATTCAGCGGTTTGGGCCTGGCGATTGCGATCGCCGCTTCGCTCGGCACCGCATCAATCGTTTCCGCCCAGGAGCCCGCGGTTCCCACGTCCGTGATCATCGCCGGCTCGAACAATTTTGCCCAGTATTGCGTGGTGTGCCACGGCAAGGACGCCACGGGCACCGGCCAATTGGCGGCCAGCCTGACCAAGAAGCCGGCCAACCTGACCGAGCTCACCAAGCGCAACGCCGGCGCCTACCCGCGCGACATGGTCTTGCAGGTGATCGACGGCCGCAAGCCCGTAAACGGCCATGGCGGCGGCGACATGCCGGAGTGGGGCGCGGCCTTCACGGCATCCACCCCGAACGACGCCGAAGCGGTGAAGCGGCGCGTCGAGTCGCTGGTGGAATACCTGGCGACGCTGCAGGTCAAGTAACAGGCCCTGGCGGTCTCTCGCGACGACGGCCGGCGCGCTTGCGGACGCGGCGGTCGCCGTCGCGACGACCGCCGACGACGCCTGCGACATCGCCTTGTAATACCCAAGGAACCGCTTCGGTTCCGGCGCGTCGTACTTTTCCAGGTTGTGCGCCCATCGGCAGGCGATGGACTGATAGCGCAATTCCACCTCGATCGCGAACGGGTCGCTCGCACCACGGGGTGGCCGTCAGCAACCGGCAGACCGCGGCGCACAACACCACCGACCGCCGGTACTGGACGCTCTGCATCGGACTCCCTACTTCTTGTCGAGCTCGTCGAGCCGTCGCTGAATCTGAGGGCTGGTCGGGAACTCACCTTTCAGCGTCATCAGCACCTGTCGGGCCGAATCGATGTTGCCTTGGGCGGCCAGCGCACCCGCGCGCGCCATTACGGCGCGGATCCGCAGCCGGTTGTCGGCCGCCGGCACGTTGATGGTGTCGAGGCGCAGCAGGGCCGCACCGGGATCCTTCTTCACGTCGGTCGTCCATTCCACCGACATCAACTGGAGTTCGAGGTTCTGCGGGAATCGCACTGCCGCCAGATCGATCAACGCGGCGCCATCCGGACCCTTGCCGGCTTGCCGATCGAGCATGGCCTGGTGGTAGAGACCGGCCACCAGCAGGTTGCCGACATCGTCGGGGTTGCCGCTGCGGATGCCGACGCCGCCGGCGTAGTTGTAGACCAACTGTCCGCCGTGCTCGCCCGCTTCGTAAATCGCGCCAAGGCCGACCACGCCAATCGCCGCGGCGCCCATGGCGACGACCCGCGCCACCGGTGGCTTGCGGCTGGCCAGGGCCAGGGCAATCAACTCGAGGGCGGCGACACCGAGAAAGATGTTGCGGGCGCGGATGCCCCACTCTTCGTGCTCGATCACCATGGCGCGCGCGCCGGGCACGCGTTCCACCGGTCCATGCGCATCGGTGCCGGACTTGACGGCCAGCACGCTGGCCAGCGTCCCCATCACGATCAGCGCCGTGGCGGCCGGACCGGCGAAGGCCAGGCGGCCGGTGAACCAGAGCAACCGGAACAACACGCCAATCACGAGCAGGGCAACCGCGAAGTGGACAACTTGGGGGTGGAACGTGGCAATCGACGGCATGGAACCCTCCTCAGGGATGCCTGATTCTACGCCCGATCGTCACACCGCCCGCCCCCATGAAGATCGGGCCCGTGATCCGGCGGCGGGCAGGGTAGTGGTACCGTGACAGGATGCGTACTTCGCTTGCCGCCCTTTTCCTTTGCCTGGCGACGCTGCCGGCCGGCGCCCAGCGCCTGCCCAGCACCGCCACCCCGCACGCCTATACCCTCTGGTTTGCGCCGGACCTCGAGCACGAGACGTTCCGCGGCCGCGAATCGATTGCGGTGACACTGGCCGCGCCGTCCGCGTCGATCACCCTGCACGCGGCCGAGATCACGTTTGGCGACGTCACCATCGAGGACGCTGGCGGAGCGCAGGACGCGCGGGTCAGCCTCAACGTTGGGGCGGAGACGGCCACCCTGACGGTGCCCCGCCCCATTGCGCGCGGACCGGCCACCATCCGCATCACCTATACCGGCGTCCTCAACGACAAGCTGCGCGGCTTCTACCTGAGCAAGGCCAACGGCCGCAAGTACGCGGTGAGCCAGATGGAGGCCACCGACGCCCGCCGTGCCTTTCCGTCGTTCGACGAGCCCGCCTACAAGGCCACCTTCGACATCACGCTGATGATCGACGCCGCCGACACCGCCATCTCGAACGGCCGCCAGGTGTCGGACACGCCGGGACCGGACCCCGGCAAGCGCACGGTGGTGTTCGCGCCGACGCCGAAGATGTCCACTTACCTGGTGGCGTTGCTGGTGGGCGACTTCGTCTGCCGCTCGGGGTCGGCCGGCGCCACGCCGATTCGCGTCTGCGCCACACCGGACAAGCAGCAACTGACCGCCTTTGCGCTGACCGCGGCCGAGCAGCAGGTGCGGTTCTTCAACACCTACTTCGGCATCCCCTACCCCTACGACAAGCTCGACATCATCGGCGTGCCCGACTTCGCCGCCGGGGCCATGGAGAACGCCGGCGCCATCACCTTCCGCGAGCGGATGCTGCTGGCCGACGAGGCCACGGCGTCGATCGGCGTCCGCAAGTCGGTGGCCTCGGTGATCGCGCACGAGCTCGCCCACCAGTGGTTCGGCGATCTCGTGACCATGACGTGGTGGGACGACATCTGGCTGAACGAAGGGTTCGCGACGTGGGCGGCCAACAAGCCGCTGGCGGCGTGGAAGCCGGAGTGGAAGATGGACGTCAACGCCGCCTCGGAAACGCAGGTCGCCCTGGGCCTCGACGCCCTGCGCGCGACCCGCGCCATCCACACGCAGGTGGACACCCCGGCGCAGATCAACGAGGTGTTCGACCCGATCGCCTACGAGAAGACCGCGGGCGTGCTCGGCATGATCGAGGCGTACGTCGGGCCCGAGGCGTTCCGCAAGGGCGTGTCGTCGTACCTCTCGAAGTACTCGTTGAGCAACGCCGCCGGCGAAGATTTCTGGACCGAGGTCACCCGCGTCACCGAGAAGCCGGTGAACCGCATCATGAAGAGCTTCGTGGAGCAGCCCGGCGCGCCGATGCTCTCGGTGAAGACCCGCTGCGTGTCGGGCCACACCGAGGTGTCGCTGAAGCAGCAGCGCTTCACCGGCTCCCCCGTGCCGGCCGCCGCCGCGGCGGCGCAGACCTGGACGCTGCCGGTGTGCGTGAAGACGGCATCGGGACCGGCCACCTGCACCATCGTCACCCAGGCCGAGCAGACCATTCGCGCGCCCGGCTGCGGCGCGGCGATGGTCAACGCCGATGCGCGCGGCTATTACTTCACCGAATACGAGCCCGCGGCCGTGGCGGCACTGGCCACGCGCACGCCGGCGCTGACCGCGGCCGAACGCATCAGCCTGCTGGGCGACGAATGGCGGATGGTGCGCGCGGGCCGGCACGACGTCGGCACCTACCTGGACCTGGCGGCCGCGTTCGCGCGCGATGAGACACCCGCGGTGGTCGGCGACATGGCGGGACGCGTCGGCGCGGTCATGGGCGGCATCGCCGACCCGGTTCAGCATCCGGCGTTCCAGGCATGGGTGCGCGCCACGTTCCGCCCGGCGCTCGATGCCATCGGGTTCACTGACGGTCTCGGCGACAGCGATGAGACGAACAGCCGTCGCGCCATCCTCGTGCAGTTGTTGAGCGGCGATCCCGATCTGCAGCGGCGCGCGCGCGAGCTCGCGGCAGGTTACATGGCTCGCCCTGCCTCGCTGTCACCGACGCTGGTGGCCTCGGTGCTCCAGGTCGCCGCCTCGGGTGGCGATGCCGCGCTCTACGACCAATTCGTCACGCGCATGACCGCCGCGATGTCATCGCCGGAGCAGTACTACCGCTACTTTAACGCGCTGGCCGCCTTCCGTGATCCGGCGCTGGTGTCGCGCACGCAGCAGTTCGCGCTGTCGTCGCAGGCACGGTCGCAGGATGCGCCGCTTCTGTTCGCGCAGCTGCTGGGTTCGCCGGCCACGCAGGACGCGACATGGACCTTGATCAAGGTTGAATGGCCGGCGCTCACCGCCAAGCTCGGCACCTTCCAGGGCATCCCGAACATCGTCGGGGCGCTCGGTGCGTTTTGTTCGGCGCAGCGCGCCGCCGACATCAAGGCATTCTTCGAGGCGCATCCGGTGCCCGAAGCCGCGCGGGTGCTGCAGCAGTCGCTCGAGCGGATTGCGACGTGCAGCGAGGTGAAGGCGCGGCAGGCGCCGGCGTTCACGCGCTGGCTGGCCGCCCGGCCGCAGATTTAGACAGCCGCAGATTTAGACAGCCACAGATTAGACACAGATTAGGTACAGATTTTCCTGATGGCTTTCGCTGGTAGTGGGTCAGTTTGAAACCCCACCGCTGATGCTGGCGTCGGTTACACTACACTCCGAATGCCCGCCGGTGACGCCACGCAATCGGATGCCCTGCGGCCGCCCCTGAAGTGGGCCGGTGGCAAGCGCTGGCAGGTGCCGCACCTTCGGCCCTTGTGGGAGGTCCATTCCCACCGTCGTCTCGTTGAGCCGTTCGCTGGCGGTTTAGCCGTCACGCTTGGCCTGCAACCCGAACGGGCGTTGCTGAACGACGCCAACCCGCATCTGGTGAACTTCTATCGCTGGCTGAAGAAGGGTCTTCGCGCCTCCATCCCCATGGAGAACGACAAGACGCTGTTCCACCAGCACCGGGAGCGGTTCAACACGCTGATGCACGCCGGACAGTCGGACTCCCAGGAATCGGCGGCCCTGTTCTACTACCTGAACCGAACCGGGTATAACGGGCTGTGCCGATTCAACAGCAAGGGTGAGTTCAACGTCCCGTTCGGCAGCTACAAAACGATTACCTACGCGAAGTCGTTCCCCGCCTACCGCGAGGCCCTGGCCGACTGGGACTTCACGACGGGCGACTTTGCCGACATTCTGCTCAAGCGGGATGACTTCGTCTACGCCGATCCACCGTATGACGTCGAGTTCACGGCCTACTCGCAGGGCGGATTCTCTTGGGACGACCAGACGCGGACGGCTGAAGTTCTCGCCAAGCATCGCGGACCGGTTGTCCTGGTGAACCAGTCCACGCCACGTATTGACGCGCTCTACCGCCAGCTCGGATACGACGTGCGGTATCTCGACGCGCCACGCCGCATCAGTTGCAACGGCGACCGCACGCCGGCCAAGGAAATTTTCGCCACGCGCAATCCATGACCCCGCGCAACACGTCGACCGGAATTCAAACAGACCCACGACCAGAGAAAGCCATCAGGCAACTCTGTGTCTAATCTGTGTCCAAATCTGTGGCTGTCCAAATCTGCGGCTGTTCTTATCTCCTCATCCGCGACCGGTGCAACTGCTTGAAGCGCACGGCGCCGGCGGGCCGGCTGTCGGAGAAGTGCACCGCGTAGCCCGGCTTGTCGCGCAGGAACTGGTCCAGTCGTTTCTCGCGGGTCTTGCTGCTCACGTTCTTCACGATCAAATAGCGGATAAAGCCCATGCCGTCGAGGATCACGGTGGCGCCGCCGTGCATCCAGCGGCCCTTCGCCGACTTGCGGCGCTGCACGACTTCGGCCACCAGGTCGAAATTGACGGTGCCGTCGGGACCGACGCGCTGCAGCACGCGGACCGATTCGATCACGGGTGGCTCGATGCGCCTGGTGACACTCGGCGCGGCCAACCCAAAGTAGCAAAGGCGTTCGGGATGATCGGGGTCGGTGATGTAGTGGCCCAGGCGCGTGGCGCGCTCTTCGAGCGCATGGCGATTCTCGAGATCCACCGTCAGCGTGCCGAATTGCACGCCCAGGAGCAGGTCGTAAACGGGGTCGAGCGCGCGCTCGGGCGGGCGCCACAGCAGGGCATCCTCGCTGAGGTCTGACACCGCATCCACGGTGATGCCGTAGCGGCGAAAGGCGCGGACAAACGACTCCCGGTACGCCCAGGGGTCATCCGGCACCAGGTCGAAGTCGGCGGTGATGATGGCCCGCAGGTATTCGCCGAGCCGCAAGTCCACGGGCGGACAGTAGTCTACCGCGCGAATCAGGATCTTCAGGAACTGGCCGGCGAGCTTTTCAGCCTCGATGGTGAGCAGGTCAATGAGCTCCGCCGGCATGCGGTGGCCGGGCGGCGGCGCCAGGGCTCGCAGGCGCACCGTCTTGTTGTCGTAGATCCAGCGGAACGCGTCGAACACCGCGCGCAGGAGCACCGCGCCCATGTCGTGGGCCTCGAGGTCGGGCGCATACTTCCCGTCCGTGACCGGGTCGTCCGGCCCGCCTTCGTGCTCGAACGCCAGGCGCAGCGGCGCCTTGCCGTCGCCGGTAGTCTCCCCGAACTGGCGGGCAATGTCGATCAGCAGGTGCGAGGTCAGCTTGCCGCCCATGGATTCGATGGCACGGCGCACCAGCGGCCGGTAACGGAACCGCTGGAACAGCGCGATGAGGTCGGCAAAGCCTTCGTGAAACCCGTCCACGTCGGGGTTGGTCGGGAGCATGAACCACGACCGCATCCCGTCGAGCAGCGCATGCGTCATCTCGTGAATGACGACGTCGTGCGACAGGGCGGTGAAGACCACGCCGCCTGGCTGGTTGGCCCCGGTCGCCTTGCGATTGGCGAAGGTATAGCCGAAGCACAACTCGCCGGCGTCCGGGTCGTAGTAGGCGTTGTCTTCCTTGTGCGCATGGGGGCGGACGCGCAGCTTCACGCCTTCTTCTTCACTGCGCGCATCGAACGAGAAATCCGGCGTGCGGCCCAGCGCCTGGCGAAACTGCTCATAGGTCGTCATCGTCAGCGCGTAGCACATCTGCTGCGCGAACCGCGGATCGATGGTGGACGGCGGCAGGCCAAGCTGAAACGCCTGGTCGGCGCCGTCGAGGTCGAGCGCGCGATAGGTCTCACCCGTCGTAAGGTTGACGTCGTCCACGCAGATCACGGAGCCGGTCGGGCCCGGCAGCAGCGGCTCGTAGGGAACCATGGCCTCGGTCACCGCCGCGTCCATGCGGGGCGACGCGGGATCGCGCGTGTAGATCTGGAGGCGGCGGTGCGACGGCAGCTTGAACTGCGCGCCGTTGGCAGCTTCCACTTGCTGCACGGCGCGGGCGTCGTACGGCCGCGCCGTCGCCAGGCGCAGCACGCGTTCGCCGAGCAGGAA
Source organism: uncultured Acidobacterium sp. (assembly GCA_964355095.1). Taxonomy (GTDB): domain Bacteria; phylum Acidobacteriota; class Vicinamibacteria; order Vicinamibacterales; family UBA2999; genus 12-FULL-67-14b. The sequence goes on from CAYHCX010000029.1 coordinate 19,467, forward strand.
CCGGGCGGGCGCCTTGGCCACCTAAAGCGCCCCAGCCACGGCGGACCCGGCGGGCGCCAGCAGGGGCCGCCTCCGCATGGCCGCATCAAGCGCCATCAGTTGCGGATGCTGGCGATGCTTCGCCCCGACTGCCGCCGCCACGTCCGCCGCAAACTTCTCGTTCAGCACGCGATTCTGCACCGCGGACGCGAGCGCGCGCGCCGCCGCGCCGGTGAAATCGCCCTGGCCGTTCGATTCCCACGCATATTCGTGGTCCTGGCAGGCGGCGAAGTGGACGATGCCCGGGATCGACACGTCGGCACCACGCCCGAGGGCGCGCGCACCGCGCCTGGCGAAGCAGGCCGCGACGATGTCGTCGTCGAGAGGCATGAAGCGCGGCCGGTCGCCCGCGGCGGCGCGGGCCCGCATGACCGGCGCAAAGCGGCTGTTGGTGCCGGAGTGGCAGCAATCCATGAACAGCGTCATGGCGACGCCGGCCCGCAGCTCGCCCAGAATCTGCGCCAGCTCGTCGTCCACGAGCAGGGCGCCGGTGGTGTAGTCCACCGGGATCAGGGCTTCGTTGTAGCCGTCGTCTTCGCTGTCGACGCGGTTCGGCAACTGCCCGCCGTGACCGGCGTATTGCAGCACGAGCACGTCGCCGGGGGCACCGCTGCCGACGAGCGACCGAATGGCGGCTTTCATCCCTTCGCAGGTCGCGTCGCCGTCGAACAGATAATCCACGCGCGCGCCCAATTGTGTGAGCGCGTTGCCCCACGTGCGCGCGTCGTTGACGCACCCGGCGAGCGGACGCTCGGGGTACTTGTCGATGCCGATGCACAAGGCGCGAACGTGTTGGCCGCCCTGGCCGGTGGGGGCGGTGGGCGCGGGCGGCGCTCCCGACGGCGGCGCCGGCGGTGGCGGGCTTCCGCCCCACGCGCCGGGAACCGCGAAGTCAAACGTCCGCGCCAGCGGCGGATACGGGAAGTCGGCTTCGCCAATGCCAGTGTCGTCATCGAGGCCGACGATGCGGCGCAACACGGCCGACATCGTCTTGGGGTCGTTGTCGAAGCCGCCGTGGGCCAGGGCGCGCGTCAGCGGGTTCTCCGGCTCGCCCCTGGCCAACGACAGGTGCAGGTTCGCGGTGCCGGCGCCGGTGAGGGTGCCGTCTTCATTCATGCCGAACAGCGCGCGCAGGTCCGCGTCTTTGCGCATCGACTTGTGCAGGCCAAAAATCGGACGGCGGCGGATGCCCTCACACGCGTGCGACACCAGGTAGAGCAGCGACTTGCGGTAGGCCTTGAAGCAGTTGTCCTGCCCTTCCGCCTCTTCCTCCATGGTGAAGACCGAGAGCGCCTTGATCTTCTTGCCGTGAACGTGACCGGCCAGGTTGTCGCGGAACAGTTCGGTGCGGGAAGCGGGCGCCAGCAAGTACAGGTGCTCGATCTCCGGCACGCCCTCGGCCAGCAGCGCGGGGATCAAGTGCGAATGAAAGATGGCGCCGGCGCTGTGCCCCACGGTGTGGATCGGCAGCGCCCCGGGTCCCAGCCGCTCGAGGAGCGCCGCGAGCTTTCGCGCGAAGAGCCGGGCGCCGCCAATCACGCCGTCGCCGATGTCGGTGGACGACGACAGCCGGGCGCTTTCTTTCATGCCGGCCCACGCCGCGGTGCCGGGCGCCTTGACGATGCCTTCGATCACGAGGTCCGAGGTCCAGTCGGCGAGATCGCGGCGGCCGAGCACGAACTGGCCGATGATTTCGAGGAGCGACGACTCCCACACGAAGAACAGCGGGAAGACGCCGTGGTTGAGCCACCACCGGTGCATGGTCCACGCATACTCGAGCGCGCTCGATTCGCCCACCAGCCCGCCATGCGCGTGAATCATCAGCCGCGGCGTCTCGGCGCCGGCGGCATAGTCGCGAATGGCATCAACGATGGCTTCGACGTCTGCCGGCGTGGTCGCGAATTCGCCGCCCTGCGAGAGGTCGCCTTTCGCGAGGTTGATCACGTGCGGCTTCAGCACCGGCCAGTCGGCGCTGCCACGGCTGGCGGTGAACACGGTGCTCCCGAGCACGCGCGGGCTCAGGCCACGGGCGCGACGCTGGGATTCCCGGGTTGCCAAACGCGCCGCTTCGTCAATCGCGGCGCCCGCGGCATCGTTCTCGGGCACTGAGGAGGCCGAAGCCGCGTCGGTGGCGGCGCCGGAACGAACGGCTTCGGCGCCCACCAGGTGCTCAACCGTGAACAGTCCGGCCGGCCTGGCCTTGGGTGCCGGCAGCGCCTTGACCGCCCGCAGGAAGTCGGCGCGCGTGATCGCGGTCCCCGGGCAGGACTTCCGTTTCGTCAACTGGTTATGGAACTTGAGGTCGGCGTCGTCGAGGCCGAACGCGCGCATCAGGTGCGCCACGGTTTCGATGGCGGCCTGGCGCTGAGGGCCGTCGAATGGATCCTGGCCGGTGTCGAAGTCGCCGACCATCTCGATCATGAACGGGCCTTCGCTGGAGGTGCCGTTATGCCCCACCGCGCTGGCCGGCGCCAGGTTCCAGTTGCGGCCGGTCCACAGCCCGCCCTGCGGGTCGATGGTCAAATGTTGTGCAATGTCGCTCCAGCCCTGGTCCATGTGAAAGCGGCGCATCGCTTCGATGGTCGCCAGCCCGCGGAAGTCTTGCCGGCGCGGCCGCCAGGTGTGGTGCACGTGGACCGCGGCGATCTTCCGCGTAATGTGTGAGGGAAGCGCGAGTAGCGCAAACTGCGCCGTGGTGATGCGGCGGATCGGCGTGGGCATGGTCGGACCTCGCCCTATTAGACGGCCGTACCGGGGCAGATTCTCGCGACTTGCACAGTAGAATTCCCGGCGGCGAACGCACCAGACGCACGTGGGTGCGCGGAAATGGCCATTGGTGTGGTGTTGGCCGGGTCGCCGGTGTGCTTGGCATCCGATTGGGACGACAGGCTCATCGGCCATCCCGCACGATCTTGTGGACCTCGTCGAGCACCCGTTGGCGGGCGCCCGACGCATCGACGCGGGTCCACTGGGCGACATCGGTTTGCTGTGCGAGCTGCCGCCGAATCACGCCGGCATCGGCATCCGAGACGTCGGGACCGCGGCCTTCCACCCGCGCGATCAGCACGGGCTCCGGGGCCTCGAGCCACAGCCCCACGAACGGCACCCCCGCCGCCGCCGCCACGTAGCGAGCCGCGTTGCGATCCTCCGTCCGCGCAAACACCGCGTCGACGATGACGGCATGGCCACTGCGGATGACGCTGTCAGCGCGCTCCAGGCTGGCGGTATAGACCAGCTGGGATACTTCGGTGGTATAGCCTTCCGGCCCCAATGGATCGAACGGCTTCACCCGGCACAGCTTCTTGCGGATCTCATCGCTCCTGATCACGACCGCCCCGGGCACCGCGCCCAGCGAGGGCGCCAGCGCCATGGCCAGCGTCGACTTGCCGGAGCCGGACGGTCCGCCGACCGCGACCAGGCACGGGGGCGGCGGCTCGAGCAGGGCTTCCGCCATGGCGAGGTAGTCGCACGCGAGCGCCCGCAACTCCGAACGCCGATCCGCCGCGGCCTGGAGGTTGGCCGCGGTCGCGCTGGTCTTGGCCCTCACCGCCGCGCGGCACGACAGGAACAGAGGCATCAACGCCAGGCCGTCAAAGTCCATGGTGTCGGCGAGGTAGCCGTTCCAGACCACGTTGGCGTGATGTGGGAGTCCCCGCCGCCACATGTCCATCAGCAGAAAGGCCAGGTCGTACAGCACGTCGATGCACGCAATCTCTTCGTTGAACTCGATGGCGTCGAACAGCATGGGCTGGCCATCGATCAGCACGATGTTGCGCAGATGCAGGTCGCCGTGGCATTGGCGCACCCACCCGTCCTCGCGCCGCCCGTCGATCCGGACGTAGGCAAGGTCGAGGGCATATCGCGTGCGGTTGGTCAGCCGCGCGCACCTGGCCGGATCGAATAACCCGGCCCCTTCCGCGGCGAATCCGGCGGCGTTGCCGTCGATGACACGGGCCATTGCGGCCGGGCCACCCTGGTCGATTCGATATTCGGCGCCGGCATGGAATCCCGCGACCGCGTCGGCCAGCGGGCGCATCAGGTGAAGATCGAGGACCCCGGCCGCGGCCAGCCGGTCGAAGAGTCCGGCCTGATCGAACCGGGCCATCTCCACGAGCCAATCCACCGGCGCGCCGGAGCCGCCAATCGCCAGGGTTCCATCCGCCTGCTGCGTGACCGCGACCACACCACGGTAGAGGTGGGGCGCCGTCCGCCGATTGACTCGCACCTCCGCCTGGCACATGGCGCGGCGCCGATCGGCGGTCGAGTAATCGAGGTAGTCGTAGCGCACGGCGCGCTTGAGCTTCCAGGCCCGGTCACCCGCCAGGAACACGATCGACGCATGGGTGTCGATGCGCTCGACGACCGCGCCGGCGTGGGTGGAGGGTGCGCTGAGAAACGCCACGACTCTTGATTGGTCTTCCGTAATCATCTGGGCGCTCCGGTGTCTGGAAACCCCACCTCTCATCCTACGCCTCCCGCGTGCCGAGGACCTGAATCACCAAGTCAACAAATCACCCAATTCACCAAATATAATTGCGCCCAATGGCCATCCCGCCGGTATCCCGACGTCACTTCCTCGCGACGGGGAGCGCGCTGCTCGCCGCCACCTGCGTGCCCGAGTGGGCCGACGCGTTCCAGCCCGGCGCCACCGGCGATGCCCGGCGCGCCGAGGCCGCGGAGGCCGCGCTCGCCCGGGCGGCAACGCTCGGCGCCTCGTACGCCGACATCCGCATCAACCGCTACCGGCGGGAATCGATCGCGACGCGCGAGCGGCAGGTTCAGAACGTGTCCCGGTCGACCAGCTATGGCCTCGGCTTGCGGGTGCTGGTCAACGGCACGTGGGGTTTCGCCGCGACCAACCGGGTGGACGCGGGGGCGGCCCGCGCCGCCGCGGAGCAGGCGGTCGCCATCGCCCGCGCGAATGCGCTGCTGACCTCGCGAAAGGTCGTGCTCGCCACTGCCGACCAGGTGATCACGACGTGGGCCAACCCGATCAAGCGCGATCCGTTCGAAGTGCCGCTCGAGACCAAGACCGCGTTCCTGATGAAGCTGAACGAGACGGCGATGGCGGTCCCCGGCGTGACCTTCGTCAGCTCGCAGCTGCTGTTCGTGGACGAGCAGAAGTACTTCGCCTCGAGCGAGGGCTCGCGCATCACGCAGCGGCTGGTGCGCACCTACCCGCAGTTCACCACCACCGCGGTCGATCGCGCCGCCGGAGAATCCCAGACCCGCGCGGTGGTCGATCGGGCGAAGTTGATGGGCTACGAGTACGTCGAGGACTACCCGTGGATGCAGGACGCCGAGAAGGCCGGGCACGAGGTGGTCGAGAAGCTGACCGCGAAACCAGCGGTGCCGGGCCGCTACGACATCGTCGTCGATCCGTCGCAGTTGTTCCTGGCCATCCACGAGTCGGTCGGCCACTCCACCGAACTCGATCGATCGCTCGGGTGGGAAGCGAACATGGCGGGCACCAGCTTCCTCAAGCCCACCGATGCCGGCACGCTCCGCTTCGGATCCAGGATCGTCAACCTGGTTGGCGACCGCACGCAACCCGGCGGACTGGCGACGACTGGCTATGACGACGAAGGCGTGAAGTCGGAGCGATGGCACCTGGTGCGCGACGGCATGTTCGTGGACTGGCAGACAACGCGCGAGCTGGCGCCGCTGGTGGGACAGCAACGGTCGCACGGCTGCCTGCATTCGGACGACTGGTCGAGCGTGCCGTTCCCGCGCATGCCGAACGTGTCGCTCGAGCCGGCCGCGACGGAAGTCACGCTCGACGACCTGTTCGGCGACATCAAGCGCGGGTTGTTCGTGGTGGGCCGTGGCGTCTCGTCGATCGATCAGCAGCGCTACAACTTCCAGTTCGGCGGCGCCGTGATTCGCGAGATCACCAACGGCAAGCTCGGCGCGATGGTCAGGGACGCCGCCTACCAGTCGCGGACGCCTGATTTCTGGGCGTCGTGCGACGGCCTCGGCGGTCCCGCGACCTATCAGTTGTGGGGCACGTCGGCTGACGGCAAGGGCGAACCCGGCCAGACCAACGCGGTCAGTCACGGTTGTCCACCGGCGCGGTTCCGCAACGTGACGGTGTTGAACACGGGGGCGGCATGATGCTCACCCGCGATGAATCTCTCGCGATCTGCGACACCGTGCTCGCGCACGCCAGGGCGGCTGGCGCCGAAGACGCCGCGGTCTCGGTGCAAAGCTCGGTCGAATCGCACGCGCGGTTTGCCGACAACCGCGTCACCACCAGCGGCCGCGCCGAGGACCTCGGCATCACCGCCACGGTGTGGGTCGGCCAAAGGCGGGGCGCCGCGACCGGCAACGATTCCGACCCGGATGCGCTGAAGCAGCTGGCGAATGAAGCGGTGCGGATCGCCCGCGTGTCACCGGTGCACCGCGAGTATGTCCCGACGCTCGGACCGCTCACTTACGCGGAGGACCGCGGGTTCGCAGCCGCCACCGCCGATCCCGATCTCGCCGCGCGCGCCCAGGCGCTCGAGGCGGTGCTGGCGGCCTGCCGGGCGGAGAAGGTGACCGGCGCCGGCTTTCACAGCACGAACGCGTCGGCCACGGCCGTCGCCACCGCCAACGGCAACCGGCGGTATTTCCGCTCCACCGACGCCGGGCTCAGCATCACCGCCCGCAGCGCCGACGGCACGGGGTCCGGATATTACGCCGGGGACCACTTCGACCTCGCCAGGCTCGACGCCAGGCACATCGCCGAGCAGGCGGTCGGCAAGGCGGTTCGCTCGCGCGCGCCGAAACCGATCGAGCCCGGCGTCTACCCGGTCATCCTCGAGCCGCAGGCGGCGGCGGATCTGATCGGCTTCCTGACCAACAGCCTCGATGCGCGGACCGCCGACGAGGGCCGCAGCGCGTTCTCCGGGAAAGGCGGCAAGACACGGGTCGGCGAGGCCATCTTCAACGAGCGATTGAACCTCTACAGCGACCCGATGCACGCGGAGCTCCCGGCGGCGCCGAGCACCGCCGAGGGCGTTCCCGCGGCGCGACTGTCGCTGATCAAGGGCGGTGTGCTCGACAACCTCGAGTACTCACGCTTCTGGGCGCGGGAGAAACAGCGCGACGCCACGCCCGGGCCCGTCAACTACATCATGGAGAGCACGCAGCCGCCGGCCTCACTCGACGACATGATCAAGGGCATGGCGCGTGGTCTGGTGATCTCGCGGTTCTGGTACGTGCGCCAGATCGAGCCGCGCACCATCATGCTGACCGGCCTCACCCGCGACGGCCTGTGGTGGGTCGAGAAGGGCCGGATTCAGTATCCGGTGCGCAACCTGCGCTTCAACCAGAGCGTGCTGGCGATGCTGGCGCCGTGGAACGTGGAGGCGATCGGCGCGCCCGAACGCCGATCGCCGCTCATGGTGCCGGCGCTCAAGCTTTCCGGCTTCACGTTCACCTCGATCTCCGACGCGATCTAGACAGCGGCGCGCAACAAACCCAGGGACCTGGCGCTGAGAAATGCCCTCCCGCCGGCGCTCCAGTGACATCGCGAGACTTCTCCGCGGCGGCAAACCGGAATAAACTCACCATCTCCCAGGGGCCGCATTTGGGCCTCGTTCATAAGACTTTCAGATTGTTCTGATTCCAATTACGACTGGTCACACGATGACAGAGATGTGGGTTTTGGCGTTCGGCGCCGCGATAGCGGGTCTGGTTCAGGGTATTTCTGGTTTCGCCTTCGCGATGGCGGCCATGTCGATCTGGGTGTGGGGTGTCGATCCCGCGCTGGCCGCCGTGATGGCGGTCTTTGGCGGGCTCACCGGGCAGATCATTTCCGTAATCCGGGTCCGTCGCGGGTGGCACCTGGAGTTGTTGTGGCCCTTCGTGCTGGGGAGTGCGATCGGCATCCCCATCGGCACCCGGCTGTTGCCGTTGCTTGACGCCAATCGCTTCAAGCTGGTGCTGGGCTCGATGCTGGTGGTGTGCTGCTCGGCGATGCTGGCCACCGATAACCTGCCCCACTTCAAGCGGGGCGGCCGGTTCGCCGACGCCTTCGTGGGCCTGCTCGGCGGCGTCATGGCGCCGCTCAGCGGCTTCAGCGGCCTGGCCCCTGCCCTGTGGTGCACGCTGCGCGGCTACACCAAGGACGCGCACCGCGCCGTCTTGCAGAACTTCAACCTGGTCGTGCTGGCGGCCACCTTCGCGTCGCTGGTGTATTCGGGCCGCGCGCACGCCGGCCTGCTGCCGCAAATGGGCGTGGTCGCCGGCTCGCTGGTGATCCCGTCGGTGTGGGGCTCGAAAATCTACATCGGCATGAGCCCGTCGGCCTTCAAGCGCGGCGTGCTGTGGCTGCTGATCTTCGCCGGGGTGGTGATGCTGGCGGCGGCGCTCAAGAACATGCTGGCGTAAGCCAGCGGTAATCCATAAGGCCGCATCAACCCCTGGTGGCGTTACCGCTTCACGCTGAGGCGCAGCCACGCGGTGCGGCCGGGCTCGCGCACCTGCCCGGTCTGCACGGCGAATCCGGGAATGGTGGCGCCCTGGCGGCTGATGTGCTCGGCGTAGGTCTCGTTCAGGATGTTGTCAACGCCCATGGTCAGCTGCAGCGCTGAGGTCAGCCGCCAGCCCGCGTTCGCCGACAGCACGCTGAAGCCTTCGGTCGCCCGGAAGTCCTGGCCGACGATCGTGCCCTGGTTCACGGCAATGCGGTCCTGGGCAGCGGCCAGCCGGGCGAGCGCGCCGAGCGACAGCCGTTCGTGGTCGTACTGCAACCCCAGGCGTGTCTCGAGCGGCGGCATCTGCGCCAGCGGGCCGCCGTCGGTCACGTTGGTGCCACGCACCCAGGCCAGCGATCCATCGACGGACCAGCCGGTGCCGAAGCGCTGCGTCGCGCCGGCTTCGGCGCCCACCGTGCGCGCATCGACGTTACGGGTGATGCTCGCGGGCCGCGTCCCCATCATGCCCGCGGCTTTCGCGTAGTTCGATTGAATCAGGATGAAATCGTCAATCCGGCTCGCGTAGGCCGACAGATAGGCGCTGGTGGAGCCGCGCTTGATCCGCGCGCCGGCGTCCACCTGTGTCGTCGCCTCCGGCTTGGTCGCGAACGCCGACAGCGACGCGGCCGATTCCTTCGTCACCAGTTCCCAGTAGTCGGGGAAACGGCGCACGTGGCCGACGCCAATGTAGAGGCTGGCCGGCATCGACGCCAGGCCGTGTTCGACGCGGGTGAAGCCGCTGGGCAGCACGTCCACACGCCGCGTGCCCGCACTGGGATTGGGCATGCTGCTCATCATCGACAGCGCAACGGTCTGCCGGAGGTCGGTGCCCTGCGCGCGATCGAGGCGCAGGCCGCTCACCCACCGCGTGCGCGTCGCGGCGCGATAGTCGACCTCGCCAAACAAGCCCGCGGTGGTAAAGCGGGCATCGGCCACGCGGGCGAGCGACTCGACCGGTACGGTGTCTTGCCGCATGCTCGTGCGCCCGGTGTGCTCGTTGATCTGGAGATCGGCGCCCGTCTCCACGGTGGCATTCGCGGAACTCCACGTTGTCGCCACCCGGCCTCCATACGTCGTCCGGTCCGGATTCATGGACGACGGCGACATCGACATCGCCGTCGCCTGGAAGGTGCGCAGCGAGTAGTTGTCCATGATGTGGTCAACGTAGTTGTGCGAACCGGACACGTCGATGCGGCTCAGCAACGCGCCGGGCCGGGTCTTCTCGAAGGTCACGCCCGCGCCGGTGCGGAGGAACTTGGCACCGTCCACCGATCGATCGGCGTAGGCGGCCTGCCCGTCGCTGGCGCCGGCCGTCAGTTCCAGGCGGGTCGTCGCATCCGGGGTCCAGCCAAACGCGGTGTCCATGTTCCAGCGCGTGTACCCCGAGTGCACGGATTGGCCGTCGCCGTCGTGGTAGTCGTCCATCGACGAGCGGCTGGCGGCGCCGCGCACATAGAACGCGGGCGTGCCGGCGCGCGCGTCGAAGACCTGGTCGTTGCGGCCCCAGGCCCCGACCGTGGCGCTGGCGTTACCTGTCCACTCAGGCCGGGCGAGCCGTGTGTTGTTGCGCTCGAAGAGGACGGTGCCGGCCGACCCGGCCGGTCCGTACTTCACGCTCTGCGGTCCCTTGATGACAGTGATCTGGTCGTAGGTCTCTGGAAAGATGTAGGCGGTCGGCGCGTCCATGCGGGCCGAGCAGCCGCCAAGAATCGTCGCGCCATCGCTCAGGATCGAGAGCCGCGATCCGGCCATGCCGCGGAACATCGGATCGCCACCCGAACCGCCCTTGCGAACCGTCGAGAAGCCGGGAATCGTGTCGAGGTACTCCGCGCCATCGTGGGCCGGAATCGGCTGCCGAGGCTGCTTGGCATCCATGACGACCTTGAACGGTGCGCTCTCGGCCGCCGCGGTCACCACGACGTAAGCGGTCTGCGGCGCCAGCGCCAGGCCAACGACGATGGCGTGGCGGCCGGAGTCGGCATCAACGGCCTGCCGCACGGAACGGAACCCTGTCGACACGATTTCGAGGACGGCAGCCGAGGTGAGATCCACCTTCAGTGTCCAGCGGCCGTCCAGCCCGGTCGTGGTTTCGGCGACCACCGCGCCGGCGCGGGTCACGACGCGGACGGTAGCGCCCGGAAGCGGCTGCCGCGTCTCATCGTGGACGAGGCCCCGCAGGTCGATGGCATCCGCGCTCGCGCCGAGGCCGGCCGCTCCAGCCATCACCATCACCACTACCAACGCCGCCATCGTGCTGAGCCATTTCATGTCGCACCCCTCCAACACAAGTCAGGCCGACCCGTGTGTTCCCGATCGCGGCCCCGTCACGTTCCGATGATAGGGTGCGGGCGGCTGTGGTCGGGTGAGGCATGTTGTCGCACCCCGGCTTGGGGGCGCGGACGCGCGGCGATCAAGGGCTTGGCCGCATGGGGTGAGCGTCGCCGTCGGGACGGCCGGTTTCGAGCGTGACAATCGGGGCCACGAGGGCATTCCCCAACTTGCGCGGATTCGAATCGCCGACAGCTTACGCCTGGTGTGAAATCTGCCCGCCGACCACCGTGCGCACGATCTGGATGTCCTTGATCTTCTCGACATCGATCGTGTGCGGGTCGGCGGCGAGCACCACGTAGTCGGCCAGCTTGCCGGCGGTGATCGATCCCTTGATCGCTTCTTCACCTGACGCCCATGCGCCGTTATAGGTGTTGACGGCGATGGCCTCGCTGACGCTGATGCGCTGGTTGGCGCCCCACACCTTGCCGTCCCAGCCCTTGCGCGTGACCATGCCCTGGATGCCCATCAGTGCCGCAAACGGTCCCGGGCTGAAATCCGACCCGGCGCACGCGTAGACGCTGGCGTCGAGCAGCGAGCGGAACGCCATGCAGTTCTTCATCAGCTCCTCGCCGTAGTACACGAACTTATCGGGGTTGTAGAAGGCGTAGGTCGTGAACAACGCCGGCACGGCTCCGAGCGCCTTGATCCGCGCGACGAGAGCGGGATTCACCTGCGTGCAGTGCGTAATCTTCGGCCGCGTGTCGGCGCGGGGCGCGAGCTGGAGCGCGCGCTCCATGGCGGTGAGATACATGTCGATGGCGACGTCGCCGTTGGCGTGGCAGTTCACCTGAATACCGGCGCGGTGCACGCGTTCCACCCACGTGTTCAGGGTGTCTTGCGTCTCGGTGACGTTGCCCTGGTAGGGCGGCGTCACGCCCGGATACGGCGTGCTGAGCGCCATGGTGCGTTCCGAGAACGAGCCGTCCACGGTGTGCTCGGAGGTGGCGCCGAACTTGATCCACTCGTCGCCGAAGCCGGTCTTGATGCCGGCCGAGATCATCGCCTCGAGCACGCGGCCGCCGGCTTCGTAGCTGATGCGGTGTTTGAGCTCGCCGCGGGCGCGCACGTCCTGCATGGCCTGCAGGTTGCCGCCCTCGTGGTGCACGCTGGTGAGACCGTAGCGCGCGAACTGCTTCGAGATGTGGGCGATGCCGTCGCGGGCGCGCTGCTCGGCCTGCTCCGCCGTATAGGTGCGCCGGGTGCCCACCTTGTTGAACGGCGCCGACGCCAGGTCCGTCACGCGCCCGTTCAGTTGTCCGGTCTCGTCCTTGTCGTAGGTGCCGCCCATCGGGTTGGGCGTGTCCTTGGTGACACCCGCCATGGCGAAGGCCTTGCTGTTGTAGAAATAGGTGTGGCCGCCGCGATGGCGGACGATCACCGGATGCTCGGACGACACCTCGTCCAGGTCGCGGATGGTCAACTGCCGCTTGTCGCTGACCTTGGTGTCGTCAAAAAAGTAGCCCTCGACCCACGTCCCCGGCGGCGTCGCCTGCGCCCGCTCGCGCAGCTTACCGATGACGCCGCGGATGCTGACGAACTCGACCTCGAAGGGATTGCCGACCAGCACCTCGTTCAGCAGCACTTCCCCACCGGCGTGGTTGTGGCAGTCGATGAAGCCAGGCACGATGGTCATGCCCTTGGCGTCGAAGGTCTGCGTGTTCTTGCCGGCGAGGCCGCGGATGTCGCCGCTCGACCCGACCGCCACGAAGTGCCCGCCGGCCACGGCAAACGCCTCGGCCCGCGGCGCCCGCGGGTCCATGGTGTAGACCGTCGCATTCACCACGATCAGATCGGGATCCGGTCCGCCGGCTCCGGCAATCTGCGGCGCGGCCGCTGATTGGGCATGGGCAATCAGCTCCGGCGCCCCGGCGACGGCGGCAAGGGCGGCGCTGCCAGCATTGATGAACTGTCGACGATTCGGGCGAATAGGCTTCATGGCGAGGCCGATTCTACACCGTCAGCGCTTCCGCGCGCCGGTGGGCGTTCGCGCGGTGTGGCTAGAGGGTGCGCGCCATTGCCAAGTCCCGATGCTCGAACGCTGATGCCATGCGCTCGATTTCAGATTTCGTCAGCCCCACCAGTCTGGCCTCCTGCCGCCATTTCGAGACGACTTTTCCGACCTCTGTGACGATTGCACGGGCTCGACCGGCGTTCAGCTCGAAGTAGCTGGCGACGTCGAGCGCGAGCGCAAGCGAGGCCGTGTTGTCGTCCTCGTTGATCGTGGTCGTCAGGATGCGAGGTTTGATATCAACCGGCACCGGGTTGAGATCGTACGCGGGCGAGAGTCGCCAGCCATCCCGGCCCCCGTAGAGGAAGCCATGGTTTCGCAGGTGATCGTCGGTATTGGAAATCAGGATATTGAAGACCAGCCGGCGCCACAGGGCCTCCATGTCTTCCCTCGGTGCGGCGCCATGCCGGCGCAGCGCATCGACGATTTCCAAGTAGCTGCGGGTTTCGTTGTCCCTTGCCCCGAGCATGCTCATGGCTGAAAGGAACGGGACGCGCCGCGCGCCATCTCTGTCGAAGCGCCGCACGAGCAGCACGGACCTTTTTGCCACCATCTCGACGCGGGCAGCGGGCACGGCGATCCCGGCTTTCTTGGCCAGCGTGATGGCTGTCGCCTCCCACAGCACCGCGTTGAACTCGTCATCCCGGCGCGGAAACTTCGCGATGGCGAGATCACCGCTCTTCTCCCTCACTGACGCTTTCGGCCGGGCGCCGCCCAGCGACGAGCCCGGTGCAATTAGCAGGCGCAGGTCCTCGTCGCTGTCCTGGTCGTCGAGGAATCGCTGCGCCGCCGCAAGCAGCTTGGGCAGCTCGACCAGAGGCGGGATGCGCGTGACACTCTCTTCCCTGAGGAACGGGCCGCCTTCGCGGTCGGCAAAACGAAGCGCGCCTTGGCGCGCCTCGTCATCGACCAGCAGCAAGAAGTCGATTTCATGCAAGGTGCGCGGCGCTTGCTTCTCCCGTTCCGCGCGCCTGCGCTCCATGCGGCGCATCAGCAGGCGTCCCCAGCGGTCTGGCGCTGAGTCGCCGATGGCACCGAACATCGGCAGGTCCGCCGCGGTATGAAAAGGGCCCGGGCCGACGGCGAGGGCAGGTTCCAGGGAGAATCGTGCGGCGTGTTCAAGCCAGCTGGGAGCGTATTCGAAGGTTGCGCTTTCCTTGTCTTTGCGTAGGCGCGCCCACAGCCGCCCCATCAGATGAGGGGCGCCGTCCAGGCCCACGTATACGAACACGTCCCGGTCCATTACTTCCTCGACGTGCTCTGCGATGTTCGCGCCCCGCGTATCCGTTGCGGCAAATGCTCCTCTTCGAGCTGGAGCCCAACGGGATCATTCTTGGGGTCCGCAATGTCCGCGAGGCGCTCGGACATGCCCATCACGAACAGGACCGTGGCGTAGGTGCCCACTGCGACGCCGGGATCGCCCTTTTCAATCTTGACAAGCGTCGTTCGGCTGATGGACGCGCGCTGTGCCACGATGGCCGCGGGAATTCGTCGCCGTCGCCGGGCATCTCGCATGTCCCGGCCCAGCTTGCGCAGACCCCGTTTGACGGGAATCGGCAGCGCCATGGATGCTCGGCTGGTTCTCATACTTAGTGTCCATTTAAGTGCACGTTAACAGACTTAATGTATATTATTATGAACGTTAACTCAAATGGCCTCGAGGTCGCCTCAGGCGGACGGTCATCTCAGCTACCCTTCCCGCCAATATCCGCACCCGAAGGCCCTCGCGTCGGAATCGGCAGTGCTCATCGAAGATGCACTCGCGCGGGACTGGAGTCGCTCCGAAGAGGACGCCGCGTGGGCACACCTGCAGCGGGTGCTGTAGACGAGTCATTTCCTGCGTGTCTTGGCCGGCAGGCCTCTGCTACGCCTCTTCGACGTCGGCCTCATTCGGATCCCGTACAAAGAGTCGACGCGCGGCGTCGGCGACGCGTGCCTGAAGGGCTGGCGTCAGGCTACCAAGTTCACGCTTGATAGTGGTGGACGCAACCGTAAGCAGGCGATGAGTTCGAATTGTCGACCGAACCTGCAGACCGGTCTGAGCAAAGCCGGGCTCCTGTGGATCGAGCACGATATCGGTGTCCAGCAGATCGTCCGGTGTGCGGCTGGTCACGAAGGCCAGGACGATGTGACGGTGGGAGGTCAGTGGCTCGGTCAGGCAGATCGCGGGCCGGGCCTTCTCGGTTGCGAGATCGTCGAAGGGAAACGGAACGAGGACGACTTTACCGCGCGTCATCGAACGGCTTGCCGTCCTGCAGCGTGTAGCGATCCTCTTCCGGAGCGTTCAAATAGTCGAAGGCCTCTCCTTGGCGGGCGGCATGCAACCATTCCTGCTCGCTCGGCTCGTCCTCTGCGGCGAGAATGATCAGGCGCACGCGTCCGCCAACGCCAATCGGCAATGGCTCATCCAGCCTCACGCGGCGGCCCTCTTCGATTGTGCCAACGACCTCAATTGCCTTCATGGAGCATTCTCCTGAACCACAGTATCCCATGAGAGGCCAGGAATCGGGCTGGCCTTGCACACACCTGCGATGGGGCCGTCGCTCCAGTAGGACATCGTACGGTTTTGCGCTGTCGCGCTTCGGCGCGCAAGCTGGACTCGCACTAAAGTCGGACGCCGAGGGCGTTCGACGATGAGCCCGAAGACAGACCGAGGACCACGAATGAAGGCGAAGCCGAAATGAGTGGCTCCTCGGGCTGGACTCGAACCAGCAACCCTCCGGTTAACAGCCGGATGCTCTGCCATTGAGCTACCGAGGAATACAGGCAGGACTTCTCTTGGGGAGAAGAACCCCCATCGTAAGACAGAACAGGCCATCGCCGCAAGCGCTGGGTTGCGTGGCGACGCCCTTCGTGCCCGGCCTCCCTGTGTGCTGACGCGAGAGACTGTCCTGGAGCAAACCGATACAGGGCTCACGTCAGGCGTTGGGTGTAAAAAGGAACGGCGACATCGCCGGCTTCTCGTTCGGTCCGCGGAAGGTCTACCTCCTGAGCCGGCCGGAGTGGATCGAAGACGGAGCCGAGGATCACGCTGCGCCCGAAAGGGCTGTTCATGCAAGCTGCACAGCGGTAGGATGCGCCGATCGGGGCGGGGCGCACGTGAATTGTCCCGCCTGCCCGTCCCCAACAACTGAGGTGATTCATGCGCCGGTTTGGCCTGCTCTCGACCTTGTGCCTGCTCGCAGCCCTCGATGCTTCACCAGCCGCACAGACGTCCACGTGGCGACCGGTCGTCCTCTCCGACACGGGCATGATCGCCTCCGGGCACGCGCTCGCCTCAGAGGCAGGCATCCGCATTCTCAAGTCCGGCGGCAATGCGGTGGACGCCGCGGTGGCCGCGTGGGCGGTGCAGGGACTCACCGAGCCGGAGATGACCGGGCTTGGCGGCGACATGTTCATGCTCATCTACCTCGCCAAGACCGGCGAGGTGAAGTTCATCAACGGCAGCGGCGTCGCGCCGATGGCGGCGACCGTTGATTTCTACAAGGGCAAAGGCGGCCTGCCGAGTGACGGCATCCTGTCGGTCACCGTTCCCGGCGCCGTCGCGGGCGCGGAGCTCGCCGCGCGCACCTACGGCACCAAGCCGCTCGCGGAGCTGATGGCGCCGGCCGCCGAGCTCGCCGAGCGCGGCTTCCCAATCACCGAGTCCCTCGCGGGCGCCATTCGCGGCAGCCGGCAGAAGATGTCGGCGTCGGCGAAGAAGATCTGGTTCAACGGCACCGAGCCGCTCGGCATGGGCGACCGCGTCGTGCAGAAGGACCTCGCGGCCACGCTGCGGGAGATCGGCGCGCGGGGCAGCGCGGCGTTCTACCAGGGCCCGATCGCCGCGAAGTTCTCTGCCTACATGAAGTCGGAGGGCGGCCTGATCGATCAGAAGGACCTGGCCGCCATCAAGGCCAACCAAGACACGCCCATCCACATCAACTACAAGGGCGTCGAGGTCTACGAGTGCCCGCCCAACTCGCAGGGCTTCGTGATGCTGCAGGCGCTGAACATCCTCGAGGGGATGAACCTCCGCTACCTGCGCCACAACTCCGCCCCCTACCTGCATGCGGTCGCCGAATCGCTCAAGCTCGCGTTTGCCGACCGCAACAAGTACGTGGCTGACCCGGCGTTCACGCCGGACATCCCGATGCGCGAGCTGCTGTCGAAAGACTACGCGGCCCGGCGCCGCGGGTTGATCGATCCGGACAAGGCCATCGCCGGGGAAGCGCCCGCCGGGGACCCGCGCCCCGCCTTCGCGCCAACTGGCGCTTCGGCGGGCAAGCAGCCGGCGTACGCCGCCGCACAGCCATCGCCAGACGGAGCGACAGTGCTGCAGGGCGTGGAAGACGGCCACACGACCTACCTCGCGGTGGTCGACAAGGATCGCAACATGGTCTCGGTCACCTCGTCGCTGCTCAGCCTGTTCGGCAGCGGCCACGTCGTGGAGGGCGCGGGCTTCGTCCTGAACAACCGCATGGCGTACTACGGCCTCGACGCCGACGACGTGAATGTGCTCAAGCCCGGCAAGCGGGTGCGGCAGACCATCAATCCCGCGCTCGCGCTCAAGGATGGCAAGCCCTACATGGTGTTCGGCACGCCCGGCGCCGACACCCAGCCGCAAGCGCAGCTGCAGTTCTTCCTCAACGTCGCCGAGTTCGGCATGAACGTGCAGCAGGCGCTCGAGGAGGGCTCGATCGTCAGCACGTCGTTCAGGAGCTCGTACTATCCGCACCCGGCGGAGGGCAAGCTCCAGGTGCCGGCCAGCCTGCCCAGGCATGTGCTGGACGAGCTCGCGGCCATGGGCCACAAGCTCGACATCCGCAACGTCCGGGGCGTCGGCTCGGTCAAGGCGATCATCATTCACCCCAGGACGGGTGTCCTGATGGGCGGCGTGAGTCCGACGCGGGACAGTTACGTGATGGCATATTGACGACGCCGTCACACCCGTGCAAGATACGCACATCATTTGACACCCCGGACGTGTGTCGGCTCGGTACCTCCTTCATTCCGGCGGCGGCGCTCTTCTCTCGTCCGTTCCCGATCGGCCGCAACCATCCCGGAGGGGTACCCATGCGTCGCACGTTCGGCCTTGCCGTCCTGCTTATCCTCTGTTGCGCTTCCCTGTCCTATGCCCAGGCAGTCACGTCCGGCACCGGCGCCGTCAATGGCAAGGTGACCGACGCGTCACAAGCCCTGATGCCCGGTGTCACCGTGACGCTTACGAGCCCGTCGCAGATGGGCACGCGCACCGCGGTGACCGACGCCGACGGCCTCTACCGCTTCACCGCGGTGACGCCCGGCGAATACGTCGTGCTGTTCGAGTTGGCCGGGTTCTCGACCGTTCGCAACGAAGGCATCCGCGTGAGCCTGGGCTTCACGGCGACGGTCAATGCCGAGTTGAAGGTCGCCTCGCTCTCTGAATCGATCGTGGTGACCGGCCAATCGCCCGTGGTGGACACCTCGGCGACGCAGATCGGCAACAGCTTCGACGCCAAACAGCTCTCGGCGCTGCCGACCTCGCGCGATTACTTCTCGCTGCTGGCGGGCTCCCCCGCCGTGCAGATGAGCCGCATCGACGTCGGCGGCAGCACCAACGGCACGCAGCAGGCCTTCGTCGTCTATGGCACCTCGGGGCAGGTGCGGGTCATGTTCGAGGGCCTCAATGCGACCGAAGCCACCGGCGCCTTCGGCAACTATCCGGACATTGGCGGCATGGAAGAGGTGCAGATCAACACGGCCGCGCACTCGGCCGAGGCCTCCACCCCCGGCGTGCAATCGCAGTTCATCAGCAAGTCCGGCGGCAACGAATTCCGCGGCACGTTCTACGGCGGCTACTCACACGAAAGCTGGCAGTCCAGGAACATCGACGCCGACCAGATCGCGCGCGGCCTCAGGGGCGGCGGCGGCCTCGCCGCCGAGGATGTCAACCGCCTGTCGGCGTACCAGGACGAGAACGTCGGCCTGGGCGGCTACATCGCCAAGGACCGGCTGTGGTGGTACGGGTCGTACCGGCACCAGGACATCAAGGCGCGGTTCGTCAACTTTCCGGTCAAGCCGCAGACGACCATCCTCAACAACTACAGCGCCAAGTTCACCTACAACCTGTCGACCAACAACAAGTTCATCGCCTACACGCAGCCGTCGCAGAAGAAGCAGCCGCAACGCTTCGACTCGTTCCTGCTGGGCGTCGACACCGGCATCAACACCTCGGAAGCCACGACGTGGAACCAGAATTTCTGGGCGTGGATCCACAAGGTGGAATGGAACGGCGTGCTCAACGACAACGCGTTTGCGGAAATCCGCGGTGGCCAGTACGGCTACGACTGGACCAACGGCGTCAACGGCACCGGCCTGCGCTACGAAGACATCGGCAACAACCTGATCACGGGCCGCAACCGCAATTGGGCGCGCGAGCGGCGGCGCAACCAGGTGCTGGGCACCCTCAGTTACTTCAAGGACGGCTGGGTTGGGAACCACAACCTGAAGGCCGGCGGCGAGGTGTTCTACGAAACCGTCACCGATATCTACACCGACGGCTACGAGGAAGACATCCTGCACGTGCTGCAGAACGGCGCGAAGCTGGACGTCATCCTCTTCCAGCCGGGTGAATCCACCGGCGGGCTGTGGACCTACGGGGCCTTCGTCAACGACACCTGGCGGGTGAACGGCAAATTGACGCTCAACGTGGGCGTGCGGATGGACCGCTATCGCGCCTTCACGCCCGAGCAGGTGCACGCGGCGGGCCGCTTCAATCCCGCCGAAATCAAGTTCGCCGCGGTCGACAGGGTGGTCGGGTGGAGCCTGCCCGCGCCGCGCATCGGCATGACCTACGACCTGTTCGGCAACGGCAAGACCGTGCTGAAGGCCAACTACGGCACCTACTGGTGGAATCCCGGCGCCGACTTCGTGTTCAACACCAGCGCGAACGCGCCCGCCTGGTGGCGGCGGTATCGCTGGACCGACACGAACAGCAACAACCGCTGGGATCCGGGTGAGGAGGGCGCCGTGCCGACGTCGCAGCGAGGCGGCGCGGCCACCGAGTCGATCGATCCCAACCTGGACAACACCAAGACCAACGAGGTCGCGACGTTCCTGGAGCGTGAGGTGATGCCGAACTTCGGTGTCCGCCTCGGCTACGTGTGGCGCGGCATCCGCAACCAGTACACGCGCATCAACATCGCGACGCCGTACTCGGCGTTCACCGTGCCCGTGTTGGTGACCGATCCCGGACCGGATGGACGCGCGGGAACGGCGGACGATGGCACTCCGATCGGCGCCTTCGACCTGGCGCCGGCGTTCCGCGGATTGACGCCGGTCAACCAGACCACGAACGTGGACAGCGGCGACGCCGACTACCACACGTTCGAGATCACCGGCACCAAGCGCATGAGCAACAGCTGGAGCCTGCTGGCGTCCTACGGCTGGACCAAGAGCTTCGACAACGGCCTCACCGCGCTCCAGGGCAACGCGCTGCGCAACAACGCCCTGCCCGCCAATCCCAACGACAAGATCAACGCGCCCGACGGCCGCTTCGAATACACGCGGCAGACCGTCAAGCTGTCGGGCACCTGGAACTCACCGTGGTGGGGCATCTCGGTGTCGCCGATGTTGCGCTACCAGCAGGGCATCCCGTTCGGCCGCACCTTCGCGGCGAGCCTGAGCTACGGCAGCGTGCGCTTCCTCGCCGAGCCAATGGGCACGCGCCGCCAGGACGCGGTCGCGATTGCCGACCTGCGGATCGAAAAGACCATGCGCCGGAGCAGGCGCGACCTCTCGGTGTTCTTCGACGTCTACAACCTGACCAACGACAACCCGGCGCAAAACCTGCAGTGGAGCTCCGGCACGTCCTTCAACCGCCCGCTGAGCGTCGTGCCGCCGCGGCTGGCGCGGATCGGCATGAAACTCAACTTCTAGCGCAACGGGGCGACCGGGACGGGCGTCATACTAGGTGCAGATGCCCGTCCTGGTTGCCGAAGACCTCCAGAAAACCTACACCAGCGGTGAAGCGACCGTCACGGCGCTGGCCGGCGTGACGTTTGCCGTCGACCAGGGCGACTTCGTCGCGCTGATGGGGCCGTCGGGCTGCGGCAAGTCCACGCTGCTGCACCTGTGCGGCGCCATGGACCGCGCCTCGTCCGGGACCATCATGCTGAACGGCCGCAACCTGGCCACGCTGGGAGACGACGACCTCACCCACGTCCGGCGCGAGCAGGTGGGTTTCGTCTTCCAGTTCTTCAACCTGCTGCCGACGCTGACCATCGGCGACAACATCGCACTGCCCTGCCTGCTGGCCGGCATGAAGGGCGACGCCGCGGATGCGCGGGCCCGGGCACTCGCCGAGCGCGTCGGCATTGCGCATCGCCTCTCGCACTTCCCGCAGCAGGTGTCGGGCGGCGAAATGCAGCGCGCCGCGATTGCCCGCGCGCTGGTCCACCAGCCATCGCTGCTGGTCGCCGACGAGCCCACCGGCAACCTGGATTCCGACAATGGCGCGAAGGTGCTGGCGCTGCTGTCGGAACTCAACCAAGAGATGGGCGTCACGGTGCTGCTCGCCACGCATGCCGCGGACGTCGCGGCGGCGGCGACGCGCGTGCTCAGGATGCGAGACGGGAAGTTCGTTCACCAGTAGCATGCGACTGTTCTCCCAGTTCATCCTGCGGCCCCTGGCGGGCGACAAGATCCGGACCGCCACCACCATCCTGGGCGTGGCGCTCGGCATCGCCGTGGTCGTCGCCATCCAGCTGACCAACGCCAGCTCGGTGCGTGGGTTCGAAACCGCGCTCGAGACCGTGGCCGGCAAGACCGCCGTGGAAATTGTCGGCACCGGCGGCGTGGACGAAACCGTGCTGCCGTCGCTCGGCTGGCTGCGCGAGTACGGCGTGATGAGCCCGGTGATCGAAGGCAACGCCGCGCTCGTGGCCGGGGACCTGCGGACGCTGTCGAGACGCGACATGGAAGCGGTCCGCGTGCTGGGCGTCGACATCCTGCGCGACATGCCGTTCCGGGAATACCAGTTGCTGGATATCGGCGAACGAGTGGCCGGGGCTGAAGCCCCGGCCCTCCAGGCAACAGATGTCACCACGCAGAAGTTCCTCGAGATCCTCACCAACGAGCGGTCGGTGGTGATCAGCGAGAAGCTGGCGAAGCGGCGCGGCCTCGTGATTGGCGGCGAGATGCGGCTGATGTTCGGCGATCGCGTCGCGCCCTACGTGGTCCGCGGCCTGCTCAAGGACGAGGGCCCGGCGCGCGTGCTGGACGGCAACTTCGTGCTCATGGACATCGCCGCCGCGCAGCTCGCCTTCGACCGGCTCGGCCGCATCGATCGGCTCGACGTGCTGCTCCACCCCACGACGCAAAGTCCGCGTCGTGGGGGCCCCGGGCCGGACGGCGCCGACCTGCCCGCCTCACTCGACGCCATCGTCAGGCGGATGCCTCCCGGGCTCACCGCCCAGCGGCCGTCGCGCCGCAGCCAGCAGGTGGAGACGATGCTGGCGGCGTTCCACGCCAACCTCACCGCGCTGTCGTGGATCGCGCTGATCGTCGGGCTGTTCCTGGTCTACAACACCGTCACCATTTCGGTGGTGGCGCGGCGGCAGGAGATCGGCACGCTGCGCGCGCTCGGGCTGACGCGGCGCAAGGTGCTGTTCCTGTTCCTCGGCGAAGCGGCGGCCCTCGCCATCGCGGGCATCGGGCTCGGGCTCGGGCTGGCGCGCCTGCTCGCCGACGCCGCGGTCGCCCTGACCTCGGCCACGGTCAGCACCATCTACATCGCCGCCGCCGCGGCGCCGCCCGACATGAACTGGGGCCACGTGGGGCTGGCCGCGGCCATCGGGCTGCCGCTGTCGCTGCTGGCGGCCGCCATTCCCGCGCTCGAAGCCAGCCGCGTCGAGCCGACCGCCGCCATGCGCGGGCACGACACGCTCGACATGCGCCTGCGGCTGCGGCCGATGATGGTGATGGCGCCCGCCGCCGTCCTGCTGCTGGCGCTCGGCCTGGCGCAGCTCGGCCCGGTGGACGGCCGGCCGCTGTTCGGCTACCTGTCGTCGTTCGCCATCGTGATCGGCGCCGGGCTGATGGTGCCGGCCATCATGTTCACACTCGCCCGCGCCGGCCGCCTGGTCCTGCGCCGCCGCCTGGGCGTGGAAGGCCTGCTGGCCCACGCCAACCTCACCTCCGCCATTCCCCGGCTGTCGATTTCGGTGGCCGCCCTGTCGGTGAGCCTGTCGATGATGGTGGCCATTGCGATCATGATCGGCAGCTTCCGCGACACCGTGGTCTATTGGGTCGGGCAGACGCTGCAAGCGGACCTGTTCGTGGGCCCGGGCATCCGCCCGACGGTGGGCTCCGAGCAGACGCTGTCGGCGGATGTGATCGCCGCCCTGCAGCGGCATCCCGAGGTGCGCGCGCTCGACAGCTTCCGCAACGTCGACCTGGTCTACGAGGGTAACCTCACCGTGCTCGGCGCCGCCACGTTCGACGTGGTGCTGGCGCACGGCTCGCTGCTGTTCAAGAGCCCGGCCAACGCGCGCGAGGAGTTGCGGCGGGCCATTGGCCAGGACGCCGTGATCGTGTCGGAGCCGTTCTCGAAACGATACGGCAAGCGCGACGGCGACACCGTGACGGTGACCACGCCGCAAGGTCCTCGCGACTTTCGCGTGGCGGCGGTCTACTACGACTACTCGAACGACCGCGGCGTGGTGATCATGGACGCCGGCACCTTCCGGCGCTACTTTGGCGAGCTGCCGCCCACCGGTGTGGCGCTCTTTCTCAGGGAGGGCGCGGATCCCGATCGGGTCCGCTCCGAGATCCTCGCCTCGATGGACGAGGGCCACCGCGCCTTCATCTACAGCAACCGCGCCCTCCGCAACGAGGTGCTCCGCGTCTTCGACAGCACCTTCGCCATCACCTACGCCCTCGAACTGATCGCCATCGTCGTCGCCATGCTGGGCGTGGCCGGCACGCTGCTGACCCTCGTGCTCGAGCGGCGGCGCGAGCTGTCGCTGTTGCGGCTGACAGGCGCCGACCGCGGGCAGGTGCGAAAGATGGTGGTCATCGAAGCGGCGCTGATCGGCGCGGTGAGCCAGGCGATTGGCCTCACCATGGGCTTCGCGCTGTCGATGGTGTTGATCTACGTGATCAACGTGCAGAGCTTCGGCTGGACGATTCAGTTCCACCTGCCGGCGGCGTTCCTGGTCCAGTCGACGGTCGCGGTGATTGTGGCGACGTCGATTGCGGGCATCTACCCGGCGCGGCGGGCCGCGCAGTTGGTGCTGTCACATGACGAATAAGGTCACCATTCTGCTCGTCGCGGTCCTGCTTGCCGCCGGCACTATCGGCACCCCTGAAGGGGTGCCCTACCTGTTTACGCAGTACGTGTTTGCGCAGGCGCAGACGGCGTGGAAAGAAGCGACGGCGGGCCACCTGTTCGCTTTTCCTCGCGATCATGCGAGCCATCCGGACTACAAGATCGAGTGGTGGTACTACACCGGCAACGTGAAGGCGAACGACGGCCGGCGGTTTGGCTACCAGGTCACCTTTTTCCGGGTCGGGATCGATCCGGCGCCGACCAATCCGTCGAAGTGGGCCATCCGCGATCTGTTCATGACGCACCTGGCCATCAGCGATCCCTCGGGCCAGCGCTATCGCTATGCGGAGAAGCTGACGCGCGGCGGGCCCGGGCTCGCCGGCGCGGCGACAGGCCGATACCAGGTGTGGAACGACGATTGGACGGCATCGCTCAACGACCGCGGCCAGCACATGCTGAAGGCGAACAGTCCCAAGGCGGGGATCGAGTTCACCCTGGACGAAGGCAAAGCGCCGGCCATCAACGGCATCGACGGCATCAGCCAGAAGGGCGCGGAGGCCGGCAACGCCTCGCACTACTACTCCCTCACCCGCATGCCCACGCGCGGCACGCTGGTGGTGGATGGCGAACGGTTCGACGTCACCGGCGACAGCTGGATGGACCACGAGTTCGGCACCAGCTTCCTGGAGCCGGGCCAGCGCGGGTGGGACTGGCTGTCGATTCAACTCTCAGACAACCGCGAGCTGATGATCTACCAGCTTCGACGCGCCGACGGCAGCCGCGACCCGCGATCGAGCGGCACGCTGGTGGACGGCGACGGGCGCACGACTCACTTGGGCGTGAACGACTTCTCGCTCACACCCGGCCGCGCGACCTTCACGTCGAAGAACGGCGCCGTCTATCCCGTTGAGTGGGCCATCAGCATTCCGTCTGAGAAGCTGGACCTGCGCGTGACGACGCCACTGAAGGATCAGGAGTTGGCGCTCGAGCGCTCCACGGGCGTCGCCTACTGGGAAGGCGCCATCGACGTGTCGGGCTCGCGCGCCGGCCGGGCAGTGACCGGCGCCGGGTATCTCGAAATGACCGGTTACTTCGGCAGCCTGGGCCGGGTGCTCTCAGGGAAGTGAGAAGTGAGAAGTGAGAAGTGAGAAGTGAGAAGTGAGAAGTGAGAAGTGAGAAGT
>CAYHCX010000030.1:0-6220 GCA_964355095.1 uncultured Acidobacterium sp.
TTCCGGAGCGCAAGCGACATAGTCCTTCGACATAGACGTTCGACATAGACGTTCGGAGGGCGGCGGCTTTAGCCGCCGCCGGATCACAGCGATGGCTAAAGCCATCGCTCTCCGAACGAGCGAACGAACGAGCGAACGAGCGAACGAGCGAACGAGAAAAGATATGGCCACAGCAGCAGCAGATCAGAAAGTCGGCAAGGTCATCCAGGTCATCGGGCCCGTCATTGACGTGGAGTACGAGGGCGGGCACCTGCCGGCCATCTACAACGCGGTTCGCATTTTCGACGATGGGTCAACCGGCGGCGAGAAGGTGGACATCATCGCGGAAGTCGAGCAGCACCTGGGCGAAGGCCGTGTGCGCACCGTGGCGATGAAGCCCACCGACGGCCTGCAGCGCGGCATGAGCGTGGTCGACACCGGCGCGCCGATTACGGTGCCGGTCGGTCCCGAGACGCTTGGCCGCGTGCTGAACGTGCTGGGCGAGCCCGTCGACTTCCCGGACCGGCCGGTGAAGTCGAAGGAACGCTGGCCGATTCACCGCCCCGCGCCGTCGCTCGAAGAGCAGTCCACCGAGCTGAAGATGTTCGAGACCGGCATCAAGGTCATCGACCTGCTCGAGCCCTACCTGCAGGGCGGCAAGATCGGGCTGTTCGGCGGCGCCGGCGTCGGCAAGACCGTCATCATCATGGAGCTGATCAACAACATCGCCATGAAGCACGGCGGTGTCTCGGTGTTTGGCGGTGTCGGCGAACGCACGCGCGAAGGCAACGACCTGTGGCTGGAATTCCAGGAGTCGGGCGTCATCGACATGAAAGACATGTCGAAGTCGCGCGCCGCGCTGGTTTACGGACAGATGACCGAGCCGCCCGGAGCGCGCCTGCGCGTCGGCCTCTCGGCGCTGACCGTCGCCGAGTACTTCCGCGACGCCGAGAACAAGGACGTGCTCCTGTTCATCGACAACATCTTCCGCTTCACGCAGGCGGGCTCTGAAGTGTCGGCGCTGCTCGGCCGCATGCCGTCGGCGGTCGGCTACCAGCCGACGCTGCTGTCGGAGATGGGCGCGTTGCAGGAACGCATCACCTCCACCAAGAAGGGCTCGATCACCTCGGTGCAGGCCATCTACGTGCCCGCCGACGACTACACCGACCCGGCGCCGGCGACCACGTTCGCCCACCTCGACGCCACCACCAACCTGTCGCGCCAGATTGCCGAACTCGGCATTTACCCCGCGGTGGACCCGCTCGCCTCGTCGTCGCGCATTCTCGACCCGCGCGTGATCGGCGACGAGCACTACAACGTGGCGCGCGCGGTGAAGCAGATCCTGCAGCGCTACAAGGACCTCCAGGACATCATCGCCATCCTCGGCATCGACGAGCTGTCGGAAGAAGACAAGCTGACCGTATCGCGGGCGCGCAAGATCCAGCGCTTCCTGTCGCAGCCGTTCTTCGTGGCGTCGCAGTTCACGGGCCTCGAAGGCAAGTACGTCACCATCGCCGAGACCATCCGCGGCTTCAAGGAGATTGTCGACGGCAAGCACGACGCGCTGCCCGAGCAGGCCTTCTACCTGGTCGGCACCATCGACGACGTGATCGCCAAGGCGAAGCAGGGGTAACCCATGGCACTACCCACCAAGATCACGCTGCACATCGTCTCGCCCGACCACTCCTTCTCGCAGGAAGTGGACGAGGTGTCGTTGCCGGGCGCGGAAGGGGACTTCGGCGTGCTGCCCGGGCACACGCCGTTCTTCACCGCGATCCGCACCGGCGCGATGACCTATCGGCAGGGCACGGAGAAGCACAGCCTGCTGGTGTCGGTGGGGTTCGTGGAAGTGCTGCCCGACAAGGTGTCGGTGCTGGCGCAGGTGGCCGAGCGCGCCGAGGATCTCGACCAGGCGCGCGCCGAGGCCGGCATGAAGCGTGCGGAAGAGGTGATGGGCGCCGTGCCCCACGAGATCGACTTCGAGCGTGCGCGGCTGGCCATGCTCCGCACGTTGCAGCAACTGCAGGCGGAAAGCCGCCGCGGTGTCTGACATAATCCGGCTAAAGCCGGATGCCACAGAATGTGGCGTCCGCCTTTAGGCGGACCTCGCGATGCTACAGAACCTCGCCAAGCTATTTCGCTATCGCGGGCTGATCCAGACCCTGGTCGTCCGCGATCTCAAGGCGCGCTACCGGGGATCCGTGCTCGGCTTCTTCTGGTCGTTCTTCAACCCCCTCCTGCTGTTGTTGATTTATACCTTCGTCTTCACGAAGGTGATGGTCGGCATCCACTCGCCGGACATGGAGCCCTACGCGCTCTTCATGTTCTGCGGCATCCTGCCCTGGACGTGGTTCTCCTCGTCGCTGCTCGAGTCGTCCAACACACTGATCGCGGGCGGCAACCTGATCAAGAAGGTGCTGTTCCCCGCCGAGGTGCTGCCGATCGTCACCGTGCTGGCGAACATGGTGCACTTCTTTCTGGGCCTGCCGATCCTGGTGCTGTTTCTCGTCTACTACCGGCGTCCAGTTGATCCCGTTGAGCTGTTGTGGTTCCCGGTCATCATCCTGATTCAATTGGTGCTGACGACGGGTCTGGCGCTGTTGCTGTCGGCGTTGACGGTGCACTTCCGGGACCTGAAGGATCTGCTTGGCAACCTGCTGACCCTGTGGTTTTTCGCCACGCCCATCATCTACCCGATGCAGGAAGCGCCGCCGGACCTGCGGTGGTGGCTGAACCTCAACCCGATGACGCACCTGATGATTTCGTATCAGGAAGTGCTGTTCTTCCCAGGCCCGCACGGCCACTTCAAGTGGCTGATGGCGCTGGGCGCCGGGTCGGTCGTGGTGTTTCTTGCCGGCTACTTTGTGTTCGATCGGTTGCGGGACAGCTTCGCTGAAGAGGTATGAGAGACATGGCCACGGAGACAGGGAGACACGGAGAAGACCTTCTTGGGTCTGATCAGGTGCTTCCTGTCTTTGGATTTAGCCAAGGCTTCTCTGTGCCTCTGTGCCTCTGTGGCCTGTTGGTATGAAGCCCGCAATCGACGTCATCAACGTCTCCAAGGTCTACCGGCGCTACGCGCGGCGGCGGCAGTTTGCCACGCTCAAGTCGGCGCTGCTTGACGGCAGCCTGCTCGGCGACCTGAAACCCGACGAGACGTTCCAGGCCCTCAAGAACGTGTCGTTCTCGGTGCCGAAGGGCTGCACCTACGGCGTGATTGGCCGCAACGGCTCCGGCAAGAGCACGCTGCTCAAGTGCGTGGCCGGCATCACCCGGCCGACCGAGGGCAAGGTGGTCGTTGACGGCCGCATCTCGGCGCTGATCGAACTGGGCGCCGGCTTCCACCCCGAGATCTCCGGCCGCGAGAACATCTTCATCAACGGCATCATGCTGGGTCTCACCAAGAAGCAGATCCATCAGCGCTTCGACGAGATCGTCGACTTCGCCGAGATGCAGGACTTCATCGACGCGCCGGTGAAGACCTACTCGTCGGGCATGTACATGCGCCTCGGGTTCGCGGTGGCCATTCACGTCGATCCCGAAGTGCTGCTGGTGGACGAAGTGCTGGCGGTGGGCGACCAGGGCTTCACCCACAAGTGCCTCGACAAGTTCTCGGAGTTCCGGCGCCGCAACAAGTCGATCCTGCTGGTCACGCACTCGCTCGACCTGGTGGAGAAGTTCTGCGACGAAGCGCACTGGCTCGACAAGGGCGTGTCGCGCGGCGAGGGCGACCCCAAGCGCGTGGTCGCCGCCTACATCATCAACGTCGAAGACAGCGAAGAGAACGAGCTCGCCAAGGCCGAGGCCATGCGGGTCGCCGCGTCAGCGTCCCCCTCCGCCATGGCTTCCACCTTCGCCAAGGCTACGGTGGACAAGACGGGGGACAAGTCTGATGACGGCGTTGCCCTGCCGCCCGACGTTGATGGCGAGAGCGCTCCCGAGAATCCGGTGGACGATGCGGAGACGGGGAGGGACGGGTTCAAGGCGACCGAGGGCCGCTGGGGCACGCGCGAGATCGAGATCACGAACGTCTCGATCAGCGGACCCGACGGCGAGTCGGGCCACGTGTTCCAGAGCGGCGACGACATCAAGGTGCACATGGCGGTGAAGGCCAAGGAGGCGATCACCGACTTCGTGTTCGGCCTCGGCTTGTTCAACGCCGACGGCGTGTGCGTCTACGGCACCAACACCAACCTCGAGGAGTTCCAGCCCTCCGAGATCGACGGTGAGGGCACGGTCACGTTCGAGATCGACAGCCTCGACCTCGTTGAAGGCACCTACCGCCTGGACCTCGCGGCTCACAAGGCCGACGGTTACCCGTACGACTATCACCGGCTGCTCTACACCTTCCGCATCAAGTCGCGCGTGAGGGACGTCGGCATTTACCGTCCGGCCCACCGGTGGACGTTCGGCGGCGGCATTACATTCAAGGGGGAAGCCTGACGGCTTGAGGCCTGGGGCTTGAGGCTTGAAATGCCTGAGCCCAAGTCCCAAGTCCCAAGCCCAAGCCATGGTTCTGCAGCCGAGCGAAGCACAGGTGTTTGTTCAGCGTGCGCGTAGCAAGGGACAGACCATCGTCTTCACCAACGGCGTCTTCGACCTCCTGCATCCCGGCCACGTCCGCTACCTCCGCGACGCCCGCGCTTTGGGCGACGTGCTGATCGTCGGCGTCAACAGCGATCGCTCGGCCCGCTCGTTGGGCAAGGCGCCCGACCGTCCGATCAATCCTGAGAACGAGCGCGCCGAAGTGCTGGCCGCGCTGACGTCAGTGGATGCGATGGTGATCTTCGACGAAGAGACCCCGCACGCGATCATCTCGGCACTGCAGCCCGACATCCTGGTGAAGGGCGCCGACTGGGGCGCCGACGCGATTGTCGGCCGCGACGTTGTCGAAGCGCGCGGCGGCAAGGTGGTCCGCATCGACCTCGCCCCGGGCTACTCGACGACCGCCATCATCGAACGCATCCGCAGCTAGCTGTAGCGCTCTGGGAGCGAGGCGGGGGTGCCCGCCTCGCTCCCAGAGCGCCGGTGCGCGACCACCCCGTCAGGAAGTGCCACCCCGTCAAGATCCAGTCCCCCGGCTATAATCAATAGTTTGTCTAGCGCTCCGTCACTCGCGTTACGGTCGCTGCTGATTTCGGTCATCGGGCACAGCGGGTTGTCAGACCCCACCCGGCGCATCAGCGGCGCGACTCCCCCTGTGCGCGCGATGGCGGTGGCGGCGGCGTCCCGGCGCCTGCGCGACGGCGTCGTGCTCCTCGTCGTGCCCCACGACGCCGAGATCGAGGCGGCGGTCAGCGACATCCGCTTCTTCCTGGGCGCGCTCGAAGGCTCGGCCGACGCGGTGGTCGAGCAGCAGGTGCTGCCGTTCCCGTCCACGCAGGTCGATCCCTATCGCGGGTTCCAGCCGCACCTGAAGGTGGCCTCGGCGCGGGCGCGGGCGCTCCATTCGCTCGCCATCCCCCTTCGCTCCTCTGGATCTTCGGGGGGCAGGCCGGCTCTTGTCATCGTGGCGTCGGCGCCGGCGTTGCTGACGCGCGTGCCCGAAGCCGCGGCGCTGCTGCTGGCCTCCTGCGAGATCGCGCCCGGCAGCGACATCGATCCGCAGGCGCTCGCCACCACGCTGGTGGCCGGCGGCTACGAGCCGGCCGACCCCGTGGACGCGCACGGCGAGTTCGCGCGGCGCGGCGGCATCCTCGACGTGTTCCCGGCCGGCGAAGAGCTGCCGATCCGCATTGAATTCATCGGCGACACGGTCGAGTCGATCCGCCGCTTCGATCCCGGCACGCAGCGGTCGGTCGAAACCCTGGATCGCTTCGGCCTGGTGCCTGTCCGCGAGGACGTTCGGAGAGCGACGACTTCAGCCGTCGCTGATTCCGCGGATCACGAGGCGACGGCTAAAGCCGTCGCCCTCCGAACGTCGATCTTTGACTACCTGCGCCTCGCGCACGACTTCCGCGGGTTCGTGGCTGAGCCGACCGAGGTGGAAACGCAGGTCAAGGCCGCCTGGGAGCAGATTGAGACCTCCTATGCCGACGCGGTTGAACGTACGTTCTTCGACTCGCGACCCGAAAGCCGCTCGCTCAGGACGGCCGCGCAAGGCGCGGCCGGGCTGAAGGCGCCGCCCGCGGAGCTGATGCTGTCGTGGAGCGAGGTCGAGTCGGCGCTCGAAGGGGCGACGGTGCTCGAAGAGCTTGGCCTCGACGATGATGCTGCGGCCGGGACTGAAGCGGCGGGGACT
>CAYHCX010000030.1:6320-31829 GCA_964355095.1 uncultured Acidobacterium sp.
GGGACTGAAGCGGCGGGGACTAAAGCGGCGGGGACTAAAGTCCCCGCCCTCCGTACGCAGCTGTCGGTGCAGCCGGTGGCGTCGTTCCACGGGCGCATTGCCGACTGGGTCGCCGACGTGCGCGCGGCACTCAAGCGTGCGGACCGGGTGGTGTTCGTGGCCGGCACGCACGGACGCGCCGAGCGCACCGTTGAACTGCTGAAAGACTACGACGTGCGCGCGGTGATGGCGACCGACGCCGGCGATGTCGTGTCCGGCGCGGTGCTGGTGGCGGAAGGGTGGCTGTCGAAGGGGTTTGTCATCCGCCTCGGAGACGTTCGGAGGGCGACGGATTCAGCCGTCGCCGACACCGACACCGACACCACAGCGACGACTAAAGCCATCGCTCTCCGAATCTACGTCGAAACCGACATCTTCGAGGAAGAGCGGCGCAAGAGCCACCTTCGCCAAGGCTACGGTGCCCAAGCCGGGAAGCGGTCACTGGTTGCCACGTTCCTTTCGGACCTGCGCGACCTCAAGGTCAACGACCTGATCGTCCACGTCGATCACGGCATTGGCCGCTTCGTCGGCCTCAAGCAGATCTCGATCGGCGGCGGCGACATCGTGCAGGAGTTCCTCGAGCTCCAGTATCACGGCGACGCCAAGCTGTTCGTCCCGGTGGAGCGGCTGGATCTGATCCAGAAGCACACCGGCGGATCGAATCCGCCGCTGGATCGCCTCGGCGGCGCGTCGTGGGAGAAGGCCAAGTCGAAGGTCAAGAAAGCCATGCGCGACATGGCGGAAGAGCTGCTCAAGCTCTACGCCGCGCGCAAGGCGGTGCCGGGCCACGCCTTCAGCCCCGACTCGCACTGGCAGGAAGAGTTCGAAGGCGCCTTCGAGTTCGAGCTCACGCCCGACCAGGCCACCGCGGTGGCCGACATCAAGCGCGACATGGAATCGCCGACGCCCATGGACCGCCTGCTGTGCGGCGACGTCGGCTACGGCAAGACCGAAGTGGCGATGCGGGCCGCGTTCAAGGCGGTGATGGACGGCAAGCAGGTCGCCTTTCTCGCGCCCACCACCGTGCTCGCCGCGCAGCATCTCAAGACGCTGACGGAGCGCTTCGCCTCGTTCCCCGCGAAGATCGACATGGTCAGCCGCTTCCGGACCAGGCAGGAGATCAAGGAAACGCTGGAAGCGCTGGCCTCCGGCCGCCTCGACGTGATCGTCGGCACGCACCGGCTGCTGTCGAAAGACGTCCAGTTCAAGGACCTCGGCCTGCTGGTCGTGGACGAAGAGCAGCGCTTCGGCGTGGCGCACAAGGAACGCATCAAGCAGATGCGCAAGAAGATCGACGTGCTCACCATGACGGCGACGCCCATCCCGCGCACGCTGAACATGTCGCTGGTCGGCATCCGCGACATGTCGGTCATCGAGACCCCGCCGAAGGATCGGCTGTCGATCCAGACCAACGTCGTGAAGTTCGACTCGGCGGTGATCACCCGCGCGATCCGCGCCGAGCTGGCGCGCGGCGGCCAGGTGTTCTTCGTCCACAACCGCGTCGAGTCGATCTACTCGATGGCCAACCTGATCCAGCGGCTGGTCCCCGAAGCGCGCGTGGTGGTGGGCCATGGCCAGATGGCGGAGGACACGCTCGAAAAGGCCATGCTCGACTTCATGACGCACAAGTGCGACGTCTTGTTGTCGACGACCATCGTCGAGAACGGCCTCGACATCCCGAACGCGAACACCATCGTGATCAATCGTGCGGATCGGTATGGCCTGTCGCAGCTCTATCAGCTGCGTGGACGCGTTGGCCGCAGCGACCGCGCGGCGTACGCGTATCTGCTGATCCCGCCTGAAGAAGCGCTGTCGCCGGTCGCGCGCAAGCGTCTGTCGGCGATGAAGGAGTTCAGCGACCTGGGCAGCGGCTTCCGCGTCGCCGCGCTCGACCTCGAGATCCGCGGCGCCGGCAACCTGCTCGGCGGCGAGCAGAGCGGCACCATCGACTCGGTCGGCTTCGAGATGTACATAAAGCTGCTCGAGGAGACGATTCGCGAGCTCAAGGGCGAGGATCTCGAAGACGACGTGCGCGCCACCGTGAACCTGAAGGTGGACTTCCGGCTGGACGAGGCCTACGTGCCCGACATGAACCAGCGCCTGATGATCTACCGGCGAATGGCGGCGGCGCGCAGCGAAGACGAAATCGCGAAGAACGTCGCCGAGGTGCGCGACCGCTACGGCCCGCCGCCCACCGCCGTGCTCAACCTCGCCGACTTCGCCCGCATCCGCGTGCTGGCCGACAACCTCGGCATCGACACGGTGGACCGCGACGGCCCGCTCGTGGTGTTCAAGTTCCGCGAGAAGGCCAAGGTGGATCCGATGCGGCTGATTGGCATGGTGCAGGAACGTGCAGACCTGACGCTGCGGCCGCCCAGCACCGTGAAGCTCGACCTTGGGCCTCGACCCCCCGCCGTTGCTCCGCAACCGGATCCTCGTAGACCACCCCTTAAAGGGGTGCCTGTCAGACCGGCGAAACCAAAACGGCAGCCGGCTTGGTGGGCTGCCAGGGCCACGACCGGGGAGGTCACGCCGGGCTTCACCAAGGCCGAAATCCTGAAGGCGGCCCCGGAAGACCCCCGGGCGCCGGACGGAGTCTTAGCTAAGGTGACCGAGTTCCTCGAGGATTTAGGCGAACCGTAAGAATGAAGCGGGTTCCTTTTGACGGTAGAATCGATGATTAGCCCTATGAAGAAAATTGCCACCGTGGCGGCCGCCGTCGGAATTGTCGTGGCGGGTCTCGCCACGGTCAGCGCCCTTGCCCTGAGCGAGCATGGTTCCGGCGTCGCCGGAAGCGCGCGAGTCGAAGGGGATATTCTCGAACAGGTCCTGGTCAAGGTGAACGGCGAGATCATCACCAAGACCGATCTCGAGCAGAAGCAGATTCTCGCGCTGCGGCAGAAGAACCCCAACCTGCGCCCCGACGGCGACGCCGCCTTGCAGGCCGCGCTTCTCGAAGTGACGCCGCAGGTGATCGTGGACGCCGTGGACGAACTGCTGATCGTGCAGCGGGGCAAGGAGCTCGGCTACACGATGTCAACCGAGCAGTTCAACAGCATCCTCGAGAACATCAAGAAAGAAAACAAGATCGAGACCGACGAAGCGCTGCAGGCGGCGCTCAAGCAGGAAGGCATGACCATGGCCGACCTGCGCAAGCAGTTGGAGCGGACCTCGGTCATCCAGCGCGTGCAGCAGACCGAAGTGATGTCGAAGCTGCAGGTCACCGACACCGAGCTGAAGGCCTACTACGACGCGCACCTCGGCGACTTCGACACCGTGCCGCAGGTGACGCTGCGCGAGATCACCGTCGCCGTGGCGGCCGACCCCCAGGGCATCAACGTCGGCAAAGACGACGATGCCAAGGCCAAGGCGGAAGAGGTCCGCGCCAAGATCGTGGCGGGCGAGCCGTTCGCGCGGATGGCGGCGGATTATTCGGACTCCGGTTCCAAGGCCAACGGCGGCCTGGTCGGCCCGCTCAGCAAGGCGGATCTGTCGGAAGAGTTGCAGAAGGCCATTGCCGGCCTGAAGGCCGGCGGCCTCACGCCGGTGCTGAGGACGACGCGCGGCTACCAGATCATCAAGGTGGAAGCGCTGCAGGATTCCACCACCAAGCCGTTCGAAGAGGCCAAGTCGGACATCGCCGACAAGATCGCCAACGAGAAGCGCAAGGTCGAGTTCGACAAGTTCCTCGACAAGCTGCGCACCGACGCCATCATCGACTGGAAGAACGACGACCTGAAGAAGGCCTACGACATCGGCGTGAAGACGTTCAGGGGAACGGTGACCCAGTAACAATACCGGGTTTCTTTTTGACGGGTATTATTGGAAAAAGAAACCCGGTATTTTATGGAACCTAACCGCCTTCGCCAAGGCTTCGGCGCGTCAAGCTGGTTTGCTATCTGGACCAGGTCGCGGCACGAAAAGCAGGTTCGCGACCAGCTCGACAAGAAATCCGTCGAAGTCTTCCTGCCCACCATTGGCAAGTGGAGCCACTGGAAGGATCGCAAGAAGAAGATCGACTGGCCGCTGTTCCCCGGCTACGTCTTCGCCCGCTTCGTGCCCGATGAGCGGATCGGCATCCTCAAGTGCGACGGCGTCGTCCAGATCATCAGCAACAACGGCGTGCTGTCGTCGATTCCGGATGAGGAGATCGAGAGCATCCGGACGCTGGTCGAAAGCGAGCTGGCCTTCGATCCCGTCCCGCTGATCAAGGAAGGGGACATGGTGAAGGTGACGCACGGCCCGCTTCGCGGCGTGGTCGGGCGCCTGGTTCGCAAGGGCGCGCATGCTCGCCTCGTGCTCTCGGTGGACTTGATCGGCCAGGCGGTCGCGGTAACCGTGGACGCGTCGGACGTGAAGCCGTACTAGGAAACCGGGTTTCTTTTTCTGAACGACATGAACCAGCCGTTTCCCAATGAATCGGGCGAGAAAAAGAAACCCGGTTTCTTTATCGGCACCGTCCAACTCGACTCACCGTTTGTCGTCTCGCCGATGGCGGGGATGACCGACACGGCGTTTCGCCGCCTGGTTAAGCGCCAGGGCGGGTGCGGGCTGGTCGTGTCTGAAATGGTCAGCAGCGAGGGCCTGATCCGCGGCATCGATCGCACGCTCGAGTACGCGGAATACACCGAGGAAGAGCGGCCCGTCTCCATCCAGATCTTCGGCGGCGAGCCGGCCCGGATGGCCGAGGCGGCGCGCGTGGTCGAGGCCATGGGCGCCAACATCGTTGACGTCAACATGGGCTGCCCGGTCCCGAAAATTTCCCGGCACAACGCCGGCTGCAGCCTGATGCGCGAGCCCGGGCACGCCGCCGAGATCATCGCCGCGATGACGAGAGCGGTGAAGATCCCCGTGACCGTGAAGATGCGCAAGGGCTGGGACGCCGGCGAGGTCAACGCGCCGGAGCTGGCGAAGCGCGTGGAAGGCGCCGGTGCGGCGGCCATTGCCGTGCACGGCCGCACGGCGGAGCAGAGTTACAGCGGATCCGCGGATTGGGATGTCGTCGCCGGCATCGCCCGGTCGGTGAGCATCCCGGTGTTCGGGTCGGGCGACTGCGTCGCGCCCGAAGACATCGTGGCGCGGATGCGGTCCGGTGTCAGCGGCGTGTTCGTCGGCCGCGGCGTGCTGCGCAATCCATGGATCCTGGCCCAGGCGCGCGACCTGATGGCCGGCCTCCCGGCGCGCGTGGTCACCGACGAGGATCGCGGGCAGTTCCTGCTGGACTACATGGGCCTGCTGCTGGCGGATGAACTCGGCGAGCAGGACGGGTTCAGGCACTTGGTCGTCCAAGCCTCAAGCCCCAGGCCCCAAGCCTCCAAGGAGCGCTGGGTGATCAACAAGCTCCGCGCCCTCTGCGCGTGGTACAGCAAGGGCTTCGAGGGCGGCGCGCAGTTCCGCATCGGCGTGAACGCGGCGAAGTCGATCGCGGAAGTCGAAGCGCTGATCGCCGGCTTCTTTCTGCCGGTCGCGCGCTGAGGTCGCGTCGCGCGGGGCGCTCGGCCCATCGCGAGTCGGCTCGCCTACGTGTCAGTCGATGTCGTCGATCGCGAGATGTGTGTCGGCCGCTATGTGGCGGCGAGCCGTCTTGCCGAGGAGGTCTTCGTAGCGCTCCGCCGGAATGGCGCCTGTGCCCGGGCGCTTCACCCAGAGGTTCTGCTTCGTGAACGCCTCACCGGCCTTCACCGGCTGAATGGTCACGACGGTCGCGAAGGCGAAGTCCATCGTCACTTGCTCTTCCTTGATCGGGCCCTTCGTGCCGCCCAGTTCCGCGTGCAGGGTCTTGGCCGCCTCGATCAGTCCGCGGCAGTGCGCTTCGTCCATTGAGCAGACGATATCGGGGCCGACGCGCGACATGTGGTCGGTGAAGTGGCGTTCGACGATCGACGCGCCGAGCGCCATGGCGCCGATGCAGGCGATGTTGTCGGTGGTGTGATCCGAAAGGCCGATCACCGCGCGCGGGAAGGCCTTGCCGAGCTCCACCATCGCGCCGAGGCGGACGAGATGCGGCGGCGTGGGATACAGGTTGGTGGTGTGCAGCAGCGCGTACGGCGTGCCGGCCTGCTCGAAGATGGCCACGGCCTTGGCCACGCTCTCGATGGTGTTCATGCCGGTGCTGAGGATGATGGGCTTGCCAAACGACGCGATGTGTTTCAACAGCGGGTAGTTGTTGCACTCGCCGGACCCGATCTTGTAAGCCGGCACGTTCATCCGCTGGAGGCGATCCGCCGCCGCGCGTGAGAAGGGCGTGCTCATGAAGATCATGCCCTTCGACTCGACGTAGTCCTTGAGCTGCCGCTCGTCAGCTTCTGACAGCGCGCAGCGTTCCATGATCGTGTAGATCGAGACGTCGGCGTTGCCCGGCACCACCTTCTTCGCGGCGCCGCTCATCTCGTCGTCGACGACGTGGGTCTGGTGCTTCACCACTTCGACCCCGGCGCGGGCCGCGGCATCCACCATCTCGCGGGCCACCGCCAGGCGGCCCTCGTGGTTAATGCCGATTTCGGCGACAACAAGCGGCACGTGCGCGGACCCGACGCGGCGGCCGGCGATGGTGATTTCGGGGGTCACGGTTGCTTGATTCTATCGCGTCGCGCGGGGTGGTGTGGCTCGGCGAGAGCGTTCGACTGAGCCGACGCAGTTTCGTGACCGACAAACCGAGGGTAGGCCACCGCTGGCCGCGGCGGGGTGTGGTTGGTCATCGGCGGAGCGCACCGCTCGCCGACCGAGGTCCGCCTCCGCCAAGGCTTCGGCGAGACTCGCCGTAGCCCGCCGGATAACGGCCGCAACAGTTGTCGCCCACACTGAGTCAGAGGATGTGGGAGCAGCAGGCCGAGGAGAACGTCCTCGAGCGGCTGGCCAAGGCCGGCCTGCGCGCCCAGCCAGCCGTTTGATCTGCCTCCAAACGCGCGCTTGATGGTCAAGGTGCTGCCTCCCACGATCGACACAGTCCGTGAGGACTGGTCGGTTGAAGGTGCGTTAGCGCAGTGGTTGCAGGTCGTCCAGTAATCGCGCGAATGCAATCGCCTTGATGCCCGGCGCCAGGTCAAACGACTGGGTTCCGGCGTGCACGACGTACAGCCGATCCAGGCGCAGGTCCTCAGCGGCGACGTGCATGGACCGGGTCACCGCAGGGGCCGTGGTTCGCTTGATCTCCACACCAATCCGCTGGCTGCCCCGGACCACGAACAGATCGAGCTTTGCGCCGGCATAGGTGGCCCAGAAGAAACACTCCTCTGTGCGCGCGCCCAACCGGGCGATCACCGCTTCCAGTACAAAGCCCTCCCACGACGCGCCCACCTTGGGATGGGTCTCGACCGCCCTCGCATCCGGCAGGCCCAGCAACGCATGCAACAGACCGCTGTCTCGCAGGTAGATCTTGGGCGCCTTGACCTGCCGCTTGCCCAGGTTCTCGTGCCAGCTCTGGAGCTGGCGCACCATGAAGGTCGCACTGAGCACATCCAGGTACCGCTGCACGGTGGTATGCGCCACGGCGAACGCCCGCGCCAGCTCCGATGCGTTCCACGCCTGCGCGTGATAGTGCGCCAGCATCATCCAGAAGCGGCGCAACGCCGGCGCCGGCAGCCGGAGGCCAAGCGACGGCAGGTCCCGTTCGAGATAGGTCCGGATCAGCTCCTCGCGCCACCGCCGGCTTTCCACCTCGGTCCTCGCAAGATACGACCGCGGAAACCCGCCGCGACGCCACAGGCGATCGGCATGCGCCGCGCCCACCTCCTCAACGCCGAACCCACCGAGCTGGTGGTACGCAATGCGCCCGGCCAGGGTCTCGGAACTCTGCTGGAGCAGTTCCGGCGAGGCGCTGCCGAGCACCAGGAATCGCCGCCGTGGCCGGGGCTCGTCGGCGAGCACGCGCAGGGTCGCGAAAATCTCGGGACGCCGCTGCACCTCGTCAAGCACGATGAGCCCCGATAGCTGGCGCAAGGTCAGGAGCGGATCGGCGAGCAGCGCCAGGTCCTCCACGCTTTCCAGATCGAAGACGCGCGTGGCGCCGCGCGCGCGCGCCGCATACTGCCGGGCGAGCGTGGTCTTGCCCACCTGTCGCGGGCCCAGGAGGGCGACGATCGGAAACTGCCGCAGCAGCGCCGACAGGCGCGAGAGGTGCGCGGCACGCGGGATCATGGCATTATCGTAACCTCTATTATTGAGCGTTAGACACTCAATAATCAATGGATGCCCTCTGCGCCCCGCCGCCCAGGCGGGGGCCTGCAGTAGAATCACGCATGGCTAAGATGACGCCCAACTCCCGAATTTTCGTGGCAGGCCACCGCGGCCTGGTGGGGTCGGCCGTGCTCAGGCGCCTCGACCATCTGGGCTACACGAACATTCTCACCGCCACCCGCGATCAACTGGACCTGCGCGACCAGGCCGCGGTGAACTACTGGTTCCGCGCCAACCGGCCGGAGTTCGTCTACCTCGTCGCCGGCACCGTCGGCGGCATTTTGGCCAACTCCACGCGGCCGGCGGAGT
Source organism: uncultured Acidobacterium sp. (assembly GCA_964355095.1). Classification (GTDB taxonomy): domain Bacteria; phylum Acidobacteriota; class Vicinamibacteria; order Vicinamibacterales; family UBA2999; genus 12-FULL-67-14b. Next base: position 14,844 of record CAYHCX010000030.1, read on the forward strand.
TCATCTACGACAACATGATGATCCACGCCACGGTCGTGCACTCGGCACACCTGTTCGGTGCGACCAAGCTCCTCTACCTCGGCAGTTCCTGCATCTACCCGCGCAACTGCCCGCAGCCGATGCCGGAAGAAGCGCTGCTGACCGGCCCGCTCGAGCCCACCAACGAGTCGTACGCGATCGCGAAGATCGCCGGCATCAAGCTGTGCCAGGCCTATCGCAAGCAGTACGGGAGCGACTTTATCTCGGCCATGCCCACCAACCTGTATGGCCCCCACGACAACTTCGACCTGACCAGCGCGCACGTGCTGCCGGCGATGATCCGCAAGTTCCATGACGCGAAGGCCGAAGGCCGCGGCGACGTCACCATCTGGGGCACCGGCTCGCCGAAGCGCGAGTTCCTGCACGTGGACGACCTCGCCGACGCCTGCGTGTTCCTGATGCAACGCTACGGCGACGCCATGCACATCAACGTCGGCACCGGTGAGGAAGTGACGATTGCCGAACTCGCCGACATGGTCCGTCGCATTGTCTACCCGGCCGCGAAGATCGCCTACGACACCGGCAAGCCGGACGGCACTCCGCGCAAACTCCTGGATGTCTCGAGGCTGCATAACCTCGGCTGGCGCCATCGCACCTCGCTCGGTGAGGGGATCGCGGGGACGTATGAGTGGTTCCTCGCCAATCATGCGGAAGCCCGGGGAGTGGAACGCGTTTGACCCCACATGGGGTCAACTGGTAGCCTTGGCCATGGCCGATCTCAAGGTCCGGCAGTTGGACGACCGGGTGGCGAGCGCACTCAAGGCCCGCGCCGGCCGAAAGGGCGTGTCCCTCGAGGAAGAAGTGCGCACGACCCTGGCCGCGTCGGTTGATGCCCGCCGCGCGGCCTTCCTCAAGCGGGCCGGCGCCATTCGGAACTCGAGCGGCGCCAAAGGCACCACGCGCCTCGACAGCACGCGCCTGATTCGACGCGAACGAGACAATCGTGGCTGAAGCGGCAGGGGTCGGCGTGCTCGATGCCTCGGTTGCGGTGAAGCTCGTCGTGAACGAGCCGGGCACCCCCGAGTGCGTCGGCCTGATCGAGCAACCCGTCCGGTGGCTGGCGCCGCGGCTGCTGGTGACCGAAGTCGCCTCCGCGCTTCGTCGCAAGGCGGAAGGCGGAGACCTGTCACCCCTCCACGCCACGAGCGCGTTGGCCGCCCTCCTCGACGCCGTTGACGACGGTGTCATCCGGCTGGCACGGGACGAAGATCTGGCGCCGGCGGCGCTGACCCTGGCGCTGACTCTCGGGCACAAAGTACCTGACTGTGTCTATCTGGCCCTGGCCGAGCGCGAAGGCGCCGTCCTGGCGTCGGCTGACCGGAAACTGATTGCCGCGGCAAGGAGCCGCGGAGTGCTCGTCACCGAGATCCCCTCGAGTTGGTGAAAAACTGATGCCGTTACGAATTGGATTCGATCTCGACGGCACCGTCGCCGACATGTACTCCGCCCTCCACCAGGAGGCCCTCAAGCTGTTCGGCGAGGAGGTGCTGGCGCAGTCGGCCTACAAGAAAGCGCCGCCGAGTCCCGACGGCGCCGAAGAAGCGCCGAAAGAGCCCGAGGACGAAACCAGCGCTGCGGCGATGGAAGAACTGCACCTGAGCGCCCGTCAGCAGATGCAGTTGTGGGACCACGTCAGGAAGATCGAAGACTTCTGGACGACGCTGCCGGAGCTGGAGCCGGGGATCATCGCACGCCTCGCCAAGACCGCGACCGAACGGCAGTGGGAGATCATCTTCCTGACGACGCGGCCGTCAACCGCGGGCGAGATAACGCAACTGCAGTCGCAACGCTGGCTCGACGCGCACGGCTTCCGCTACCCGAGCGTGATGGTGGTGCAGCGCTCGCGCGGCAAGATCGCCGACGCGCTGCACCTCGACGCCTTCGTCGACGACCGCGCCGAGAACTGCCTCGACATCGCGGTGGAGTCGAAGGCCAAGGTGATCCTGCTGTGGCACGGCCACCTGAAGGACGTGCCCGCCGGCGCCAAGCGCCTCGGCGTGCGCCCGGTGTCAACCATCTCCGACGCGCTGGCGCTGCTCGAACAACTGGACGACATCCGCAAGCAGCCCGGCATCGTCCGCACGATCAAGCGCGCGTTCGGCCGCGACAGCGCGGACATGTGACGCTTACACCAGTTCGCGAACCCGGTCGGATCCGCTGCGGCTGCCCCGGGGCATAGAATGAGTCCGTATGGGCGTACGGAAGTCTCGGCCCATGGGCCGGCCTACAACGAGCGAATGGAGCGGCTGGCCAAGTGAGCCCGCTCGACTTACAGCAAATCCCTGACCGCCGCTGCATCGACGACGGTGTAGTCGTAGACGAGCGCGGCGTCGGCAGACTCGAAGAAGCGCTTGCCCAGCTCCAGGTGCCGGGGATGGTCCAGGTAGACGCGTAGATCCGTTTCGGAATCGAACTCGATGATGGCCGAGTACTCAAAGTGCTCGGCCATTTGTGTTTCGTAGCCGCGGCCGATCAGCAGGCGCTTGCCGATGCGCACCCGGCGGACCTCGGCAATGCCGGTGAAGGCGTCGCGCATGGCGTCGAGCAGCGCCTCACGATCCTCCGCGCTCAGCGTCGCGCGCGGCTTCAGGAGGACGACGTGCGCGACCACTATTTGGGACCCGGCCGGGAGTCGGGAGTCGGCAGTCGGGAGACAAACACAGCTACTCCTCCCGTTTGCGAGGCGTGCCGGTCGAGCGGGCGCGAATGGTCGCCTTGACGCGCGTCCACTTCGCCTTCTTCGCGTCCTTGTACTTCTGCTTCGGATCGACGTGCTCGCCGCCGGGACGCCACTTGTCGTCGCGCTTGACTTCGAGGCCGAGTGATTTCTTGTACTCGGCCTTGGGAACCCATTTCCGCTTTGGCGTCTCGCCGGATTCGCTCTTCGCAAAGCCTGCGTTCGGTCCGCCCGGACGCGCGGCGCCCTTGGGCGTCCAGGTCGGCCTGTCACTCTGGCGACCCGTGGAGGGCCGCCCTTCCGGCACATCACCCTTGGGCGTGTACGACTTCGGCCTGAATGTCGCGCGGGCCTGCTCGCGCGGAGATCCCTTGGGCTTCCAATCGGGTTTGCCCCCGCTGCGGGCCTGCCCCGCCGAAGCCTTGGCGAAGGCGGGCTTCTCGCCCCAGCCGGTGCTGTGGCCTGCCTCCTTCGGCTTGAACGTGCCTTTGGGCTTCCATTCCGGCTTCTCGTCCCGAGAAGCCGGCCTCGCCGAAGCCTTGGCGGAGGCGGGCGTCCACGCGGGCTTGCCGCCTTTCGGGGACCACGCAGGCTTCTCATCACGGCGGCCCGTAAAGGGCCGCCCTTCTGGCACGGAGCCCTTCGGCGTCCACGTGGGTTTGTCGCCCGCACCGGCCCGATGGCCCGCCTCCGCAGGCTTGAATGTGCCCTTGGGCTTCCATTCCGGCTTCTCGTCCCGAGAAGCCGGCCTCGCCGAAGCCTTGGCGGAGAACGAGGACCTGGTCTTCCAGTCCGGCTTGGCGTTCCACGCGCGTTCGGAGGCGGCATTGTCAGAACCCTGGCGAGGGTCTTTCTCGCGGCCGCGCGCGCCGCGCGCGCGCATGGACTCTTGCGCGTCGTTGCGCGAAGGCCACAGCTGGCCGTTCTGGAACCACTTGAGCTCGACGGTGGGCTGCTTCTCCTTCAAGCGGTTGAAGGTCGGCATGATGTCTTCGAGAGAACCGGAGCGGAAGGCCGTGGGCTGGCCGTCCACGAGGATCGTCCAGTAAGCGTAACGTGGTGGCATTTCTTGATCTCGCGAGCTGGTGATCGATCTGGTGCACGGCAGATCTGGTGAACGGGTGATCGATCCGCGGAACGCGAGACCTCCGAAGTATGCTAACCCGGAATGGAGCTGGTGGTTGCCCGGATCGACGAGCTTCGCTTGCGGCTCACCGAGGCGTTCGAGCGGTGGGCCTGCCTTCGCCAAGGCTCCGGCGAGGCAGGCCCCGCAACGTGTGCCCTATCCGGCGGCGCGACGGCGCTGATCTTCCTCGGCGCGCTCAGAAACGCCAACGTGGACTGGTCGAAAATCTCGCTGTTCTGGGCCGATGAGCGCGCCGTGCCCGCGAGCGACCCGGATTCGAACTACGGCATCGCCGACCGCATGCTACTGGGTCCGCTCGGCGCCAAGGCGCCGAGGGCCTTCCCGATGCCCTTCGACTCCGCTCAGGGCAAGGCCGGCGAAGTGAGTCTGGGCACCGCGGCAATGAAGTACGACGCCCTGCTCGCGCGCGAGCTGCGGAGCAACGGCATGGACCTCGCGCTGCTCGGCGTCGGTGAAGACGGTCACATCTGCTCGCTGTTCCCCGGCCACCGCGCGCTGATGGCCGACGACCTGCGCGTGGTCGCCGTCGAAGACGCCCCCAAGCCGCCGCCGCGCCGCCTCACGCTGTCGCTGCCGTTCGTGCTGCGCACGAAGAAGATCTGGCTGATCGCCGTCGGCCCGCGCAAGCTGCCCGTGCTGCACGCCGCGTTGTCGCGGACCCAGCGCACCACACCGCTCGACTTGCTGCTGCACCAGGCAAAGGATGTGACGGTGTTCACCGACCAGATTATTCGGCGCGCGTAGGGATGATTGGGGTCAGGCCACGAAAATCACCCTTACCAGTGGTTCAAAAGGGTGATTTTCGTGGCCTGACCCCAATCATCCCTTTCGCGCTCCTGAGCGCCGCTACATCCGCTTCAGTTTCTCCACCAGCGTCGTCCGCTTCAGGCCGAGCAGCCGCGCCGCGGCGCCCTTGTTGTGGCTCGTGCGCGCGAGGGCGCGCTCAATCAAATCCCTCTCGATCCGCGCGACCACGGCCGGCAGGTCGATCCCCTGCTCCGGCAGATCCATCGCCGGCGTGACGACGTCATCGGCAACGGCCTGAAGATCCGGCGGCAGGTCGGTGACCTCGATCTGCGAGCGGCCGCCGAGCATGGCCAGCGCGCGCTCGATCGCGTTTTCCAGCTGGCGGACATTCCCCGGCCATGCGTGTGCCATTAACCTGCGCATGGCATCCTGCGATACCGTCGGGAGTCGGGAGTCGGGAGTCGGGAGTCGACTAGAAAACTTCTCCAGAAAATTCTGGACCAGCAGTGGAATGTCGTCGGGGCGCTCGCGTAGCGGCGTGAGCTGCACGGCGATCACGTTCAGGCGGTAGTACAGATCCTCGCGGAACGTGCCGTTCTTCACCATCTTCAGCAAGTCAGCGTTGGTCGCGGCGACAATGCGGACGTCGACCTTGATGGTGCGGTTGTCGCCAACGCGCTCGAACTCGCGCTCCTGCAGCACGCGCAGCATCTTCATCTGCAATGCCATGGGCATGGTGCCCACTTCGTCGAGGAACAGCGTGCCCTTGTCGGCCTGCTCGAGACGGCCCTGCCGCATGGCCACCGCGCCGGTGAAGGCGCCGCGGGCGTGGCCGAACAACTCGGCGTCGAGCAGCGTCTCCGGAATCGCGCTGACGTTGATGGCGACGAACCGCTCGCGATGACGCGGGCTGGTCTGATGGATCGCGCGCGCGACCATCTCCTTGCCGGTGCCGGTCTCGCCGCTGATCAGGATCGTGGCCGTGGTCGGCGCCACCGTCTCGATCAGCTGGAACAACGCGCGCATCGCCGCGCTCTTGCCGACCATCGAACCCAGGCCGAAGCGCTCGTCGAGCTGCTGATGCAGGTAGGCGTTCTCGCTCTTCAACCGGCGCTGCTCGAGAGCGGAGGTGAGCACGTGCATCAACTCGTCGAACTGAAACGGCTTGGCAATGAAATCGGCGGCGCCGAGCTTAATCAGGTCCACGGCGTCTTTCACGGTGCCGTAGCCGGTGACGACGATGGCGACAATGCCGGGGTAGCGGGTGAGGGCGGCGTCGATGACTTCGCGGCCGTTGACGCCGGGCAGGCGGAGGTCCGAGATGATGACGTCGAAGGCGAAGCCGTCGAGCGCCGTGATGGCAGACTCGCCGTCGGCGGCCTGGACCACCTCGTAGCCCGCGTCTGTAAGTCGTTCAGCTACAACACTTCGGAGGCCTTCCTCGTCATCGACCAGTAGCAGGTGGCTTGGGGCTTTGGGCTTGGGGCTTGGAGGATCGGCCATGAAATGTCAGAATATTGACGGGTCACCAAGGGGATGTCAACGGCTCCTTCACACGGGTGGGCCCGACTGCACACCTAATCTCATTGTGACAGCCTCCGATACAACCCTTTGGAGGCTAACCCCGTGGAACGGCAAACAGTGAGCATCATGAAGGCGTGCGAGATGGTCGGCGTCAGCCGGCGTACCATCTACAACTGGATCGCGGCGAACAAGGTGGAGTATCTGCGCACGGCCGGTGGCAGCATCCGCATTTTCGTGGATACGTTGTGGCGCGAGCCCGATGGAACCAAGCACCCGAACAGTCCCAACGCCGCGGCGTAGAGCCGCCCACAAGGGGCGGCCCTGCGAGAGAAGAACTGCGAGAGAGCAACAAGCACCATGACTTCCGTTGACTCGAAAGAGCTGCTGCACAGGCTGAACAACCAGCTCGGCGTGATCCTGGCGCACGCCGAGTTGATCGAGACCAAGGCACAAGACGCCGCGCAAAAGGCGCGCGCGTCGCGGGTGGTCAGCGCCGCGCTCCAGGCCATGGCCGTGTCGCGCGAGCTGCGCGAAACGGTCGCGGACTAGCCGGTTCGCGGCTCCCGACCAGAATCGTATTCCCCCCCACGAAAATACCAGTCACGCCAACAAATTGACTACCGGCGCTGTTATACAGTCAAAAAATTGACAAACATTACAGCACTTCGAGGCGCCACCTAGCGGTGTCCGGCGTGAGCACATCCGTGTAACTGACTGACTTATAAGCAACTTATAATTACCGTCGGCCTGAAGTGCACGCCGTTGACCACCCTGACACGGCTCAGGCATCACCTTTGCCTTAGGGCAGGCAACGGAGAAGCTTGAACATGATTGCGACGACAGACAAGACCGCCTGCGCCAAGGCTACGGCGAGCCAAGCCAACCCTCGTGTGGAAGCCGGCCTGCCCTTTGTGGAGGCGCTGGCCCGCCGCATGGCGGCCACCATGCCGCACTCGATCGACCTCAGCGATCTCGTCCAGGACGGCGTGATCGGCCTGATCGACGCCGCGCACCGGTTCGACGACTCGAGGGGCATCAAGTTCGAGACGTTCGCGGAGCGCCGCATTCGCGGGGCGATGATCGACGCGCTGCGCAAGGACGCCTGGCCGCGCGGCGTGCGCCGCGTCCGCCGCGAGCTGGAGGCGGCCCGCGAGAAGCTGCGCAAGTCGCTGGGACATGAGCCGTCGCTCGCCGATCTCGCCCTGGAGATCGGCTCCGACGAAAAGCGCCTGGGCAAGACCATCGTCCGCATCAACACCATTGAATCGACGTCGCCGTTCTCGAGCGCCGAGAACGTGGACGAATCGCAGCTGCCGGCCGTGATGGTGCCGGCCGAGCCCGAACGTCCCGACATGAAGTACGAACGGGATGAAGTGAAGGCGCGCGTGCGCAACGCCATTGCCACGCTGCCGCCGCGAGAGCAGCGCGTAATCGCGCTCTACTACTACAACGAAGTGACCATGAAGGACATTGGCGCCGAACTGGGCGTCAACGAGTCGCGCGTGTCACAGTTGCACGCCCGCGCCATCAAGCGAATGCGCGACGCGCTCGGCGCCGAGATCACGCCGATCGCCGCGTCGCAGGCGTTGCGGGAAGCGTTCATGGCGTTCGAGATGCCGGCCAGCCACAAGGAACTGGCTGGCGCCACCCTGGAACGGGTCGACAAGAAGATGGCGAAGGCTTCGCTGTCCGCCTCCGCGGCCGACGGCCGCTACGGCGCGACCGCGCCGAAGCTCGCCGAGAAGATCCGGGCGAGCGTAGGCGGGCCCGAGAGCGACACCCGTGTGCCGCACGCCGCGCAAAAGCGGGCGGGACTGGTGTTGGTTTCGAATCAGGACAACGTGTCGCGGGCGGCGCGGAGCAAGTCGCCCAATCTGAAAGGCTTGGAGAGCCAGCGGCAGGCGGTCTCGTCGAGGAAGCGCTCGGCGTCGGTGCCGGCGACATCGCCGGTGACGAAGATCACCCGGCGCGCCAGCGCGGGCGTGGCCGCGGCCATCGCGCGGTAGAACTGCATGCCGTCGATGCGCGGCATCTTCAGGTCGCACACGATCAGGTCGTAGTCGGCTTCGGTGAGGCGGGTCAGGCCCTCCTCGCCGTCGCCGGCGCGATCGACGGTGAAGCCGGCATCTTCCAGCGCCTCCGCCACCGCCACCGCCAGCGCCGGCTCGTCTTCCACCACCAGCACGCGAAGTCCCTTGAACGCATCGAGCGAGATCGGCTGTTGCGCGGCGCGCGCGGCCGGCGCGTTCAGGTGCTGCCCCGAGACCGGCAGCTCCACGAAGAACGAGGTGCCCGCCTTCGCGCCTCGCGCTTCGGCGGGGCCCTTCGGACCGCCGACCGGCGTCGACTCGAGCCAGATGCGTCCGCTGTGCTCCTGCACGATCGCGTAGGCCACGGTGAGGCCGAGGCCGGTGCCTTGCCCGACTTCTTTCGTCGTGAAGAAGGGATCGAATACCCGGCCCTGCTTCTCCTCCGACACCCCCGGCCCATCGTCACTGACCTCGAGCACGGCGGAGCCGCGGTCCTGGTCGTGCGAGGTGCGCACGACGATGGTGCCGCGGCCGTTGGCGCCGATGCAGGCCTGCTCGGCGTTGATCAGGAGGTTGAGCAGCACCTGCTTGATCTGGTGGCCGTCGGCAAACACCTCGGGCAGCCCGCCGGCGAGCGCCTCCACCATCTGGATGTTGGTGACCTTCTGCTCGTAGGCGCGCAGCGCCAGCGTTTCGCGGACCACCTGGTTGAGATCGACCATGGCCCGCGTGGTCTGCCGCTTGCGCGCGAAGGTGAGCAGGTTGCGGACGATGCGGGCGGCGCGTTCCGATTCGGCGAGGATCACTTCGAGACCCTGGCGGGTCTTGTCGTCCACGCCTTTTCGTTCGGAGAGGCGTTCCGCCCACGACAGGATGGTGGCGAGCGGATTGTTCAGCTCGTGCGCGACGCCCGAAATGGTCTGGCCGAGCGCGGCCATCTTCTCCGCCTGCAGCATCTGGTAGCGGCCGTCGCGCGACTGGTCGTCCAGCTTCTTGCGCGCGCTGACGTCGCGGATGAACGCCTCCACATGCAAGGCGTTGCCCTGTCCGCCCACCGTCTTGTCCGCCGTGGCATTAGCGGAGGTGGAAGCCCTGGCGGAGGTGGGCGCGGCGTGCGCGGCGCTCGCCGTCACTTCCACCCATATGGGCGCGCCGTCGACGCGGCGCAAGCGGAGCAGGTGATCGTTGACGAGGCCCTCGCGATCGAGGCGCTCGACGAAGATGGAGCGCGCCTGCGGATCGACGAAGCGCGAGACGTCGAATGGTTGAACGAGATGTTCAGCGGTCTCCGGCGGGTAGCCGAAGATCGCCATAAGGTGGGGATTGGCGGAGAGCGTTGAAGTGCTGGCCGCCCCGAGGGTGCCGATGTAGACGCCCTCGCGAACGGCCTGGAACACATCCACGCGTTACTTCTTCGGTGGAAACGGGGTGGGCGTGCGGTTTGCCACGTTGGCCGCCCACCGCTTCTCGATGGCGTTGCGAATCGCGACGACGTCGGCGCCCGAGGAGTAGAGCTGCATGGCCTCACGCGCCACGTCCACGCAGATGGTGCAGCCGAAGCCGTGGGTGTCCCACTCCAGCACGTTGCCCTTGGCGTCGCGCCGCGCGATGAAGCACGACTCGTTGGCCGAGTGGCCGTCGGCGCCGCAGCCGCAGTAGCACGGGACGTATTTCAGGATTTCGGGGTGCTGCGCGGCGAAGTCGTAGGTGGCGCGGACAATGTCCATCGGCCGCACGGGGGCAAAGCCCATGGCCGGCAGCGGCGGCGTGGTCTTGAGGCTTGGGGATTGAGGCTTGGGGCTTTGGGCTTGGGCCGTCTTCGCGGCTTGGGGCTTGGGGCTTGAGGCCTGCTTGTCTGCCGACTTGTCTGCCGTAGCCTTGGCGAAGGAGGAAGCTTTAGCGGAGGCGGAGCTTGCGACCAGGGCCAGCACAGCCATACCGAGCAGAACAGTTACAGATTTGCCCTTGGCATTCATGCCCAATAATCTACACCAGTAGCCAGTAGCCAGAGAGGCTTGTGGGCAGAACCCTCTGGCATCCGGCATCTGGATACTGGATACTGACCCCCTGCCATGAAGCTGTACGGCCGTCAGGACCTGTTGCTCATCGGCGCCCTCACGACGGCACTCATCGTGATCTTCTCGTCGCCCATTTCGCGCATGCTCGATTACGCGCGGGAGATCGAGCGGCAGAGCGGGCTCACGCTGCTGCCGGCGCTGGTGCTGCTGACGGCCGCCTTCTTCTTCCACCAGTACCGCCGCAATCACCAGGAGCAGGCCAAGTCGGCGGCGGCGGAGATTGCCACCAGGGACGCGCAGCATCGGGCCGAGGAGCTCGAGCGCCTGGTCGGTTTCGGCCAGGCGCTGGGCCGCGCGCTGGACTTCGACTCGATTCGCGTGGCCATTGCCCAGCATATGTCGGCGTTGGCGGGCACCGATCACGTGTGGGTGCTGGTGCGCGAGGGCACGGAATGGCAGGCGCTCTCGGGCGACACGCGTGGCGCCGAGGAAGTGTTGCAGTGGGGCGACATCGCGGAGCAACTGCTGACCGGCGGCGGGTCCGACAAGACGCCGGCCGAGCCCGCGCAGCCGCGCACGGCGGGCTTTCCGCTGGTGGTCGCCGGCACCGCGCTGGGCGTGCTCGGCGTGCGGCCCGACGCGGGACCGCTGGCGCCGGACCGGCGCCGCGTCATCGAGGCGGCGGCGGCGCTGCTGGCAGTATCGATCAAGAACGCGCAGCTGTTCCGCGAGGTGCGCGAGAACAGCGTGCGCGATGCGCTCACCGGCTGCTACACCCGCGGCCACGCGCTGGACGTGATCGACGCGGAGCTGCGGCGCGGGCGCCGCAGCCAGACGCCGGTGTCGCTGATCATGTTCGACCTCGATCATTTCAAGGACGTCAACGATCGCCACGGCCACCTGTGCGGCGACGCGGTGCTGAGCGCGGTGGGCAAGCGCATGAAAGAAGTGCTGCGCGGCTCGGACCTCAAGTGCCGCTACGGCGGCGAGGAGTTCCTGGTGCTGCTGCCGGAAACGCCGCTCCACGGCGCCCGCCGCGTGGCCGAGACGCTGCGCAAGGAGATTGCCGACCGGCCCGTGCCGTGGGCCGGCGAGGGGCTGACGATCACGGCGAGCTTCGGCCTGGCGCAGACGCTGCCGGGCGAGGTCAACGTGCAGGCGGTAATCGCGCGCGCCGACCAGGCGCTGTACCGCGCCAAAGACGACGGCCGCAACTGCGTCCGCATTGCCGCCGAGACCGCAACGCTGATCGCCGACGAAAGCAATCGACAGAACCGCGTCAGCTAGCTCCCACGCGCTCCCAGAGCGCCCCACGCGAAGGCCGCTCGCCATCAGCTTCCGCACTCGCTCGAGAGGGCTGTCAACTCGCAGCTCGGCCTGACTGTCGCCCCTCCTCCCGCCCGCTCTCGCTCGTGCTCCAGCTGATGGCGAGCGGCCTTCGCACTGTGGCGCGGCGCGTGGCCGCCGGTGGCGAGGGTCAGCCCCAGAATCTTTCACCAAGGCGGCAATCAGGATCTTCTGAGCGGCCGGAGAGGCTTCGTTTCAGAAGGTCATATGTTGAATAAAATCCTGTAATTAGTTATATTTTTCTAATGATCGACGAAATCGACGGCACATTACTGGATATTCTTCAGTACAACGCCAGAACATCCCAGGCCGAACTGGCGAAGGCCGTTGGACTGGCCCCCTCGGCGATCACGGAGCGGCTCAAGAAGCTCGAGGCGAAGGGCATTATCAAGGATTACGTGGCCTTGATCGACCCCCATGTGGTGGACCGCGGGCTGCTGGCGTTTGTGTCGGTGCGGACCTCGGAGCACGGGCCGGACATGCCGTCGGCGATCGAGTTGAGCCGGATACCCGACGTGCTCGAGGTGCATCACGTGGCCGGCGACGACTGTTACCTGCTGAAAGTGCGCGCGCGTGACGCGGAGCACCTCGGGCAGATCCTTCGCCAGCAGATTGCGTCCACGGTGAGCGTGACCTCCACGCGCACGACCATCGTGCTCGAGACGGTGAAGGAGGATCCGCGCATCGCCATCCCGAAAGAGAAGACGCTGCCGCGGCCTGCCCGCTGGCCTGTGCGCCGTGGCCACGGCGAAGGCGGGAGTGAGGCGTGAGTCTCGCCTACGCCGCCCTCATCACCGTTTGCATTGTCTGGGGCACCACTTACCTCGGGATTCGGGTTGCGCTCGAGACCGTGCCGGTGCTGCTGCTGGCCGGTCTGCGTTGGATGGCGGCGGGCCTGCTGCTGACCGGCATCCTGCTGGCGATGGGCCGGCGCCTGCCGCCGCCGCGGATGTGGGGCCCGCTGGTCCTGCTCGGCGTCCTGATGAACATTGTCGGCAACGGCTTCGTGGTGTTCGCGCAGCAGTACGTGGCCAGCGGCCTGACGGCGGTGTTGATTGCGACCACGCCGTTCTGGTCGGCGTTGCTCGAGCGATTGCTGCCCAACGGCGAGCGCTTCACGAGGCGATCGCTCGCCGGCCTCACGATCGGGTTTTCGGGGATTGTGATCCTGGTGTGGCCCGAGATGTCGCAAGGCGGCGCCGGCGGACGCGCGTTCATCGGCGGCGTGATCGCGATTCAACTCGCGTGCATCGGCTGGGTGATCGGCACGTCGTACGCCAAGCGTCACGAGCTGGGTGACAATCCGTTTCCGTCGGCGGCGCTGCAGATGGTGTTCAGCGGGATCATGCTGCTGACGGCGGCGACGTGGCACGGCGAGTGGGCGCAGCTGTCGTTCACGCCGCGGACGCTGGGGGCGCTGGCCTACCTCAGCGTGGCCGGCTCGCTGGTCGCCTATTCGGCGTACATCTACGCCATTCAACACCTGCGTCTCTCGCTGGTGTCGCTCTATGCCTACATCAACCCGATCATCGCGGTGGCGCTGGGCACGGCGCTGCTCGGCGAGCCGCTGTCGAGCCGCATCCTGCTGGCCGCGGGGTTGGTGTTGACGGGCACGTGGATCGTGAGTCGAAAGTAGGCCGGGTTACGGACGCAGCGCGGGAAAGCATCGCTCGGCGTTCGCACTTCTTCGCCTGCCGCCCAGGGCCGCTCGCCGTCAGCGACTGGTGCTCAGGTCGCCCCGAGCAACGTCGAGGGGCGCACTCGCATCGCGCGGGGCGGTATGGCTTGGCGTTCGCTCTCCTTCGCCGGTCAAATCTCACTCGCCGCATCAAGCGCTGGTGCGATGATGGCAAGAACCCTGAGGCGCCTGCGTAGGCTCCGTTCGATTTGTCGGTAACTGACCTTGGTCGGCTCAGTCGAACGCTCACGCCAAACCACACCGCCCCGCGCGCCGCGATGGCCCTGAGCGTCAGGCGAACGACTAGCTGCTGCCCTTGTATAGCACGCGGCCGAGGCGCTTGTTCCAGGACGTGAACTCGTCCGTCGACGGGGCTTCGCCGATCGCGCGGCGGACCTGGTTGATCTTGGCGTCCAATTCATCCACCGAGGCCAGGATGAACGCTTCGATCGACTTCGGCTCGACCGGCGAGCCGTACTCGCGCGTGCCGTGATGCGAGGCGATGAGGTGTTCGACCTGCGCGCGGAGCTCCGCCGGGAAGCCCGCGATGCCGTTGATGGCCTCGCGCACGAGCATCAGGCCCAGCGCGATGTGGCCCACCATGTTGCCGTCGCGCGTGTAGCTGCCGGAGCCGCCCTCGTAGGCCAGCTCCTGCAGCTTGCCGATGTCGTGGAGGACGACGCCCGCGAATATCACATCTTCGTCGGCACCGTAGCAGCGCGCGAGGTGGGCGCCGACTTCAGCCATCTTGGTGATGTGCTCGAGGAATCCGCCGCGATACGCGTGATGAATGGTCTGCGCCGCCGGCCAGGTCCGCAGCTGATCGGCGTGATCGGCAACCACCCGGTTGAGCAGCACGCGGATGTGATCGTTCCTGACGGCGCGGAGCCGCACCTGCAGCTCCTCCCACATTTCGTCGATCGGCCGCGGCGCGCTGAGGATGCAGTCTTCCTCGCGGAACCCCTGCAGGCGATCCTGGTCGGGATTCACGCGGCGGATGGTGGAGAGGATCAGCTGCACCTCGCCGTTGTAGAGACTGCCGCGTCCTTCGACGCGCACGAACTCGCCGGGTTCGAACTCCGCGCGGAGGCGCTCGAGGTCCGAGAGAATTTTCGCGGTGACCTGGCCGGAGGCATCCTGCAGGTTGAGGATGGCAAACTCGCTGCCGCCGCGGCCGGCGCGAATCTCCTTGTAGGTACAGAGGAAGTAGCCCCAGCCGGCATCGTCTGTCGTGAGCTTCGCGAGGCGGGGCAGGCGCGCCAACTATTCCGCCCCGAGCGCGAATGTCATCGTGCCGTGGATGACAACCTTGTTGCCGACGCGGGCGCGGCCTTCGAGCACGCCCATGCGGCTCTTGAGGCGCTTCACGTTGGCCTCGATCACCACCTGGTCCCCCGCGTGCACCGGCGCGCGAAAGCGGACCCGCTCCATGCCGCGGAAGAAGATCAACATGCCCTTGTTCTCGGGCTTGGCCAGGATGAGGATGGCGCCGACCTGCGCGACCGCCTCGGTCAGGATGGTCGGCGGCAGCGTGGGCCTGCCGTTGAGGCCGTTCCGGCTCAGGAACGGCTCGTTCACCGACACGTTCTTGATACCCACAATCCGCCGATCGGGTTCGAATTCGATGATGCGATCGACGAGCAGGAACGGCGAGCGGTGGGGCAGAATCCGCTCGATCGCCGTGATGTCCAGCGGCAGTGCAATGTCCATGGGAGATCAGAATTATACTTCGCCCTTTGGAGGCCCCGTGATGCGTAAGACCCTGGTCGCCGTGGCGCTTGTGCTGGTTTCCGCCACCAACCACCCGTTTGCCCAGGCGAAGCGGGCCGTCACGTTCGACGACGTGCTCAACGTCAAGGCGGTGGGTGGGGCGACCATCTCGCCGGAGGGCAGCCAGGTGCTGTACACGGTGCGCGAGTGGGTCTCCGACAAAGACCGCATGGAGTCGCGGACGCACGTCTGGAAGGTGGCAGCCAACGGGTCGGCGCCGGCCCGGCAGATCACGTTCGGCGCCAAGGGCGAGAGCCAGCCGCAGTGGTCGCCCAACGGCCGCTTGATCAGCTTCGTGTCGGCCCGCGGCACCGGTGAAGAGGTCAAGGCGCAGGTCCACGTGATGCGCGCCGACGGCGGCGAGGCGTGGACGGTGACCGACGCCAAGGAGAACGTGACGGCGTATTCGTGGGCGCCCGACAGCGCGCGCATCGCATTCGTGTCCACCGACCCGCGCAGCGCCGATGACGAGGCCGCCATCAAGAAGCGGGACGACGAGCGCGTGTTCGAGGGCGATTTTCGCTATTCGCACATCTGGGTCGCAGCGTTGCCAGAAGGGCCGCACTTTAGTGCGGCCGGCGCTACCCGCATTACCTCCGGCACGAACTACACCGTGGCGGCGGCGCCGTCGTGGTCGCCAGACGGCAAGCGCTTCGTGTTTGGCGCCGCCGCCACGCCGATGCCGCGCGACAACCGCCGCGACGTCTACCTGGCGGACCTCTCGACGAAGCAGGTCGAAAAGATCAGCACCAACTTCGGCAACGACGGCTCGCCGCGCTGGTCGCCCGACGGCAAGCTGATCACCTGGACGGCCGAGCCCGACAGCCACGGCCCGATTCCCGACGGCACGGCGGTGAGCCCGGTGCTGCAGTCGAAGCTGATGCTCTACGACGTGGCGGCGAAGACGGTGAAGAATGTGTCGTCGGCGGCCTTCGACACCGACGCCGCCGCGCCGCAGTGGACGGCGGAAGGCAGGCGCATCACCTTCGTCGCCGGCAAGCGCGCCTACACCGAGGTGTTCGCTTACGACCTGACAACCGGCGCCTACAGCCAGTTAAGCCAGAGGCGGACCATCAACGGCGCGTCGTACAGCCAGGACGGCAAGACCATCGCCGTGACCATGGACACGCCGGATTCGGCGTCAGAGGTCTTCGTCACCGATCCGTCGTTCGCGACCTTCCGCAAGCTGACGATCACGAACCCGCAGCTTGCTGAGTTGGCGCAGGGCGACACCGAAGTGGTCACCTGGAAAGGCGCCGACGGCATGGAGGTGGAGGGCGTGCTGCTGAAGCCGGTGGGCTACACGACGGGCACCAAGCATCCGACGCTGGTGGTGGCGCACGGTGGCCCCGCCGGTGCATACGTGAACGGCTTCCGCCTGGGCGGCCTCGAGGGTGGGCAGGTGTGGGCCAACCAGGGCTGGGCGGTGTTCTATCCCAACCCGCGCGGCAGCACGAACTACGGCGAGAAGTTTCTGCGGAACAACGTCAACGACTGGGGCGGCGGCGACTACAAGGACATCATGACCGGCGTGGACGCGCTGGTGGCGCGGGGCATCGCCGACCCCGACAAACTGGCGCACATCGGCTGGAGCTACGGCGGCTACATGACGGCGTGGGTGATCACGCAGACCAGCCGCTTCAAGGCGGCCATGGTCGGCGCCGGCCTTACCAACATGTGGAGCATGTACGGCACCAACGACATTCCCAGTGTGCTGATCAGCTATTTCGGGGGCATCCCCAGCGCCAAGACCCTGCCGCTCTACCTGGAACGGTCGGCGATGACCCACATCGACAAGGTGACCACGCCCACCCTGATCCTGCACGGTGCGAACGACGAGCGGGTGCCGGTGGGGCAGGCGCAGGAACTCTACCGGGCCCTGAAAGATCGCGGCAAGCCCACGGAATTGGTGTTTTACCCGCGCGAAGGACACGGGTTTAGCGAGTACTATCATCAGAAGGACCGCATGCAGCGGATCTACGACTGGGTGACGAAGTACACCCTCGGCG
>CAYHCX010000030.1:31929-43998 GCA_964355095.1 uncultured Acidobacterium sp.
GCCTCCGACGCCGAGCTGCTGGCCATCCTCGCCGAACTGGGACGTGAGGTCAGCTCCGTGCTCGACCTCAACACGCTCCTCGAAAGAATCCCGCATCTCATCTCGCGGCTCACCAAGTTCACGGTCTTCTCGGTCTACCTGCTCGACGAGAAGCGCCAGGAGCTGAGCATCGCCTACGCTGTCGGCTACCCCGAGGAGATCGTCAAGCACTTCACGTTGCAGGTGGGCCAGGGCATCGTCGGCACGGCCATCGCCGAGCAGCGGCCCATCCTGCTGAACGACGTCGATGCCGACCCGCGGTATCTGGCGGTGGTGCCGGGCGCCAAGTCGCAGCTGGCGGTGCCGCTGCGCAACAAGGGCAAGGTGATCGGCGCCCTCAACCTGCTGAGCGACCGCACCGGCGCGTTCACCGAACGCGACGAGTGGATCCTGCGGCAGTTCGGCGCCCACGTCGCCCAGGGCATCGCCACGGCCCGGCTGTTCGAGTCGGAGCGGGAATACGCCGAGACGCTCGAGACGCTCGCGGAGATCGGCCGCGAGATGACCTCCATTCTCGACCCCGACGAGCTGCTGACGCGCCTCGCCCACCTCATCAAGCGCGTCATCGATTACCGCATCTTCGGCATTCTGCTGCTGGACGAAGACACCGGCGTGCTCGAGATGAAGGTGGCGATCAAATACGGCGACGACGCGGCGGCGATGGAACCGGTGAAGCTCGGCGAAGGCCTGGTCGGCTACGCCGCCCTCCATAAGGAAGTGGTGCTCGTCCCCGACGTGTTGCAGGACCCGCGCTACATCAACGCCGTGCCCGGCGTGCGATCCGAGCTCGTGGTCCCGCTGATGCTGAAGGACCGCTGCATCGGCGTGTTCGACCTTGAAAGCCCGGAGCGCGACGCCTTCAACAACAAGAACGTCAAGCTGCTCACGCTGCTGGCGTCTGAAGCGGCGGTGGCGCTCGAGAACGCGCGCCTCTACGAGTCGATTCGCGCCAACGAGGCGCGGTTCGAGAAGGAGCTGCGGTTCGCCAAGCGCGTCCAGATGGCGCTGTTGCCGCAGGAGCTGCCCAAGCGCCTGCGGGGCGTGGACGTGTCGTGGCATTTCGATCCGGCCCGCGAGCTGGGCGGCGACCTCTGTGACTTCCTGTCGCCGGAGCCGAACACGCTGGTGGTGGCGGTCGGCGACGTCTCAGGCAAGGGCGTGCCGGCGGCCCTCTATGGCGCGGCGATCGGCGAGATGGTCCGTGGCCGCACGTTCCGACGCCGGCTGGAGAAGGAACGCAGCACGCCCGCCGCCGTCCTCGCCGGCATGAACCGCATCCTCCACGAACGCAACCTGGAGGAGTACTACTGCACGCTGTGCTATGCGATGTTCGAGTTCAAGAAGCACATCGTCACGTTCGCCAACTCGGGCCTGCCCTACCCGGTGCGGTGCAGCGACGGCAAGGCGACGCAGATCGACATGCCCGGCGTGCCGCTTGGCTCATTCGGCAGCTCCACCTACGACGAGGTGCAGGTGCCGCTCGCGCCCGGGGACGTGTTCGTGTTCTGTTCCGACGGCATCTCCGAGGCGTTCGACGAGGCCGGCATGGAATTCGGGGGCGCCCGCCTGATCGAGGTGATCGAACGCACGCACACGCTGCCGGCGAAGGAGATTGTCGGGGAAATCTTCGGGGCGGTTCAGCAGTTCTGCGGGGATGCCGAGCAGTCAGACGACCGCACGGTCGTGGTCGTCAAGATCAACCAGTAAGAAGACAAAAGGCCACAAAGGCACAGAGAAAACCATTCTTTATTAGGACAGCCTAATAAAAGTCTTCTCTGTGTCTTTGTGTCTCTGTGGCCCTAATTACGTCTCAGTGGGCGTGACCGTATTCGCCACCGTATTCATCTCCGTGGTCGTCCACGTGGGTGGCGGCGGTCAGGTAGATGGCGCCCAGCGTCAGGAAGATGAACGCCTGGAGCGGGCCGACGATCAACCCCAGGAACTGAATCGGCAGCGGCGCAATGAACGGGACGATGCTGGCGAGAATCAGCACGACGAGGTGCTCGCCGAAGATGTTGCCGAACAGGCGGAGCGTGAGCGACAGCACGCGCGACAGGTGGCTGATGATTTCGATCACGAAGATCATTGGTGCCAGCGCAATCGGCACGCCCGGCATCACCGCGAAGTGCTTGATGTAGTTGATCGGGCCGTTCGCCATGACGCCCTGCGCGTGATAGTAGAGCCACAGCGTCAGCGCGCACCCGAACGGGACGTTGATGTTGCTGGTCGGCGAGCCGAGGCCGGGGACCTGGCCCATCAGGTTGCCGATCAGGATGAACACGAAGAGCGTGCCGGGCAGCGGCAGGTACTTGCGGCCCTTCTTGCCCATGTTGTCTTCGAGCACGCCCACCAGGAACGAGACGACGTCCTCGAGGACGATCTGGAGCTTGCCGGGGTTGTCGACGCTCAGCTGCGAGCGGATGGCCAGGCCGATGAAGAGGATGAACAGCGTAATCAGCCCGACGAAGACCATGTGGTCGGGGATCTCGGCGTGAATGCCGAGGGTCGCGAGCAGGAGGTTGATGATCGCGACTAGTGGGGAGGGGTGTTCAAGGGCTTCCACAGTCGGACATTGTACTAGATTTCACAAGGCGGGATCGTTCTCCGAACAAGGCGGGATCGGTCGGAGGGCGATGGCTTTAGCCGTCGCCAAAAGCCGGGGCTGAAGCCCCGGCTCTCCGAACGTGTAAGTCTCTGTCTTACAGGAACTTAATACTCTTTTCGCGGATGTGGAGGCCGAACGAACGACCGCCGATCAGCGCAACTTCCTCGACCTCGCCGCGCACGCGGACCCGGGCGTTCTTGCCGGGGGTGCGGTTGTTGTCGGAGATCACCAGCATTTCGCCGGAGCCGTCGCTCACGCGGTAGACCTTGAACGGCACGAACGGGATGCCGAACGAGGTGGTGACGACGCCCTCAACGGTCACGGTCTTGTCCGCGAACTTGCCGGGATTGGTCTGCACCTCGGAAATCGAACGCGAGCCCATCGACGCGCAAGCGCCGGTGAGCGCGCTGGCTGCGATGACGAGACTCCAAACGACGTTGCGTGTGCGACCCATGGTTGGCTCCTTGCCTGTTGGCGACGGCTGAAGCCATCGCCCTCCGAAAAAGGGGCCGCGGACGGATCGTGAAGAGTGCGGCCGAAGGGCGGCGATGCCAGCGCCTGCCTGATAGTTCGCCCCTCGGTGATCCGCCGCAGCCTGGCCACCGATACTTCAAGTCGCGTGCCACGGAAATACAGCCGCAGATTAGCCACAGATTGGACACAGATAATCTCTATGGGACAGTCACTTACGGGCGCCAAGGCCCAAGCCCCAAGCCTCACGCCCCAAGCCGTGAACGTGTCCCCGGACAAGGACGAAGCGTCCGCCGATCAATACACTCCGAGGTAGCGGTCCATCTCCCACGGTGACACGTGGCGGATGTATTCGGCCCACTCCTCGCGCTTGGCTTCGAGGAAGTGATTGAAGATGTGCTCGCCCAGCGTCTCCTTGACCAGCTCGTCTTTCTCGAACTCATCCAGGGCTTCGCTGAGGTTGGCCGGCAGGTCGTCGATGCGCAGGTGGCGGCGCTCGCGGTGGCTCATCTTGTAGATGTTCTTGTTCACCGGCGGACCGGGATCCACCGCGTGATCGATGCCGTCGAGGCCGGCGCGCAACATCACCGCCAGGGCGAGGTAGGGATTGCACGACGGATCCGGCATGCGCAGCTCGATGCGCGTCGAGGGGCCGCGCGAGGCGGGCACGCGCACGAGCGGGCTGCGGTTCTTTTCGGACCACGCGATGGCGGTGGGCGCCTCGTAGCCGGGCACCAGGCGCTTGTAGGAATTCACCAGCGGATTGGTGATCGCGCAAAACCCCTTGGCGTGTTGGAGCAATCCGCCCACGTAGTTGAGGCAGGTCTGGCTCAACAAAATCTCGTTGCCGGGATCGAAGAACGCGTTCTGGCCGCCGCTGAAAAGCGACTGGTGCGTGTGCATGCCCGATCCGTTCACCCCGAATATCGGCTTGGGCATGAAGGTCGCGTGCAGGTTGTTCCGCAGCGCCACGTACTTGACAATGAACCGGCAGGTGCTGACATTGTCGGCCGTGGTCAGGACGTCTTCGGGGTGGAAGTCGATCTCGTGCTGGCCCGGCGCCACTTCGTGGTGCGCCGCTTCCACGCCGATGCCCATCTGCTCGATGGCAATCACGATTTCGCGGCGGACGTCTTCACCGAGATCGATGGGCGCGAGGTCGAAGTAGCTGGCGCGATCGTGCGTCTCGGTGGTGGCGCGGCCGTCGCGGCGGAGGAAGAGGAAGAACTCGATTTCGGGCCCGGCCACCATGGTGAAGCCGCTCCGGCCGGCCTGCGCGATGGCGTTTTTCAGCGTGGTGCGCGGGCAGCCGGCGAAGGGGCTGCCGTCGGGATTGGCGATGTCGCAGATCAGCCGGCCGACGCGGGCACCGTTGGGGTCGGCCCACGGGAACACCTGGAAGGTAGACAGGTCCGGCCGCAGGTACATGTCCGACTCTTCGATGCGGACGAAGCCTTCGATCGACGAGCCGTCGAACATGATCTTGCCGTCGAGGGCGTCGGCAAACTGGCCGTCGGGGACCTCGACGTTCTTGATCACGCCGAGGATGTCGGTGAACTGCAGGCGCAGGAACTTAACGCCCTCTTTGTCAGCCCGCGCCAGGATCGCGGTCTTTTCGCCCCCCGCTTTTGCCATCCAAGGATTCTATGCGTGGTCCGGCTAAAGCCGGACGCTACATCTGGCCTGTAGTGTCCGGCTTTAGCCGGACCCAAGCAGGCGTGTCACCTCCGCGGTGAGCGCTGCCGCCTCAATGGGTTTGGTCAGGTAGAGGTTGGCCCCGAGGCGCAGCGACCGCAGCTCGCTTGACGAGCGGTCGGCGCCCGACACCACCACCACCGGGATGCGGGCGTCTTTCTCGCTGGCCTTGAGCCGCGCCAGCACCTCGTAGCCGTCGATGTTCGGCATCACCAGGTCGAGCACCAGCAGGTCGACGTGCTCGCGCTCGATGGCGGCCAGCGCCTCGGCGCCGTCGCGCGCCTGCAGCACGCGATGCCCGTTCCGGGTCAGCGCCGCCGCCAGCACTCCACGCAGGTCGTTGTCGTCTTCGGCGATCAGCACCGTGGCGCCGGTGCGGCTGCCCAGCGACTGGCTGATCTGCCGCAACAGGCGGTCCAGGCCCTCGCCCTTGGTCACCACCGCGACGCCTTCGGGCCGGCGGCCCGAATCGGTCGCATCCGGCACGCCGGAGACCACCACGACGGGAATGCGCGCGAGCGCGTCCTCGCCGCGCAGGCGCTCGATGAACTCCCAGCCATCCAGGCCGGGCATGAGCAGGTCCACGGTGATCACGTCGGGCCGCATGGTGCGCGCGATGTGCATGGCCGAAGCCGCGTCGCGGGCGTCCAGCACTTCGTAGCCGGCGTGGTTCAGCTGCGACCGAATCAGCGCGCGGAAGTCGTCGTCATCGTCCACCACGAGCACGAGGCGCGCGGCGAGGCGGGCCGAGCCGTCCTGGTTGACCGCGACCGGGGCCAGCGCCAGCGCTTCCGCCTCTTCCACCGAGGCGGTGGGCAGCGTGAACGAGAAGCGCGTGCCCTTATTGACCTCACTGTCCACGTAGATGCGTCCGCCGTGCTGTTCCACCAGCGCCTTGGTGATGGCCAGGCCGAGGCCGGTGCCGCCCTTGCGGCGCGACGCCGAGCTGTCGACCTGCTGAAACTTCTTGAACAGGCGATTGAGGTTCTCGGGGGCGATCCCGTCGCCCTGGTCCGACACCGCCAGCGTGACCATGGTGTCGGAGCCGGCCGCGGTCACCGAGACGGTGGAGCCCCGCGGCGCGAACTTCACCGCGTTCGACAGCAGGTTCACCAGCGCCTGGACGATGCGGTCCGGATCCACCATGACGGGGCGGAGCCTGGCCGGCAGCCTGGCATCAAGGGTGACCTGGGCGGCGCGGGCCGGGCCCTCGACCACCTGGATCGACTGCCGCACGATCTCGGCCACGTTCACGGGCTTCGGGTGCAGCGTGATGTTGCCTGACTCGATCTTCGCGATGTCGAGCATGTCGTTGATGATGCGGACCAGGCGCTCGCAGTTATTCAACGCGATCTGCAGCAACTGCCGGTGCTCCTCGCCGGGCACCGAATCCGGCTCGTCGAGCACCAGCTGCACCGACCCGCGGATCGAGGTGAGCGGGGTGCGCAGTTCGTGGCTGACAATCGACACGAACTCGTCCTTCATCCGGTCCACTTCACGCAGGCGCGAGATGTCCTGGAAGGCCACCACGGCGCCGGCCACGTGACCGAGCTCGTTGCGCAGCGGCGCGCCGCTGGCCAGGATCGGGAAGACGCGGCCGTCTGGATGGTGAATCTCGAGCTCCTGGTTGATCACCTGCTCGCCGCGCAACGCGCGCGCCGAGATCCACTCCTCGGGTGGAATGGGCGTGCCGTCTTTCGCGATGCGCTTGAAGCGCGCCCAGTAGTTCGCGCGCAGTTCGGCGTTCTGCGGCTCGATGCCGAACACGTCGGTGGCGGCGCGGTTGCGCAGGCGCACGCTGCCGTCGGTGTTGAAGATCATCAGCGCCGCCGGCACGGTCTCGAGCGTGGCCAGCAGGTCGGCGTGCGCGGCCTCGACGCGGCGGCGTGATTCGACGGTCACCGCCGCCAGCTCGCGCGTTTCGCTCAGCGCCGTGGCCAGCTCGCGCTCGCGGATCTGGATGGACTGCGCCATCTTCGCGAACGAGTTGAACAGCACGCCGATCTCGTCGGCGCGCAGGGTCTGGTGCGCCGCGGTGAAGTCGCCCTGCTCGATGCGCTCGGCCGACTCGGTCAGCTGCCGCAGCGGATCGAGCACGCCGCGCTTGGCGAACCAGATAATGAACGAGATGGCGCCGATGAACAGGCTGGCATATACCGTCCTGACCACCGCCAGGGTCGTGCGCTGGTTGACAACGGCATCCGAGACCTGGCGCAGCAGCTCGCGCTCACGGGCGTCGAATGCGACGAGCTCCTGGTTGATCCTGGTGAACTCATCCGCGGTGCGCCGAATGAGCAGCTCCTGGTCGGCGACCGTCGCCCGGCCGAGCGGGACGGTCTGGTCCCACGGCGCGGTCCACGAACCCGCCGCCGAGCGAATGCGGGCGAGGCGGTCGAGCTGTGCCGAATCGCGCGTGAGCGACGCCAGGTGCGAGATCAACCCGCTGTAGACGCGGCGATTGTCGTCGCGCCGGTCGCGCAACGCCGGTGCGCCAGTCAGGGCGTAGGCGAGGTGATTGGCCCGCGCCTCGACCAGCGCGCGCCACATGCTGCCGTGGACGTTGAGGACTTCGGAGATGCGCTGCTGGTTGGCGTCCACCCTCGTCGATTCGCCGTACGAATAGACGACGAGGCCGATGGCGACGGCGGCGAGGAGGTAAATCAGCCAGAGGCCGATGAACGCCCACGTGCGGATGGTCACGGGACCTTCGCGGTGACGATGTCCTTGACCTGCTGCCCGAGCGACAGCGCGTCAAACGGTTTGGTTACGTAGCCGGAGGCGCCGAGGCTCAACCCGCGCTGAATCTCCGCCTCCTGCGACTTCGCCGTCAGGAAGATGACCGGGATGCCGGCGGTGGCCGGGTCCGCTTTGAGCTGCCGGCACGTTTCCGGGCCGTCGAGCTCGGGCATCATCCAGTCGAGCAGCACCACGTCGGGCGGCTGCTGGCGGATGGCGTCGAGCGCCTCCTGGCCGTTGTTGACCACCTTGACGATGAAGCCGGCGCGCTTCAGCGCGAGCCTGGCGACGAGCTGGATGTCGGGGTCGTCCTCGGCGAGTACGACCGTCAGGCTCATGACGCCGCGCTCTCCGCCGGAGGCGCGTCGGCCACGGGCGCGGCGGTCATTGGCAGCGGCGCCGTCAACGTGGCGAGCTGGGCCGCGAAGATCGAGGCCACGGCCACGCACGCGTCGTCCGGATTCTTGCCGGCTTGCAGTTCCGCCGACAGCACGCCCACGGGGCCAGTGGGTCCGCACATCGGCACCGCAATGCCGGCGGCGGCGGAGCCGTGGGCGGCCCTCAGCCGCGGCGCGTTCTCGCGCAGAGCCTCGGCGGTGAGGTTGTCGCTGCCGCGATCGACGGGGCCGATCCGCGCGACGACGCGGGCATCGAACCCGTGCGTGGCGACCGCCGACATCGAGCCGCCGTCGTTGGACGTCACCCACACGATGAGGCCCTTGGCGCCAATCACGGCGCCCACCCGTGCGAGCGCGCCAGACAGCGCGCCGATGTCGGTGAGCGCCGAGAGGTCGGCGCAGATCTCGGCGACGAGCTTCAGGTCGACCTGAGCAACGGCCCCGCCTTCGCGGCCGGAGGCCGCTTCCACCTTCGCTGAAGCTCCGGCGGACAAGCCGGCGGGGTCTCGCCGAAGCTCCCCAGAGTCTCTGGGAGCGGAGGCGGAACCCTCGAGCGGTTCGCCTGTCGTGAGGTTGAGGTCTTCCCCGGCCAGATCCTGGCGCCACTCGTTCGGGTCCTTCACGGCTTCTTGCTTGCCGCGGGGCAGCAGCAGCAGCGCGACGAGGAACCACGTGGCCACACCGGCGGCCGCCAGCGCGGCCTGCTCCTGGCGGATGCCGGAGGTCCTGCGATCGGTGTTGGTGCGCAGGGTGGAACGGACGGCCGTCACCTGTCCGGTGACGGCGTTCAACAGGTCGCGAACCTCGGTGAACAGGACGTCGCCGGCGAGGAGGAGCTCGCCGCGTTCCACGTACTGGCGCGCGCGCTTGTCGGCGGCGGTGAGCTGGTCAACGCCGTCGAGGGAATCGGAGAGCGAGCCGCCGGACGCGGCGGCCGCCGCATCAAGGGTCACGAGACGTTGCCTGAGGGTGTCGAGCAGCGTGCCAACGCGGCGCGCCCAGAAGTCGGTTCCCTGGTTCGGGGCGACGTAGGCGTACATGGAGCTGCGGGCGTCGAGCAGGACGTTGAGGGCTTCCTCCGCCGCCTGGTCCGTAGCGGCACCGTCCTGCCGGGCCGCGGCCAACCCGGCCTCGTCGGCCATCGCGCGGTAACCGAGGCCCGCGGTGGCGAGCAGTGCGAACGCGAACAGGGCGATGCGAACAGTGCGGCGACGCATTACGGGTGAAAGGATAACAGAAACCCCAGGTGCCTACGGGTGCGTACGCGTGCCTGACGTGCCTAGCTAAGGGCTGGTGCTCAGAACGTGGGCAGGTACGGTGTCAGCCATTGGGCGATGACCGTGAAGCGGTTGGTGAAGATCAAGACACCGATGATGATCATCAACGCGCCCGACACGATTTCAATCGCGTGGTAATAACGGCGAATCCTGGCAAACGCGACGAAGAACTGGTTGATGGCGAGGGCGGTGAGCAGGAAGGGAATGGCCAGCCCGAGCGAGTAGGTGGAGAGCAGCACGATGCCCTGCCCCACCGAGTCCTGCTGCGCCGCGACCAGCAGGATGGCCGAGAGGATGGGGCCGATGCACGGCGTCCAGCCGAAGGCGAACGAGATGCCGACGATGACGGCGCCGAGCATGCTGGCGGGCTTGGTGTTGGCCTGCACCCGCTTTTCCTGGAGCAGCCATTCGATCTTGAACACGCCCATGGTGTGCAGGCCGAACACGACCAGCAGCACGCCGGCGATCTTGCCGAAGATGGTGAGCCGTTCCATCAGGAACTGGCCGAGGTAGGTCGCCGAGGCGCCGAGCGACACGAACACGAGCGAGAAGCCGAGGATGAAGAACAGCGAGGTGATGATCACCTGCCGCTTGGCCGCCGCGCTGACGCCGCCCGCCACCGCCCCGGCGCCGCCACCCCCCGGCGTGCCGCGCATCTCTTCGAGCGAGACGCCCGAGATGAACGACAGGTAGCCGGGAATGAGCGGCAGCACGCAGGGGGAGATGAAGCTGAGGACCCCTGCGATGAAGGCGCCGAAGAGCGATACGTTTTCCATTTGTTCTTAACTGATCGGCCGCCCATCAAGGGCGGCCCTACGACTGCGCTACGACTACTCTGATGCGCGCGAGATCTCGTCCGTTACGAGGCGGAGCGGAATCACCGTGGCCTGGGCCATGTTCTCCATCTGCACGTTGTGGCCCTTCACGGGCGGCAGGTCCTGGAACATGGCGTCCCACTTCCAGCGTTCCATGGGGTTGCTGGTCTTCAGCCAGTGTTCCGCGCTCACGGCGCGGTTGAACACGGCTTCGGTCAGGGTGGCGTACTCCCGTTCGACTCGCGCGCGCTCGACTTCGTCAAGCGCCCGCTCGCTCACCCCTCGACCTTGCTCGGGGTGACCCTGAGCCAGTCGAAGGGTCAGGGCAGGCGCTGTCATGAATGCGGCCACGTCCGCGCGCACCTGCTGCGAGGTGGCGTAGGTGTAGGGCAGGCCCAGCGCGGCGGCCACGCTGGTGAGAATCTGCCAGTCTTCCACCGCTTCGCCCGGCGCGTTGATGGCCTTTGAGGCGGCCTGCACCATGCCCTGGTCGTTGGTGTAAGTGGCGTCTTTCTCGACCCACGCGGCGCCGGGCAGCACCACGTCGGCGATCTTCGAGAGGTCCGACTGCAGCACGCCCTGGAACACGATCACCGGCACGCGGCCGGCCTTGCGGGCGTCGATCAGCCAGCCGAGGTCGCCCATCGATCCATCCGGCCCCGGATCGACGATGTAAAGCACGGCGACGCGGCCCTGGTCGATGGCGGTGCGCAGCGCGGAGAGATCGGCGTCGCCGTCGCCGACCACCGCGAGGCCGAGGTCGCGCGCGCCGTTGACGTTGGGCGCATCCACGGCCGGCACGCGGAACTTGGTGCTGGCGGGCTGCTGCTTCTCGGTGCGGCGCCACGCCACGTGCACGTGCGACGCGCCGCCATCGCCCTTGAGGTCCTCGGCCAGGCGCTTCAACAGGTACAGCTCTTCGTGCGAGGCGTGGGCCGAGGCCAGCATGCGCACCGACGCCGGGTCCTTGCGGCCGGCCGCGTTCAGGAGGTCGCGCACGCGCATCAGCGCGTCCTTCCACGTCGCCACCTGCTGCACGCCGTCCTTGGTCAGGATCATGGGCTTACGCAGGCGCTGCTCGCCCTCCACCCAGAGGTATTGGAAGCGGCCAATGTCGCACATCCAGAAGTCGTTGACCTGCGCGTTGTAGCGCGGCGTCATGCGGGCGAGGCGGGCGCCCTTCGCCCACTCCGGCTTGGCCTTGAGCCACGCGGTGGTGCCGCAGCCCTTCGCGCAGAGAGTGCAGGTGGTGTCAACGGCGCGCGGGTTGTCCCACGGCCGCGAGCGGAAGCGGTACTGCCTGGTGGTGATGGCGCCGACCGGGCAGACGTCCATCAGGTTGCCCGAGAGCAGCGAGTGGACGCCCTGTTCGTTGAAGGTCGCAATCTCGCTGCCGTTGCCGCGGTTGATGGTGCCGATCTGCGCGTCACCATCGACTTCCGCCATGAAGCGGCTGCAGCGCGTGCACAGGATGCAGCGGTTGCGGTTCAGCATCAGCGTCGGACCGAAGTCGATGTCTGCCCTGACGCCCTCGCCGTCGAAGGTGCGGCGCGGGAAGTCCATGCGGCTGTGGTCGTTGCCAAACTGGTTCGAGAAGTCCTGCAGCGGGCACTCGCCGCCCTTGTCGCACACCGGGCAGTCGAGCGGGTGGTTGATCAGCAGGAACTCGAAGACGCCCTTGCGGCCTTCCACGGCCTCGGGGTCTTGCGTGTGCACCACCATGCCCTCGGCCACCGGCGTCGAGCACGACGTCTGCAGCTTGGCCATCTTCTCGATCTTCACCAGGCAGACGCGGCACGACGCGTCGATGCCGAGACCGGGGTGGTAGCAGTAATAGGGAACCTGGATGCCGGCCTCGATGGCGGCCTTGAGGACCGAGGTGCCCTTGGCGACGGACAACTGGCGGCCATCAATGGTCAGCGTGACGTTTTCCATGACTTTAGGATGATATCAGGGCTTGGGACTTGGGGCTTGGGTTCGGAACTCGGTGGTTGGGAACTGAGGGCAAGCCTCAAGCCTCAAGCCTCAAGCCT
>CAYHCX010000031.1:0-43113 GCA_964355095.1 uncultured Acidobacterium sp.
CTAATCTGCGGCTGTCGGCAATCTGTGGCTCAGGCGCGCCCGGATTGCCCGCCTCGACGGTCGTCTCCCGACTTCACGAAGACCGACAGCAGGAAGCTGACCACGGTGACGATCAACGCGCCGGCGAAGGCCGGGAAGAAGCCGGCGACATGAAAGCCGAGCCCAAGGCTCTCCGACAACCCGCTCAGCATCATGAGAACAAACGCGTTCAGCACGAACGTGAACAGGCCGAGCGTCAGGATCACGAGCGGAAGTGACAGGAGAAGCAGGATGGGGCGGACGAGGGCGTTCAGCAGGCCGAAGATGAGGGCGACGACGAAGAAGCGGCCCGTACTGCCGGTAAACGAGATGCCGTCCACCAGGGTAGTGGCGGCCCAGAGGGCGCCGGCGTTGATGAGCAACCGAAGCAAAAGGAACATGGGGAATCTCCTTCGTGCTTTGGGTGCAATTTCCGCGCCTAAAACCGCGACGACCGGGTCCAGGTGTAGTTCCTCCGCTCTTACAGGAGGTCAGGAGATTGGGGAATAGTCTCCTCCTGATCTCCTGATCTCTTGTCTAATTGAGCGCATGGATCACGCCGACTTCATGCGCCTGGCTCTCGCCCAGGCGGCGCTGGCGCGACGGCTCAACGAAGTCCCGATCGGCGCCGTCGTCGTGCTTGACGGCGCGGTGGTCGGCGCCGGCTACAACCACCCCATTACCTCCACCGACCCCACGGCCCATGCGGAAGTCGTCGCGCTGCGCGCGGCGGCGGCCCGCGTCGGGAACTACCGCCTGACGGGCGCCACCCTTTACGTGACGGTCGAGCCGTGCCTGATGTGCGTGGGCGCCATGGTCCACGCGCGCGTCGACACGGTCGTCTACGGCACCACGGAGCCCAAGGCGGGCGCCATCGTCTCGATGACGGCGGCGCACGATTTGCCCGGACTCAATCACAAGCTGTCAGCGATCGGCGGCGTACTGGAAGGCGAGTGCCGCGACATGATCCAGGGCTTCTTCAAGGCCCGGCGCGCGGCGACGCCGGATCTGGCGGGTTGACCGAACGGTGCGACTCCGGCTTCAATGCCGAATATGCAACGATTCGCCGCCGCCCTCATCTCGTTCTCCGGACATCCCGTGACACGCATTTTGATCGGCCTGGCCCTGTTCGTCACCGGCGCCGACGATCTGATGGAGGGCATCACCGGCAACGAAGGCGCGCTGTCGATGGACGTGTATCACGGGGTGATCCTGCTGTCGGTCCAGCACGTGGCGCACGGCCTGGGTGACTTGTTGGAGGGACTGAAAAGCTCGGTCGAGCACCTTGACCCGGCCCGAAAACACTGATGGCAGTGGACGCACCTTCCAGGGTGTCATTTATGGAGGTGAGAGGCGCCCGACATCGGGGCGCCAGCGCAGCCGCCGCGCAGCAGGGCGATCACGAGCTGCTCGAATGCCGCTCGATGTTCGGAGCTCTGCAGGCACTGCGGGTGCAGGACCAATCCAACCGAGCCGTCGGCTCGTAGATCTTTCAGCGCCTGGTCCGCCACGTCCTGGGCCGTGCGGTGGGTGTTGGTGGCCCAGTCCCATGGATCCAGCGGGAGCTTCACGCTCGGCACGCGGCCCCGCGCGGGGTTGCCGCTCATCCAGGAGACAAACCGTCCTCCCGACTCGATCCATTCGGCGGCCAGCCACTGGGGCCACGTGTCGTACGGCGCCGAATATCCGCCCGCGAATCGATCGCCAAACTTGAATCGGAGCAAGCGCCGTCCCCGGCGCAGCAAGGCGGCGGCGGCCGCGGACGGCCGCGCACGGTCGGCGCAGAACTCGCCGCGCGAGCGGCCCGGGATTCCGCTGGGCAAGTGTGCAAATCCATGCTGCGACACCTCGCACAGGCCGTCCGCGTCCAGCGCGTCGAGATCGGTGCCGGTGATGCGCGCGAAGTAGGGAATGACCTCGACAGAGAGCGGGAGCTGGTGGCTGCGGCACACGCCCACCGCCCACGACAGCACTTCGTTGCGCTCGACGATGTCGTCGATGCGGATCAAGAGGGGCTTCGGCCCCGGAACTTGGGCGATGGACCTGGACAGTTCGACGAACGCTTCTGGCTCCGACGCACGTCTAGGGTTGGCGGGCGTGGCGCGGCCGGCGGCCGGCATACAGCGGTGATAGGCGTGCACGAACGCACGCGCCGGAGCGCCGTCGTGGCGTTCCAGCACGCCATCGCACGCCGCGACGAAGCGGCGGCGCCATTCCGGGTCGAACCAGGAGGCCGGTCCGCTTTCGAGATCGAGACCGCGCGCGCGCAACCTGGTCAGACGTTCGTTGACAGGCTCCTGGTAGGTGGTGCCGACGGCGGCCACAAACGGCGTGCGGCCGGCGATGCATTCCCACGTTGCGTTAAACCCGGGGCGGATGACGGCCCCGTTGGCGGCCGCCAACAACGCGGGCAACTCGGGCTCGTGGTCCACGCCCTCGAATCCGACCGGCAATGGCACCGCGGAAGGAAACAACGGACCACGCACGAACACGAGGCGGGGGCGTTCCGCATGGCGGCGAAGCTCGCCGGCGATCGCTTCCGCACGCTGCAGGAACGCGGCGCGATCACCACTGCCGGGCAGCTCGCCGCCGCCACCCATCGAAAACACGAACACCTGGTCGTGCTCGCGGAGGCCGTAGCGCCGGCGCACCTCCGCAATCGCGCGAGCGGAGGCTTGCCGGAACACGGGGCCAATCCACTCCCAGCGATCCCAGGACGCTAGTTCCGCTGTCTGCGCCGCGTCATACGGCCACGTCGGCGAATCGGGGTGATCGCACAGCAGCACGCGCGCGTAGCCGTCACCGTGGGTGGCGCGCGTCTCGGCCAGGTGCGCGAACGCGGTCGGGCGCAGCATCAGCAGCCGCGTGATGTCGGCGGGCCACGCCACCGGCGCGGGGTACGTGTCTTCGATGACGACCGCCGGTGACGAGAGCCTCGCGTAGCGCGCGATCTGTTCAACGGCGAGATGCGCCGCTTCGACCGGCATCCGGTAGAGCGGCAGCATGCTGAGGCCGGGCGTGCGGAGCTCCCAGTCCCTTGGGTACTTCCCCTGGAAGAAGATGACGGGCCGCTCGCCGGCGCGGCGGAGCCACCGGCTCGCCAGGCCAGCGCGCATCAGGTGGCCGTAGCCGATGCCGTTGACGGGAAGACAGACCGTGGCCACGTGCTACCGGGCCGTGCCGTTGCCGTTCTGCGGCGGCACCAGCTCGCCGGTCTGCACCTTCCACATCGCGGCGTAGATGCCGTCCGCCTTGATCAGGTCGTCGTGCCGGCCGCGCTCCCTGACCTTGCCGTCATCCAGCACGTAGATCAGGTCCGCGTGCCGGATGGTGGAGAGGCGATGCGCCACGATGATGGTGGTGCGCCCGGCCGTGGCTTCGCGGAGGCCGCGCTGCACGGATGCTTCGGTCTGGTAGTCCAGCGCGGAGGTGGCTTCGTCGAACAGGATGATCGGGCGGTCGGCGAGCACGACGCGCGCAATCGCGATGCGCTGGCGCTGGCCGGCGGACAGGGAATGGCCGCCGTAGCCGATCACGGTGTCGTAGCCGCGCGGCAGCACGCTGATGAAGTCGTGCGCCTCCGCCACCTCGGCGGCGCGCTGGACGTCGTCGACGCTCGCCTCGGGACGGGCGTAGGCGATGTTCTCGCGGATCGTGCCGGCAAACACCGCCAGCTCCTGCGACACCATCGCGATGGTGCGATGCAGGTTCTCGAGCTTCAGGTCGCGGATGTCGACGCCGTCGTAGGTGATCGTGCCCTCGGTCACGTCGTAGAAGCGCGACAGCAGCTTCAACACCGTGCTCTTGCCCGCGCCGCTGGAGCCGACAATGCCGATGGTGGCGCCGGCAGGGAAGCTGATGTGGAAGTCCCGCAGGACCAGGCGATCCGGCTCGTAGCCGAACGACACGTGATCGAAGGCGATCTCGCGCCCAAGGGTCTCGATGGGCACGGCTTCGTCGCGGTTCCTGACGCCAGGCTGCATGTCGAGGATGCGGAACACGCGCTCGAGCGCGACGCTGGTGCGCTGGTAGTTCTGCACGCTGGCGCCGAAGTGGCCGATGGCGGCCAGCATGCGCAACTGCGAGGTGGCGACCATGTTGAAGGCGCCCGGCGCCAGCAGGCCCTGGTCCACCTGCATGCCGCCCCACACCAGAGTGGTCATGAAGCCGGCGCCGACGATCATCGTCAGCGTCGGCACGTAAAGCGCCTGCATCTGGTCCGCCGCCTGCAGCGTGACCAGCTGCTGCTCGCCGGCCTGGCGCACGCGCGCCAGTTCGGCGTCGTGCGCGCCGAAGCTGTTGATGGTCGCGAGGCTCGAGACGTTGCCGTGGATGATCGCCGAGAGGCGATCCGAATCCCGGTAGGCCATGATCAGGCGATCGCGCAGCGGCCCCAGCATCTGCTGCGACACCACGGCGACGGGCGGGATGACCGCGAACTGCGCCAGCGCAAACAGCGGGGACAGCGCGAGCGACGTGCCGGCCACCGTGACGCCATTGGCGATGATGGTGACCAGCGGATCGCTGCCGTCCTTGATGAACCCGTGGATCTTGGCGAGGTCGCCCTCGATCAGATTCATCCACTCGGCGACGTCCTTGGCCTCGATTTGCGCCACGTCGAGCCGCTGCAGCTGCGCGTAGACGTCGTTGCGCAAGTCGTGCCGCACCCGATTGGCGAGCTCCGCGGCGGTGGTCTTGTGCGCGTAGTCGAGCAGCGAGTCCACCGCCCAAACGGCGATGCCGAGCCCGCCCAGGCCGAGCAGCTGTCCGGTGACGGACTTTAGGCCCATCCAGGCCACCAGGGCCGAGCGTCCCCGTGTGACGATATCGATGCCGCCGCCGATCAGGATGGGCGGCGACGCATCGAGCAGACGATTGAAGAACGCCGACACCAGCATCTTGCGCGCGAGCGGGTGGTGTTCCTTGGCCCGATCGACGAGGCGCATCAGCGCGCTCGACGGCGCCGGCCCATCCGGACTGGCCACGGCGGTGGGGGACGGTGACGCCAGGGCCTCCGCGATGGCGTCGTCCACGAGGCGCGCCGCGTCCGCCTGCGACAGCGCCGGGGCGAACTCGAGCAGCACGCTGCCGGTGAGCGGTTCCGCCCTGGCGCCGCGCACGCCGTGCATCGACAACAGCTGCCGGCGCACCGCGTCGGCGAGCGCCGGGTTGTCGAGGAGGAGCGGAATGTGCCACCGGATGCGTCCGGGCAGCGCGTGAAGCACGTGCATGAGCGGGCCAACAGGATACGGCAATTGACGGCCGGAGGCGAAGGCTGTCATGATGGCGCCTCAACGGTGACGGATTTTGTGATTCCTCTGATCGCGTTCTTCCTGGGTGTGTTCCTGGCGCCGGTGGTGCGCCCGTTGTTGCGGCCGCTGTTTGTCGAGATGATCCGTGCCACGCTGATGACGGTCGACGAAACCAAGCGGCTGACTGCCCAAGTGCGCGAGAACATCGAAGATGCCGCCGCGGAAGCGAAGGCGCAGCGCGACGCGCAAGCGGCCGCCCAATCGGCCCGCGCGGCGGCGCCGCCCCCTCCCGTCACGCCCTCCGAACCCGTCTAACTTCGCGGATGTCGTCTAGCGCGTGGGCGCCGACATGGTGGCCTGCGGCGGCGTCATCAGCCGGCTAGGATCGTCGACGGGATTGCCGCTCCCGTCGATCTCGTACACCCAGATGATGTTCGGGAACAGCCGCGGCATGTAGTACCAGCGAATCCCGACGACCCACATCTTGTAGAACTTCCCGGGCTGCAGCTGGCTCTTGATGCCCTGCGAGTTGACCTTGCCCAGCCACCACGCGTCTTCGTTCTCGTACTCGCGGGTCTTGCCGCGGTTTCGCAGGTCGGTGGCGTGGATGAGGTAGCTGACCTTCGCGCCGTCGTTTTCGTAGTGGACCGCGTTGTCGTCGGTGATCTGCACGTAATGCGGCCGCGGGATCACGAACATGGCAGGGACGACCCCGAAGAGCACGGCGAACGCCAGCGCCGTGGCCTTGCGCACCATGCCCCAATGCCAGAAGGTGCGCGACGCCTGCCGGGCGCTAATCCAGTGACGCGCCACGGGCCGGGCAAAGTTCTCGTAAGCGACCAGGCGCGACTGCCAGAGGAGCTCGAGGTCGCGCTGAATCGCCACCGTCACGTTGGGCGCCGGCGGTCCCGGGCGCGGCGCCGCGCCGCCCGACAACCAGAGCAGGGGCACCATCAGGGCGCGGAGACCCAGCCGTACAAGGCCGATGGCCGCCGACACCATCCACAGCCAGAAGCTGAGCACGCCGAGCACCAGGTAGAGCAGGAAGACCAGGAAGCGCAGGAACAACCAGGCATCGATGAACCCGCGCTCGATGCCCGCGGCGAGGCGCTCGGCCCGCACGTACATCGGGTCCGAGCCACGGTGGGCGATGACGTTGCCCTGATGGCCGGCGGCCTGCGTGGTGTCGTGTGACATCGGGTACAGCAGTGACGAGGGCCGGCGGCCCTCGTCGCTCGAGGAATGCGTCGGCGTGGCGCCGCGGACTACTTTTTGGCGAGCTGCGACTTGAGTGTCGCGTTTTCGGCGCGCAGCCGTTCGACTTCGGCCTCGGCGCGGCGTCCGGCGACGGCTTCCTGGTTCACGGCGTTGGCTTCGGCCTTCGCCTTTTCCCACACGCCCTGGACCGCGTCCTTCACTTCATATCCGGCGCGGATGGTCCCCACGAGCAGGGGACGCGCGACGGAGGCGCCCACCGCGGCAACGGCCCCACCCGCCCAAAACGACTTCATGCTCAGTCTGCCAACGATTGGGAGAATCATGGGGAGCAGTATAGACGTGGGGGCGAACCGGGTCAATGACAGGCCTGCGCCACCGTGCCGCACGGCCGCGCTAGGGCTTGGCTGTGGTAACCGGCTTGAAGTCGATCTGCAGCCCGAGGCCGACCTCGGTTTGCAGGTTGGACACCGTGGGTGGGGTCAGGGCGTCGTACTGGCGCTTGTAATAGATTTTCAGGCCCGCGTGTTTCGTCACCTTGGTGAGCAGCGCCACGTTGAAGGTGTAATTGCGGTCGTCGCTGTGGGTGGTCTGCAGGTGGCCCTTGAACCACTCCTCGATGCCCATGACGTTGCTGATCCGGATGTGGATGTTCTGGAGCAGCCCGACATCCAGCACTTCGTTGCCCGTATCGGTGTGGTTGCGGTGCTCGCGCCCGACCGCGTAGGACGCGCCGAGAAACGCGTTCACCTTGGCGTGCGCAATCACCGCCGCGCCGGCGCCCGCTTCGGCAAAGGCCCGATAGTCCAGGCCGAGAATCGCGTCGCGCCGCCAGCCCGCCGATCCAAAGAGAAACACGCGCTGCTTGTGCACCGGACGCAGGTAGGTGAACGCCGCCTGCTGGTTGTTTTCCACGACCAGGTCGTCGGCGCCGGCCTTAGGGCGGTAGCGCGCGTAGCCGGTTTCGGCATCCACGCGCAGCAGCTCGTGCCGGTGAGTCGTGTGCGCCACGATGCCGTTCACGGTGAGGCCCTTGGTTTCCGTCCGGCCCTGCTGGATCTGCCCGCCGATCGTAACCGAGACACCGGTGTGGCCCAGCGGCGGGGCGGACGCTAGGTCCTGCGCCAGGGTCTGATCGGTGCTGGTTTCGCTGCTGCCGGGGGTTTGTGCCGCCGCGGGCTGTGCCAGAAACACGGCGAGAACGAAAACCAGGAACGCTGCGCCGAGGAAGCCGGGCTGTGTCATGGGCTCCATTGTTCGCGAGCCATCGAACCGCGTCAACCGGGTTACACTGGGTCGCCCATTCACAGCAGCTGAAACAGAGCCCGGCCACTCGTGTCACTGACCACTCAAACCCCGCGCCACGGCGTGACGCGATGCGCCACGCTGTCGCCGTCCGATCTCGCTCACGCGTCCCTCGCGATCGAAACCGCGCGTGCCGGCGGTATTGGTGTGCTCGATGCGGTGCACGCGCGCGCGGCGCGTGTCAGCGCCGTTGCGCGCAATCTCCGCGACGCGGCGGATGCCGTGCCGGCGTCGCGCGAGGCCGTGCTCGGCTTGCGCCTCACCGCGCGCCAGGTTCTGGCACATCCCGAATGGCTCGAGACGCTGGCTGGCCGCCCGCATTGGGTGCTGCTGGATGGGTGGACCGCGGCGGAACTTCCACACGTGCTGAACGCGCTCGTATCGCTCGGTCGGGAGGTGTGGCTCGAGATCGGCGAAGGGGCTGAGCTCACGGCAGTGTCGGATGCGCTGCCGTTCGCCGGGTGGGCGGCGCGGGGCGCGGAATGTGGCGGCCACGCCGGCCGCGAGTCCTCCTTCGTGCTCGCCCAGCGCTTGGCCGCCGCAGGCCGCCCGTTCCTGGTCCGCGGCGGCATCGGCGTGCACAGCGCCGCCGCATGCGCCGCCGCCGGGGCCCACGCGGTGATCGCGGACGATGCGGTGTTGCTGATGCGGGAGTCGCCGTTGCCGCCGCGCTGGCGGCACCTGATGGCGCGGCTGTCGCAAACCGACACGGTCCGCCTCGGCGCGGAGCTGGGCCAGGCCGTACGGGTGATCGATCGTCCCGAAGCCCGCGCCTCGCGCACGTTGAAGGCCACCGCGGACCGCCTGCGCGCGGACGGGGCTGAATCGCCGGGCGCGTGGGCCCAGGCCGTCGAGGCATCGGTGGCGTGGGATGAGCCTGAAGACGCGGCGTGGCCGATCGGCGAGTCGAGCGGCCGCGCGCGTGACGCCGCCGATCGCTATCGCACGGTGGGTCGGCTGGTGCGCGCGATCCGCGACGCGATGCCGGAGCACCTTGCCGCCGCGGCGCGACTCGCGCCCCTGGCCGCGCACGCGCCGCTGGCCGACGCGATGGGCACGCGCGTGCCCATCGTGCAAGGCCCGATGACGCGCGTGAGCGACACCGACGCGTTTGCGGCCGCCGTGGCGCAGGGTGGCGGGCTGCCGCTGCTCGCACTCGCGTTGATGCGCGGCCCCGACGTGGCCAGCCTGATGACCGCCACCAAGGCACGGCTGGCGGGGCAGCCCTGGGGTGTGGGCGTGTTGGGCTTCGTGCCGGCGGCACTCCGCCAGGAGCAACTCGCCGCCGTGCGGCAGGCGCGCCCGCCCTTTGCGCTGATCGCGGGCGGCCGTCCCGACCAGGCCGCCGAACTCGAAGCCGACGGCATTGCGACATTCCTGCACGTGCCGGCGCCGCTGCTGCCCGCGTTTCTCGATCAAGGCGCGCGCCGGTTCGTGTTCGAAGGCGGCGAGTGCGGCGGCCACATCGGGCCGCTCCATAGCCTGGCGTTGTGGGATTACGCGGTGAACACGCTGGTGGCCCGCATCCCAGCCGCCGACGGCGCGGCCACGCAGGTCCTCTTCGCCGGCGGTATTCACGACGATCTGTCGGCGGCCATGGTGGCGGCATTGGCCGCGCCCCTGGCGGCGCGCGGTATCCAGGTCGGCGTGCTCATGGGCACGGCCTACCTGTTCACGGACGAGGCCGTGGCCTGCGGCGCCATCACGCCGCGCTTCCAGCAGGAGGTGCTGGGCAGCGAGGGCACGGTCACCATCGAAACCGGTCCCGGCCACGTCATCCGCTGCGCCGCCACGCCGTTTGTCGACGCCTTCGCGCGCGAGCGCCAGTCGCTCGTGCAGTCCGGGCTGGTGGGTGAGGCGCTCAGCACCGCGCTCGATCAGCTCGTGGTGGGGCGCTCGCGCATCGCATCGAAGGGGACTGCGCGCCAGGGCGATCGCCTGGTCACCGTGGACCAGGCGCAACAGCGGGCGGACGGCTTGTACATGCTCGGCGAGGTGGCGGCGTTCCACCGCGCCACCACGACAATCGCCGCGTTGCACGAACGGGTCTCGGCCGGATCCACTGCGCGGCTGAAAGCGTTCGCCGACCCGTCGGCGCCCGTGGTCCGCATGACGGAACCCGCGCGCCCTGTTGACGTGGCCATTGTCGGCATGGCGTGCCTGGTGCCCGGTGCGCGCGACCCCGGCACCTTCTGGCGCAATGTGCTGGACCAGCGCGGCGCCATCACCGAGATTCCGCGCGAGCGCTGGGACCACCGGCTGTTCTACGACGAGCGCGCGGGCGCCCGCGATCGCATTTCGTCCAAGTGGGGCGGGTTCGTCGATCCGATCGGGTTCGATCCGGTCCGCTTCGGCATTCCGCCCAACTCGCTGCGATCGATCACGCCGCCGCAACTGCTCGCGCTGGAGATCGCGCGCCGCGCGCTGGTCGACGCCGGCTACGCGGCGGCGCGGCCGCCCGCTGCCTTGCGCGCCCGCACCGCCGTGGTCTTCGCCATCGGCAACACCGCCGATCTCGAGCAGATGTACATCACGCGCGCCGCGCTGCCGTTGATCGTCGGCCCGGTGGACGAGTCGGTGCGCCGCCGGTTGCCCGAATGGACCGAAGAAAGCTATCCGGGCCTGCTGCCCAACGTGGCGGCCGGCCGCGTGGCCAATCGCTTCGACTTCGGCGGCCCGAACCTCACGATTGACGCCGCTTGTGCCTCGTCTCTGGCGGCGCTCGACGTGGCCGTGCGCGAAGTGGCCGACGGACGATCCGACATGGCGCTGGCCGGCGGCTTTGACTTCGAGATGTCGACGCAGGCCTTCATGGGCTTCAGCCACACGCGGGCGCTGTCCCCGCGCGGCCGCGCGGATGTCTTCGACCGCGGCGCGGACGGCATCGTCATTGCCGAGGGCGGCGTGGTGCTCGTGCTGAAGCGGCTCGCCGATGCGGAACGCGATGGCGATCGCGTCTACGCGGTGATCAAGAGCGTGGCCGCGTCGAGCGATGGGCGCGGCCTGAGCATGACCGCGCCCAAGTCAACGGGCCAGAGCGTGGCCCTCGATCGCGCCTACGCGCGCGCGGGTGTCGATCCGGCATCGATCCGCCTGTACGAGGCACATGGCACCGGCACCGCGCTGGGCGATGCGGCCGAGGCGGAAACGCTGAGCCGCCTGCTGCGCACGTCGGGAGGCGGCGCGGAATCCTGCGCCGTCGGATCGGTGAAGAGCCTGATCGGCCACACCCGCATTGCCGCCGGCATGGTGGCACTCATGAAGGTGGCGCTGTCGATGCACCA
The DNA here is from genome assembly GCA_964355095.1 of uncultured Acidobacterium sp. GTDB lineage: Bacteria > Acidobacteriota > Vicinamibacteria > Vicinamibacterales > UBA2999 > 12-FULL-67-14b. The sequence goes on from CAYHCX010000031.1 coordinate 11,075, forward strand.
CCGCGTGCTGCCGCCTCACGCCGGCGTGACCATGCCGCTCGGCCCCGTGTCCGGCGGGGATCAGCCGACCTACCTGTTGCAGGACGCCACCCCCTGGCTGACCGACGCCAACATGCCGCGCCGAGGCGGCGCCAGCGCGTTCGGATTTGGCGGCACCAACTATCACGTCGTCGTCGAGGAACACCGGGCCACGAATGCGGGTGCGGCCCCGGGTTCCGCCGCCTGGCCATGTGAGCTGTTCGTGGTGGCGGCGCCCGACCAGGCCGGGCTGCATCGCCAGCTCGATCGGCTCGATCTGGGCGCGGCTCGCCTCACGGCCATGCCCGCCGATGGCCGGGTGACGCCGTTTGCGTTTCGGGACCTCGCGTACGTGGCGGCCGTCGAGGCGCAGCGCAGCGGCGCGTGGCGCGCCGCAATCGTGGCCGCCTCGATCGACGAGCTTCGAGACGGCATTCGCCGCATCAAGGACAGCGGGCCGGCCACGCGAGCGCTCGCGCCCGGCGTCCATCTCGGGGCCGGCGAGCGGCAGGGAGAGCTCGCGTTCGTCTTCCCCGGACAAGGCAGCCAGCATCCAGGCATGGGGCGGGCGCTGGCGTTGTACCTGTCGGAGATCCGCGACAGCGTGGCGTTTGCGTCCTCACGGATGGAGCCAGCCGCGGACCTCGCGAAGCTGATGTGGCCACCAGCCGCATTCACCACCGAGGATGCCGCGGCGCAGAAGCAGCGGCTCGCGGACACCTCCGTCGCGCAACCGGCGATCGGCGCGGTCGGTGGCGGATTCCTCGATGTGGTGCGGCGCCTCGGGCTCACGCCCAGTGCGGTGGCCGGTCACAGCTTCGGCGAGTTCGTGGCCCTGCATGCCGCGGGCAGCCTCGATCGCGCGTCGCTGGCCGCCCTGGCGATGGCGCGCGGCCGCGCCATGGCCGCGGCCGATGCCGGCGCCATGGCCATGCTGGCGCTCGACCCGGCGCAGGCTGCGCGGTACATCGGGAGCGGCGTGGTGCTGGCGAACGTGAACGCGCCGGCGCAGGTGGTGATCTCCGGCCCCGGGCCTGCCGTGCATCGCGCGGTCGAGCGCGCCCGCGCCGACGGGCATTCCGCAACCGTGTTGTCCGTTTCCGGGGCGTTTCATTCGCCGCTCATGCGCCCCGCGCGGGCCGCATTGGACGCCGCGCTGGAAGCCACCGTGTTTGCGGCGCCGGCTGTCGCCGTCCACGCCAACGCCGACGGTGCACCCTATCCCTCGGATCCCGCCGCCATCGCCGCTCGCCTCCGCGAACATCTCGAACGGCCGGTGAACTTCGTGGCGCAGGTCGAGGCGATGTACGCCGCCGGCGTCCGCGTGTTTCTCGAGCTGGGTCCCGGAAGGGTGCTCACGGGCCTAATCCGCCGCATTCTTGGTGACCGGCCCGGCATGGCGCTGGCGTGCGACGGGGACATGCGCGGGTTTCTGGACACCATCGCCACCCTGCACGCGGCGGGCCACTCGCCGGATGTGGCGGCACTGCATCGCGATCGATCGCCGCGATGGGTGGACCTGGACCGCTTGCCCGAGGCCGACCCCGCGCCGCAGTGGTGGATCGACGGCGGCCGCACGTGGGCGGCTGGCAGCGACGTCCGTGCTTCGGGTGTCGAACCGTTCCTCAACGCCGACACGATCCTGACCGCTGCGCCGGCATCGCTCGCCCTGCCGGACGTGCCGTTGCCGCCGCCCGGCACGGGCACGCCGCTGGTCGAGTTCTATCGCGAGTACGAACAGACCATGCGCCGCTTCCTGGATCAGCAGGAACGGATGCTCGGCCACGTGATGGGCATGGCCGACGGCAAGGTGCCCGAGGCTGTCGCGCCGGCGCCTGCTCCCGTGCCGGCGCCGCCTCCCACGGCAGTCGACACCGATCGCGGCACCCTCCTCGATCGCCTCGTTCGCATCGTCGGCGATCGCACGGGATACACCGAGGATGCGATCGGGCCCGATCTCGATCTCGAGGCCGAGCTCGGCATCGACTCGATCAAGCGGATCGAGATCATCGCCACCTTTGCGCAGTCCCTGCCGGAAGCGGATGGCCGCCGCCTGCAGGCGGAGCTCGATCGGCTCACCCGGCTGCGCACGCTGAGCGCGATTGCGGATGCATCGTCCCTGGCGTTGGGCGGCAAGCTCGCCGGTGCTCCCGTGGCGCCTTCGCGAGGTGGCTGCGATCGATTCGTCGTGCGCGTGAGCGCGGACGCCGTGGAATCTCGGGAGCCGCGCGTGTTGACGGGCCTGCACCTGGTCACCGCGGATTGCCTTGGCGTGTCGACGCTGGTGGCAAGTGCCCTTCGCGCGGCCGGCGCCACGGTGGTGGAGATTGTGAGCGACGTTTCGGAGCACGCCGATCGGCTCGCCAGCCACCTGGCCGACGCACGGGCGCGGGCCGGCGCGGTTCACGGCGTGCTGGACCTGGCGGCGATCGGTCGCCATCCGGTCGAACAGCCCGATGGTTGGTGGCCGGAAGTGATGGCCACGACCGGAGGCCTGTTCCGCCTGTTGAAGCTCGTGGCCAACGATCTCTCCGCCGGTCACGGCGTGGCGCTGGCGGCCACCGCGCTCGGCGGACGCTGGGGCCGCGATGCGCATCGCCTGGGTGCGGAGCTGGCGTCCGGTTGTCACGGCCTGCTGCGGTCGTTCGCGCGCGAGTATCCGGACGTGCAGGCGCTGGTCGTGGACGTGAACGATGCGGAGCCGGCCGAGGCGCTGGCCCGGGCGATCGTGCGGGAGTACCTGTCGCCCGTTGACCACGAGGCCGGCTGGCGCCACGGACGCCGGTTTGTTCCCGTGGTGGAGGCCGCACCGGTCTTGGCATTGTCCGCGGAGTCGACGTGGCATCCCCGGGCCGGCTGGGTCGTGCTGGCCACCGGCGGCGCGAGGGGCGTGACCGCCGAGGTCTGCCACGAACTGGCGTCGCCGGGCGTGCGATTCATCCTCGTGGGCCGCCCATCCACGACCGCCGCGGCCGCGGATGAGGAGCGCGATCGGAACGTGACTCGCTTGCGAGCCGCGGGAGCCGAGGTTGAGCTGCTGCCGGTTGACGTCGGTGACGAGGCGAGATTTGGCGCCGCCATCGATGGCGTCTATCGGCGCCATGGCCGCATCGATGCGGTGCTGCACGGCGCCGGCGTGATCAACGATCAGCGCTTCGAGCTCAAGCCAGAATCGGCGCTGGCGCCCGTGTTTCACGCCAAGGTCGGTGGCGCGTGGACCTTGGCGCGCCACCTGAAGCCCCAGGGACTTCGCTGGGTGGTCTTGTTCGGATCGGTGTCGGGCCGCTTCGGAAATCCGGGCCAGACCGACTATGCCGCGGCCAACGAGGTGCTCAACCGCCTGGCGTGGAGCATGTCGGCGGCGTGGCCGGAGACGCGCGTGCGGACCATCAACTGGGGCCCGTGGCGTGGGCTGGGCATGATGAGCGAGCCGACCCTGGCCCTCGTGCGGGCGCGCGGCATCCAGCCCATCGAGCCGGCCGCGGGCCGCCGATTCGTGATCGACGAGATTGGCGGCGGTGAGCAGGGCGATGTTGAAGTGATCGCCGGGTATGGGCCTTGGGCGAGCTCACCGGGGCCACAGATTAAACACAGATTAGCCACAGACTAATTGCCTCGATCACATGGCCGCTCGCGTATCGGTGTCGAATCCGTGGCTGAGTATTGATCTGACCGCGCGGCCGACGCCGTCTTCCTGGCGGATTGTGGCGCTGACGGCGCGCGCGCGTTCGCGCATCGCGCTGGTGGTCGTCAGCTCGGTCAGCATTCGCGCGAATGCGCTGCCAGTGAGATCGGTGGCTCGGATTGGCGCTGGCCCCACTCCCAGCGCGTGCAGCCGCGCCGCCCAGAGCGGCTGATCGTATCCAAACGGAATGGCGACGTTGGGCACGCCCGCTTGCAGCGCGGCCCCGGTCGATCCGGAGCCGCCATGGTGCACGACCGCCGTCATGCGCGGATACAGCCAGTCGTAGGGCACCGATCGCATCGGCAGGATCTGCGGCCCCGCTTCGATCTCCGCCAACGCCCCGAACCCGGACAACACGACCGCGCGCACGCCCGAGGCCTTGATGCCGCCGGCCACGGCTTCGGCCAGCGCCGCGTTGTTGCGGACGACCTGGCTCGAGAATCCGATGGCGACGGCCGGGCCGGCGTCGAGAAACGCGGTGAGTTCCGGCGGCGGCTGGTAATCCGCGACCTCCAGGAACCAGAAGCCGGTCACCTCGATCGACGGCGCCCAGTCGCTTGGACGCGGCAGCACCGCCTCACTGTATCCAAGCAGATGTGGCAACCGTCGCAGCCGCCGCACATCATGGCGCCAGCCAATGGGGCCGAGCTTGAGCGTCTGTTCCCGCCATCGATTGAGCGGCCCGTCACCCATCTGCAGCGCCGGCAGCGCGAGCCGCCACGAGCGCCGCACGGTGATCGCGTGCGGATCCTCCTGAAACGGATTGGCAAATGCCGCGGTCGGCAGGTGCATCGGCGGGTAGGGGCAGGCGATGAACACTGGAATGTTCAACGCTTCGGCGAGCGAGGGCGCAAACCGCGTCCACGGCCAGCAGATCACCACGTCCGCGTCCTCGCACGCGGCCGTGATCTCCCTCAGCAGTCTTTCGTAGAAGAGATCGAGGTAGTCGTCGAAGAAGCGGCGGAAGGCGCGCGCATCGGCCAGCCGATCGCGCACGGCGGCACCGGCCGCACCGCCGAAGAACGCGCTCGCGTCTCCCTGCACCGGTGCCACGTCGAGCCCGGCTTCGCCGGCGGCATCGGCAAAGTCCGCATGCGTCGCGCAGCGCACGCGCACGCCGGCGGCCTTGAGGCCCACGCCGAGGGCCAGCATCGGCTGGACATCGCCCCGCGGCCCAATGGCGACGATCGTGCAGCGCATGTCAGAACGCCGCGGGCCTGGGCGCTCGCTGCTCCAGGGCAGCCAGCACGATCGACACCGCGTTGGCGATGCCGTCCTCCTGGCGCACCCGCGCGCCCAGTTCGGCCGCGCGCTCGCGCATGGGCAGGTTGGTGGTGAGATCCCGGAGCGCCGCGGCCAGCTTCTCGACGTTCAGCTCACCTGCCGGGATCGGCGCGGGACCGACGCCCAGCGCGTGAATGCGGTACCCCCACAAGCCCTGGTCGAAGCCAAAGGGGACCGCCAGGTTCGGCAGCCCCGCGCGAATGGCGGCCGCGGTGGAGCCGGCGCCGCCCTGGTGCACGACCGCGCTCACGCGCGAGAACAGCCAGTCGTACGGAACGGTGGCGACGGGCAGAATATGAGCGGGGAACTCGACGCCCGTGAGCCCGCCGAATCCCGTGACCACGACCGCGCGGGTGCCGGCGCGCGTGACCGCTTCGACGACGGTGCGGGTCAGCGTGGCGGCATCGCCGCTGACCTGGCTGCTGAACCCGATCACCACTGGCGGCTCGCCGCTCGCGAGGAACCGCGCCAGCTCGGCCGGCGGCGTGTAGTGTCCCGGGTCATCGAGAAACCAGTAGCCGGGCACGTGCACCCACGGCGCCCAATCCCTGGGCCGCGGCAGCACGGAGGGGCTGTAGCCAAAGAGGTGCGGCAACCGCCGGACCTCGCGGACGTGGCGCCGCCATGGCAGCGGCGCGAGACCCAGCGTTTGCGTGCGCCACTCATCGAGCTGCCGCTGGCCAATCTGCAGCGTGGGCAGCGCCAGCCGCCACGTGCGCCGGTTCTGGAACGCATCCTGTGGATCGGACGAGGCTTGAAAGGGGTTGGGGAAGGCGCCGGTCGGCAGGTGCAGCGCCGGCGTGAGGCCGACGACGAACACGGGGATGCGGAGGCGTTCGGCGAGCGAGGTCGCGCCGGCCGTCCACGAGAGCACGACGTCCGCATCAGACGAGGCGGCCCACGCGTCACGGAAGAAGCGTTGGAGGAACAGCCCCAGGTAGTTGTCGACGAACTGGCGGAAGCGCTTCGCGTCGCCCACGCGATCACGGAACGCGCGCCCGGCGGGTCCCGCCGAGAAACCGGCGGAGTGGCCCTCGACGGGCGCAAAATCGAGGCCCGCCGCCCGCGTCATGCCCTCGAAGTCGCGGTGCGTGGCGAGCCGGACGGCAAGACCTGCCGCGCGCAAGCCGCCGCCCAGCGCCACGAGCGGCTGGACGTCTCCGCGCGAGCCTACCGCCAGTACGGTGCAACGCATAACGGTGGAACGCCGTCAGGACGATTGCAGGGAAGGCGTCTGGGGCACGCCGAGCGTCGTGCAGACGAAGGCCGCGATCTCGCCGAGTGAAAGGTCGTCCACGTACTCGCCGTCCCGGACCGCCAGGTCGTTGAAGCTGAGCGGCGTGCCGAGGCGATCCTCCAGCATGATCATCATGTGGATCGCTTCGACGGATGAAATGCCGAGCTCGGCGCCGATTTTCTGCGGCGGCGCGAGCATGCCGGCGTCCTCGCCGCGCTCCTGCAACAACTCGCCGACCACGCTCGTGAGCGCGGCCCAGACCTGATCACTCGTGTAGGACATCGCCCACTATCTTGTCACGAATTCCGCGGTCCGCCGCCCGCGAGCGTGTCGATCAACCAGCGTGTTCTCGCGCGCGCGGGGCCCTCGTGTGCAAGCCACGCGGCCAGTTGCGCCGGTGACAGCGCCAGGTGCGCCAGCGCCCGTTCCCAGATGTGCCAGCTCGAGGCAAGGAACTCTTCGTCCTCGGGTCCGGGCACCGCGTGCGGCTCGCCAGGAATGAGGCGGCGCGCCGAGGCATCAGGGAACGGCAGGATGCGCTGCTCCAGCCCTTCGATGCCCATCACGAAGGCGCCGTCGCCGGTTTCAAACGAGACGTCGGCCGTGGTCATCCCGTCGCGCTCGGCGATGCGGGCCCGTGCGCGCACGAGCGAGCCGGCCGGCAACGGCGGTCGGGCAATGCTCACGCGTTGCGCCCGGAACGGGAACACGCCGAACGCCGGCGGGCGATCTTGCTGTTCGAGCAACCAGAACGCCACGAGCTGCCCCGCGCAGTCCAGCACGGCCGGATCGAACACCAGTTCGTTGGTGGCCAACCCGGGGATGGCGGTGACGCGCAGGTCGGCGGTAATCGTCGTCGGGCCCACCGAAGTGATCCGCGAAATGCCCTGGAACGCCGGGCCATGAAACGCATAGCGTTCGTAGAACGCGTCCGGAGTCCAATGTCGCGGCTGCGCAGCCGATGGCTCCTCGGCCACGCGAACCGGAAACGCGGGACCGCTCGTAATCGTCGCTTCGAAGGCAGGCATTGGCACGGTGGCCCCGCGATCGCGAAGGTGCACGGTGACGCCTGCACCGGCCCGTGCATCGATCTCCAGCGTAAGCGCGCCGTTATCGAGCGCCAGCCAGCGCGAGCCGCGCGCGTTGGTGATCGTGTGCACGGGCCGCCCGGTCAGCGCCCGCGCTGCTTCGGCGGCAATCTCCAGGCTCATCGTGAACGCGATCACCGGCAGGGGATAGCCGCCGCCGGGATGCGCCGCCCGCGGCCGGCCCAGCGCATGGTGATCGACAAACGGATGGGTGGCGCGGCTGAAGCGATGCCGCGCGCGAAGGCGGGAGGGGCTCCGATCGATCACGGTGCCGATCAGCGGCGCGGGCATCGACGACCGGGTCACTGCCGGCGCGACCAACGCCGCCACTCGGGACAGGCGTTGTTGAGCGTCGGTGATCAGGCGGCGGTGCACGGCGGCGACGGCGGCGATCGACGCGTCCTGGGCCGGGCGCGGCGGCGCGTGTAGCGGCGGAGGCGCCGAGATCGTCGATCCGAGCAGCGCATCGAGCCTCCGCCCATCCACGGGCAGGCCCGCGACGAACAACTCACCGAGGGCGGCGCGCAACTGCGTGCCCTCATCGCGTCCAGAGGCATTCAGGCTGACGGCGACGTGCGGTTGTCCGCGCAGCGTGTCCTCGACAAACGGCGTGAGCTTGTTGTCGGGGCCCATCTCGACGAACACGCCGACGCCGCGCTGGCGCAGGAGCCGAATGGTGTCGGTGAACCGCACCAGCCTCATCCACTGCGCCGCCATGGTCCTTCGGCAGGCGGCCGGATCCTCGGGCAGCGGCGCCACGGTGTGACACGAATACACGGGGACCGCGCCGACTCCGATCGGCAGGTTGTCGTAGTACGCCGCGAGGGTGTCGGACCAGTCGCGGAACAGCGGCGTGTGGTACGCGCGCTCGAATGGAAGGGCCGCCGCAATGCCGTTGGCGGCGGCCACCTCCACGGCGAACCGCTCGATGTCGTCCGCCGCGCCTCCGGCCACGGCCTGGCTGGGACAGTTGTCCATCGCGAGGTGGATCGACCCCTGCCACCGTTCGAGCAACTGCGGCAGGCGTCCTTTCGGGAGCGCGGCCACGGTCAGCAGCCGCTCCTCGCGAGCGGGAAGGGGCAGGCGCGAACCGGCCACGCCCAACTGGAGGAAGCCCCGGCACAACTCCTCCTGCGTCGCCCGCACGCGGCCGGCGGCGATCACCGCCGGATGCTCACCGTTGCTGTGGCCCACGTGCGCGTCGGCCCGGAGGCCGAGGGCCTGGGCCACATCGTGCATTGCCAGCGCCGCCACGCTGCCCAGTTGCGCGCCTTGTTCCATGCGGTGCAGCGCGCGTTGGGCGTGCGCGCGGGCTGCGTCCGTGTCCGGCGGATCGACGAGGACGGAGGGCGGGGAGAGATGGAGGTCAACGGCCGCCTGCTCGATGGCGGTGAACCAGGCCTGGACCATCGGCACGTGCCGGCGGAGATCGCGCAGCATGCCGATGTGCTCGGAGCCCTGGCCGGGGAACAGGAAGGCGATGCGGCCGGGGACGTGCCCGGCTCGGTAGGAGACGCCGTGCGGCCGCGACACCCAGCGCGCGGCCGTGAGGCCTGGCAGCCGCGCGATGGCGGCGTCGAGGCTTGCGTGCAGCGTCTCCAGGCGCGTGACGATGGCCAGTCGCTCGGGACCGGCGCCGACATGAACCTGCTTCATTTCCGCGTCGAGCGCATCGAGCGGCAACGATCGATAGCGCTGCAGCGCGCTGACCAGGCCTGGCCGATCGGCGGCCGCGACGGTCAGGAGCCGTGACTCCCGCATCAGCCGGCGGGCCGCGCCGCGGTGGCGTCGATGAACGGCGCCCACTCGGGCATGACGGCCCGCACGTCCTGCCCGCGAGTGCCGTCGAAGAGGCGCGTGCGCTGCGCGAAGTCAGGCAGTTCGTGCGACCGGTCGGCGGCGTTCATGTGCTCGATGACGCCGCCGATCGAACCGAGAAAATTGTCGAGCCCCGCACCGGTTTCGGGCCAGCGGCCGGTCCATGTCGCGACGAACGCGCGGAGCCGTTCCGCGGCGAGTTGCTTGAGCGCCGGCGGCAGCACCTGGACGCTGAAGCACGACGGCCAGGTCAGCAGCGACAACCGCGGGTAGACCTTGACATGCGGCGCTCCGCGCGGCATCAGCTCCTCGAACAGGTCGGTCAGGTAGAGCACGTTGTAGGCCTGCACGGTGGTGTTGAAGGTCAGGCGGCGGACGTTGAAGAGATCGGGAGACCCGGTGAGCCGGCGCAGGTTGGCGTCGATGCGATCCCACTTGGCCGGGTAGCGGATGAAGCTGTTGATGGGTTGATGGCCGTCGAGGCTGCCCGTCAGCGTCACCTCCTGGAAGGCCGGCCACAACTTGATCACCCGCTCCGGCAGCGTCGTCAGGTTGGTCACGTAACTGAGGCGGATGTGACCGGCGTGGCCGGCGTCGATGACCCGCTGAAGAAAATCCAGCATGCGCGTGATGATCATCGGCTCGCCGCCGGCGAAGTGGAGTTGTTCCAGGCCGGGCAGCAGCCGCTCGCAGTTGTCCCAGAAATCGTCGCGATCGAACCAGTTGACGTGTTCGAGCGCCGACAACTCGGGATTGTCCTCGCCCACGCCGTAGAGCAGCCGCCACTCGGGAATCAGCAGCTTCGACGACACCGGCGAGCACATGCGGCACTGCAGGTTACAGGCGTTGCCGAGGCGCACGTCGAGGCTGCGCACGAGCGTGAGTGGCGCCGAGCCGTCGGGCGCCGTCGCCTCCGCGGCGGCCGCCATCGCCCCGCCGTACTGCGCGTTGGCATCTTCGCGGTAGCTGCGGATGTCGAGGGACTCTTCGCGAAAGCAGTTGGCGCAGATCTCGGGCTGGCGGCCCTCCAGCATGTCCCGGCGCAGCCCGCGCATGAGCGACGACTGCCAGCCGGCCTCGATGTCGCCGGGCCGGTGCACGGCGAACGGGCGGCCGTCGGCGTCGGCATTGTGAATCGTCCGCGCGTGCTCTTCCAGGGTCTTGCAGCAGGGCCGCAGCAGGCCGCGCTCGTCGCTGAAGACGTGCACCCAGGGCATGATGCAGAAGGTCGGGGACGGCGACGTGCTCATGGTCGCGACGCGAGGCTGGCGGTGGCCGCTTCAGCGGCGGCCGTGACGAAGGTCTCCCTGACCTGGCGATGCAGTTCGGGCTTGTCGCTGTCCCAGCGCCAGCAGCCGTTGTCATCCAGCGCGATGTCGCGGATCGGATCGAAATCGTGGGCCTGCAGGATGGACTGCCGATCCAGGTACCCGGTCCGGCCAGAGGTGGCCGGGTGATGGAGGTGCAGGACGCGTCCCGGCGTCCAGTGCAAGCGGCCGCCGGTGGCGCCGGCCACCTCGGCGCCCCACGCCTGGATGGTGGCGTTCTCGCGCGGCGCGCGATGGCGGGCGCTGAAGTGCAGGCCCCTGAGGTAGTCCCGGCCGCCGGCGAACGCCTGGGCTGCAATCACGTCGCCCATGCCCATGATGGCGCGGTCGTAGAGCCCATGCGCGGTCAGCACACTCCTCCGCACGGCCCACGCGAACCCGGGCTGTCCATGCAGATCGTAGTGAGCGAGCGTCCAGCGACGGTTGGCGGATGAGGCCACGCTGAAGGCGAAGCCGCGCGCGGCATCTCCCTCGCCCGCGCCTGGCGGCCGATCGTCCGGCGCGGCAGTTTCGCCGGGTTGAAGCCAGCTGATGGTCTCAAACGGTTGCACGACCGGGTAATCATGCAGCAGAGTCCGCGTCTCTTCCACCCACGCGTCGTTCTCGAACAGGATGTCCCCGTCGATCCAGGCGATGAACTCGCACTCCGCGGGCAGCGAGGCAATGCCGATATTCAACATCCGCTCTTTGTGCCACAACACGGTGTCGGATCGCAGGCGCAGCACGCGATCGGCCCACTCGTCCGGAACCTGAAATTCCTGGCCGCCGATGGCCAGCTCGACGATGAGTAGTCTGAGACCCTGCCGGCGCCACCGCTCGCTGGCCGTGTGCAGGTTCGACAGCACCTCGGGTTTTTGCCGCGACGCAAATACCGCGGTTACACCCCAGAAGTCGTTGCACGTCACCAAGAGGCCAGTATACAGTCGGTGCTTCGCCCAATCGATCCGTGTGGCAACTCCAGTGGTCCATTGATGTCTACGCCGGCCCGTCGCTGGCGCGCCTTGCGCCGGTGAGATCGGGCGCGCGCCCGGCGCTCACGGTGGCCGACGTCACTGACCTGCCGGCGCGCGCGGTCGCCGATCCGTTTCTGCTCATCGTTCACGGCACGTGGTACCTGTTTTTCGAGGTGTGGAACGCCGACACCGGCCGCGGTGAGATCGCGTACGCGACCAGCGCCGATGCCGGCGTGAGGTGGACCTATCGGGAGTCCGTGCTGCGCGAGCCGTTCCACCTCTCGTACCCGCACGTCTTTGCGCACGACGGCGCCGTCTACATGATCCCGGAATCCCGGCGCGACAACGGCGTGTATCTTTATGTCGCCGAGGATTTCCCGAAAGGCTGGCGCCGCATCGTCACGCTGGCGCGCGGTTCGTACGCGGACGCCACGATCACTCGTCACGACGATCGCTGGTGGTTGTTCGCCCAGCGCGGGCTCGATGAGCTCCGGCTGTGGTCGAGCCAAACGCTGGACGGTGCCTGGGTCGAGCACCCGGCCAGCCCGCTGTGGCCGGGCAACCGCGGCCGCACGCGGCCCGGCGGCCGCATGCTGATGAACGAGGGCCGCCTCGTGCGCTTCGCACAGGATGGCTGGCCAACTTACGGTCATAGCCTGCGCGCCTTCGACGTGACCGCGCTCACGCCGTCCACCTACGAAGAGCGCGAGTGGGCGTCCAGCCCCATCCTTCGTGCGAGCCGATCCGGGTGGAATGCCGTCGGCATGCATCACATCGATGCCGTGCGCCGGGACGATGGGTCGTGGCTGGCCGTGGTGGATGGTGCCTCGCCGGTGTTGCATCGATGACGCGTCGAGCGATCTGCCTCAGCACATCGACCTATCCTCCGCAGCCAGGCGGGGTTGCGGTTGCCGCCGCGCGGCTGGCCGGCTATCTGTCGGAGGCCTACGACGTTGACGTCGTGGTGCCGGATACCCGTGCCGGCGCGGCTGGAGAGGTCGAGACCACGGCTGACGGCGCGATCACCGTGCATCGCGTCTTCCATGCCGACCCGCCGAGCGCCGCCGCGCAGTTCGCGCTTCGCCAGGTGATGCAGCGGCTCGACGATCGGCTCGACTTCGCGCTGTTCCATGGCTTCTTTCTGACGGCAGCGGTGCCCTGTGTCTATGCGGCGATGCGGCACAAGCGCCCGACGATTGCGAGCATCCGCGGCAGCGATGCGATGATGCTGCTCGACCAGCCGGTCATTCGCACCGTGCTGCTGGCAACGCTGCGCTCGGTGACCTGGGTCACGTCCATCAACGAGACCTGCCTGTCGCGCGTGGCGGAAGAAGTGCCGGTTGACGGCCGAAGCTCGGTGATCAGGATTGGGGTGGCGCCGCCACCGCCAGAGGAGCCGCGATGGTCGCTGGACGAGGCGCGCCGCGGCATCGTCGGCACTGTCGGTGAGTTCCGGCAGGTCAAGGACATCCCGCTGCTGGTGCGGGCCTACGCCACCGTGCCGCCCGCCCGCCGCCGCGGCCTGCTCCTTGCCGGGTTCTTCAGCGACCCCGACGAGGAATCCTGGTCGCGCACGCTGATCGAGGAGTTGGGCATCGCCGGTGAGACGATCGTGACCGGGCAGTTTCCGCCCGCGGAACTCAGCCGTTACTTCGGCCGCATGCACGTCTACGTGCAGTCGTCCGCAAGCGAAGGCGGGCCGAACGCCGTGCTCGAAGCCGCGGCCCGCGGCCTGCCGATCGTGGCCACCGCCGTCGGCGGCATGCGCGAGGTGCTGGTGGACGGGGAGTCCGCGATGCTCGCGCCCCACGGGGACCGCGATCGCCTCGGCGCCGCGATTCGCCGCGTGCTCGAGGATGACGCGCTGGCCGGCCGGCTCTCACGGGGCGCGGTCGCGCTGGCCGGCCGCATGAGCCGCGAACGCGAGCGGGATGCCTGGCTGGCCTTGTACGAACACGTGCTGCACCGCGTGGCGCCCGCGCGTTGATGGTATTCTCTCGACCACGGCCTTTCATGTCATTACGGGTACTGCTGATCTCCGGCCTCGGGCCGTCGTTCCTGAATACCAACGCCCTCGAGGGCACGCTGCTCACGGACGCGGTGCCGGCGGACTTGTCCGGCGCCTACGCGCGCATGGCCGGGCGGCCGCTGGACCTTCGCCAGTTCCGGGTCGGCGGCGAGCACGGCCAGCCGCTGCTGCGCCCCTGGCGCGGCGTGGCGCCGCACCTGCCGACGGCCACCGTGCGATCGATTCTCGACGCCCATGACATCGAGCATGAGTGGCTGAGCGCTGACGCCATCTGGTACGGCAATGCGGAGCCGCCGAAGGGCGACTTCGACCTCGTCGGCCTCTCCACCACGTTCGTGTGGGACGCGGCGTCACTGGCCAAGGCCGTCACTTGGATCCGCGATCGCTTCCCGTCGGCAACGCTCGTGATGGGCGGCCAGTACAGCAACCTGAAGTACGCCGAGATTCTCACCTCTCATCACGACGTGGACTTCATTGTCCGCGGTGACGCGGAGGTCGGGCTGCCGGCGCTGGTCACCGCGCTCGCCGGTGACCGCGATCTCTCGAAGGTGCCCAACCTGGCCTGGCGGGGCGGGAACGGCGAAGTGCACGCGCCGCCGGTGCATTACATCGACCTCGAAGCGCATCCCTCGCCGGTGTTCAAGGGCACGCACCAGATGGTGCCGTACGAATCGATGCGCGGCTGCCCGTTCACCTGCAAGTTCTGCTCGTTCCCGGCGGCGTCGCCGCTGTGGCGCTACAAGTCCGCCGAGAAGATCGCGGCGGACTGGAAGGGCTACGTCGAGCATAACGGCGCGCAACTGATTCGCGCCTACGACTCCACCTTCACGATCCCGCCCACGCGCTTCAAGCGGCTGCTCGAACTGCTGCCGTCGGTCGGCGTGCCGTGGGAAGGCTACTCGCGCGCCAACACGCTCGGCACCCGCCAGGTCATCCAGCAGCTCGAGGCCGCGCGTTGCCGCCGCCTGTTCATCGGCTTCGAGGCCATGAACCAGACCGCGCTGAAGAACATGGACAAGAAGGTCACGCTGGCGCAGAACTACCGCGCCATCGAGGCCCTCCGCGGCACCAGCATCGAGGTGCGCGCGTCGTTCATGGTCGGGTATCCCGGCGAGACGCCGGACGACTACGCGCAGACCCACAACTTCCTCGTCAACGAATTCCAGGGCCTCTTCAACGTCCACTTCTTCATGTTCAGCGACGAGACCATGCCGGTGTGGAACGATGCGCCGCTGTACGAGTTGGACGTGACCAACGGCTGGACATGGAAGCACAGCGGCATGGACTCGCTGACCGCCATTCGCCTCCGCGCGGAGACGCTGCGCGCGGCGCGCTGGAAGAGCGACCACGCCGTCCACGACCTCTGGCAGCCGTCCTACATGCGGCCGTTCATGCCGGGCCTCTCGATGCCCACGAGCATCCGCCTCGAGAAGGCGCTCGAGCGCCTGGCGTACCTGGTGAAGGACCAGGGGCAGGACGAGGCCGCGGCGGCGCGCTGCCGCAGCCTGCTGGAGGAGCTGGCGTCGCTCGGCGTCTCGACCGCGTCAGCGGCCGGCGGCACGGCGGAGCTCGCACAGTCCGCCGGCGTCAGCTAACATCATCTCCGCGAAGGGTTGGTGCCGGCCGCTCTCCGCGGCGGCCGTCACCTCCGCCAAAAAACCTGCGAAGGCGTCGGCCGCAGGCACCGTGATGGACATCGCGGCGTGGTGCTGCTGCCCGGCAATGGTGGCCGGCTGGTCGGGCGCCGACGTGAACGCGCGATCGAGGTTGGCCTCGAATCCAGGCCCGATCGCGGTGACGCGGTTCACATAGGCGGTGTGCATGCCGAAGCGGCCGATCAGGCTGCCGCCGCCCGCGTAGCGCATCATCACGCTGAAGGCCGTGTCGACGCGCGCTCCGTCCGGCTGATGCGCGTGCGCCACCACCTCGACCGGCGGCTGGCCGAAGAACACGCGGGACGCCGACACCGCGTACGGCCCCAGGTCCCATAACATGCCGCCGCCCTGCGTGGGCTGCATCCGGAAGTTGTCCGCCGGCATCGACGGAAAGCTGAAGAGTGCCATCAGCGCACCCAGTGGGCCGGCCTCGGCGGCGAGTTGCCGCATGCGCACGATCTGCGGGTGCCACGTCCACACGGTGGCCTCGGCCACGAGCACGCGCCTGGCGGCCGCCGTGTCCACCATGCGCTGGACTTCATCCACGGACAGGGCCGCGGGCTTGTCCACCACGACGTGGCGGCCGGCGTCGAGCGCGCGCAGCACCCACGTGGTGTGCTCATGGTTGCGGGTCGAGACGTAGACGAGCGGCGCGCTGGAACGCTGCAGGGCCTCGTCGTAGGAGCGGAACACCGAACCGGTGACGCCGTCTGGCAGCGTCACCTCGTGCGTGAGTGACGCGACGTCGATCCGGGTGACGCCGTTGCGCGCGAAGGCGGGCAGCACCCGCCGGCGCGCGATCGACGACCAGCCCAGGATCAGGGCGTCCAGGCCGGCCCCCCGTCACACAGGTCCAGGCACGCCAGCAGGTTGCGCGCCTCGACGTTGAAGTAGCCGTGGTGCAGCAGCTCCTGGATCTGGCCGAGCGTCATCCATCGGTGCAGGGGCGTGGACTCGACCGGGAAGCCTTCCGGCGCTTCGACGATGACGTAGCGGTTCTGGTACTGGTAGAAGCGCCCGCCCTCTTCGGACTGGATGGCGCGATAGCGTATCCAGGGCGCGGGCGCGTGGTGAATCAAGTCGAGGAACGGCGGCGCGCCGGGCGTGCCGACGTGCGCGTCGGCGTGGGAGCGTGACACCGTTGAGCCGAGCTCGAACAGCTGGCGGTTGCCGGGATACATGCAGGCGCGGACGAGGAAATGCAGCACGCCGTTGCGGCGTTGCAGGAGGAAGCCGTTGAGGCCAAGCCCGTGGTGCGCCACGAGCGGCTGCTGCCACCGCGTGACCTCACGCACGCCGGACTCCACGTCCACGCCGATCACCGAGAAGTGGTGGCCCTGTGGATGGCAGATGGTGGTGTCGGTGACGATCCAGCCGTCGAGCTCGTCCAGCGACCGGCGCTCGAGCGTGAGCTCGTGCCGGGCGCGCAGGTCCGTCAACCACTGCATCAGTTCGCGCAGGCTGTGCAGGGGCCGCCGCTGATCGATCACGGAGGCGAGCAGCTCGCGGGCAAAGGCGCCCAGCGGCAGGTCGCCGATCAGCAGGGGCACGCCGTCGATCTCGAGGCTGTCGAGGGCCAGCGGCCCGCGGCCCAGCAGCGGCAGGCAGGCGAGCACCGTGCGGGTGTCCATGTTGACCACGTTGGCGCGCTTCAGCAGCTGCTTGATCTGGGCGAGGGTCATCCAGCAGAAGCGATCGCCGACCGGCAGTTCCTCGTCTACCTCGACGATCATGTTGCGGTTCTGCTTCTGGAAGTACCGCGCGCCCTGCTCGCCCTGCAGCTCATCCACCAGGATCCGTGCGCGCGAGCGGTCGCGGAAGTACTCGAGATAGGGCGGCGCGGCGCCGCCGTGGACGCGCGTGTAGTTGCTGCGCGTGGCCTGCACGGTGGGCGACAACTGCACGCTGTCGATGTTGCCGGGCTCCACCTTGGCCTGCATCAGGAAATGGCGCACGCCGCCGAAGACGCAGGTGATGATGCCGAGGATGCCGACCTCGGGCTGATTGAGGATGGGTTGATCCCAGGTGCGCACCGGGCCGGCGTCGGTGTGCACACGGACGCCTTCCACGGCGAAGAACTTGCCGGAGGCGTGCGACAGCGTCACCGGGTTCGGGCTGAAGGTCCAGCCGGCGAGGTCGGTGAACGGCACCTGCCGCACCTCCATCCGCAGCGTGCGGCGTTGCTCCGCGAACCACTGGTCCACCTCCACCATCGTGCGGTGGTGGCCGTCGGTGGCAACCGCGGATCGCAGGTAGCCGTCCGCGGCCTTGGCGTGGGCGTCGGCCAGGGGGCTCATGGCTTGATCGCTTCCAGGAATTCCGGCCACGATCGGATCGAGCGCGCCTTGTCATAGTGGCTGCTCGCCATGGACACCAGTACCGTGCCCGGCGAGAAGTTCGTGGTCCGGATGAAGAGCATGGGTCCGATGTAGACGCCCTTCCGCACGTCGTCCAGGATGAAGCGGGCTTCACGCTCGCCGTCCGAGAGGATCAGCTCGCAGCGGCCGGACACGGCCACCACCACCTGGTGCGTCTCGCGGTGCGCGTGCCCACCGCGCTCCGCGAACACGTCGTGCACGAAGTAGATCCGCTGGATGTCGAACGGGATGTCCTGGCCGCCTTCAATGGCGGTGAGCGTGCCGCGGTCGTCCGCGTGGCTGGGGAAGTTGACCGAGCGCACGGCGCTCAAGTCTCCCGCGCGGACGGATGGGTGTGGCTGAGGTGACGACATGTGTCTTTCGCGGACGGCGCCGGCCGCTGGCGCGCGCTGCGCGATAGTATAGTTCAGCGTTCGATGTTGGAACCCGCCGGTTGCCACCTTCTCGCCTTTTCTGCGCGCAGTGTCGCCGAGTTGGCGGCGCGCGTTCGCGGCGCCTCGAGCGGCGACCTCGCGGCGCTGGCGGCGGCGTGCGCGCGGCAGGCGCCAGCCCCGCACCGCCTGGCGATTGTCGCAACCACGCCCGAGGAGTTCGACGCGCGGCGCGCGCGGGCGCTGGCGCACCTCGACGGTGGGGACGGCCATCGCCCGCTCAGCCTGGCGGGCACCACGTTCGCCGGCGTCGCCACGTCGCCGAGCCGCACGGCCTGCCTGTTTCCCGGCCTCGGACAGCGGCCCACACCGCTCCTGAAGGAACTCTGCGCGATCTTCCCGTCGGTGGACGTGTGGAGCGAGACGCTTCGCCGCGTCGCGTCGCCGCGTGCGGAGCCGGGACGCGGCACCGGTGGTGCGCGCGATGGCGCGCGCGGCATGGCGGCGGTCGCGCTCGACTCGCAGCTGCTCGCGGACCTGGCGATGTGGGCGCTGCTACAGGACTTCGGCTTCACCTGCGACGCCATGGTGGGCCACAGCTTCGGCGAGAACGCCGTGCTCGTGGCGTCGGGCATGGTGGACGATTACGCCACGCTGGTGAAGGTGCTGTGGGACCTCCACCAGCAGACGGGCCTCTCGCAGGCGCCCCGCACGTCCACCCTTGGCATGCTCGCGCTGTCGGCGGCGTCCCGGCCGATCATCGAGCCGCTGCTGAACGCCGATCCGCCGCAGCTCTGCGTGTCGCTCGACAACTGCCCTCAACAGATTGTCGTCTGGGGCGAATCATCGGTACTCGAGGGCGTCGAACAGGCGGCCCGCGCGCGTCGTGAGGTCGTGTTCCGCCTGCCGGCGGTTGAACATCCCGTTCACACGCCGCTGCTGCCGGTGTCAGAGGCGGTGTTGCGCGGGCACTACGCGAAGCTGCCGATTCACGCGTCACGCGTGGCCGCGTGGAGCGCCGCAACGGCGGAGCGTTTCCCGGACCACCCGGATGCCATCCGCGACGTGCTCGCCGCGCAGTGGCGCGCACCGGTCCGGTTCCGCGAAGTGGTCGAGCGCCTGCACGCGGACGGCATCATCACCTTCGTTGAAGTGGGCGCCGGCGATCGCCTGTCCGGGTTCGTCCGCGACACCCTTCGCGGCACGGGCGTGGCGACGATTGCCACCAACATTGAAGGCCGCGATCTGCGCGCGCAGCTGTGCACCGCGCTGGCGCAGTTGTTCGTGCGCGGCCACGACCTGGATCTGCGCCGGCTGCGGCCCGCCGCAATGGCTGCCGTGGCCCCCGCGGTCGCCGCCGCGCCCGCGCGCCTCGACGTGGATGCCGAACGTTGGCTCCCGGTTGTCGCGTCGGAAGTTGCGGCCCTTCTCGAACTGAGCTCGGTGGACGGCCTGGATCCGGAGCGCGGGTTCTTCGACCTGGGCCTCGGATCGATCGGGTGCATCGAGCTGATCGACCGGCTCGCTCACCGGGCCGGCGTGGACCTGCCGCAGACGCTGCCGTTCGATCATCCGTCGATCGCGCTGCTGGCCGGCGCGGTGGCGCGGCTGGAATCCGGCGCGCCGCCGGCGCTCGCGGCCGCCCGGCCTGTCCGCTCCAGTGCGGATCGCGAAGCGATCGCGGTCGTGGGTCTCGGCTGCCGGTTTCCCGGCGGCGCGGACACGCCGGAGGCGTTCTGGCAGCGGTTGATGAATGGCTTCAACGCCGTGACCACGGCCCCTCGTGATCGATGGGATCCGGACCTGGCCGGCGAGCCCGCGGACGAGCAGGTCCGGCGGCGCGCGTCCTTCGGCGCGTTCCTGGACGACGTCAAGGGGTTTGATGCGGGGTTCTTCGGGATCTCACCTCGAGAAGCGCTGGCGCTCGATCCGCAGCAGCGCCTCCTGCTGGAGGTGGCGTGGGAAGCGCTCGAGCACGCGGCCATCGATCCGCGATCGCTGGCCGGGTCGTTGACCGGCGTGTTCGTGGGCATCAGCAACGCCGACTACGCCACCAGGCTGTCGGTGCAGGAGCGGCTGGCGGTGGGTGGTTACATGGCCACCGGCAACATGGCGGCCACCGCCGCTGGCCGGCTGTCGTTCGTGCTCGGCTTGCAGGGACCCGCGCTGGCCATCGATACGGCGTGCTCGTCCTCGCTCGCGGCCGTGCACCTGGCGGTGCAGAGCCTCAGGCGTGGAGAAAGTGACGTGGCCCTGGCCGGCGGCGTCAACCTGTTGATCAATCCGGAAACCACCATCTTCCTGAGTCACGCGCTCGCCCTGTCACCGTCGGGCCGCTCGGCTGCGTTTGACGCCGGCGCGGATGGCTACGTGCGCGGCGAAGGCTGCGGCATGGTGGTGCTCAAGCGATTGGCGGACGCGCTGGCGGACGGGGATAGCGTGTTCGCCGTCGTGCGCGGCTCGGCGCTCAATCACGACGGCCGCACCAGCGGACTGACGGTACCCAACGGAACGTCGCAGCAAGCCGTGGTGCGGGCCGCCCTGGCCGACGCCGCCTGCGAGCCTGGTGACGTCGCCTACATCGAAGCGCACGGCACGGGCACCTCGCTGGGCGACCCAATCGAGATCAACGCGCTTGGCCAGGTGTTTGGATCCAATCGCGCGCCGCTCCGCCTCGGCGCCGTGAAGACCAACGTCGGCCACCTGGAGGCAGCGGCCGGTGCGGCCAGTCTAATCAAGGTGGTGCTGCAGCACGCGAACCGCACCCTGGCGCCGACGCTCCACTTCACTCGGCCCAATCCGCTCGCCGATTGGGCCGCGATGGCCGCGTCGGTCGTCACCACGCGCGAGCCGTGGGACGCGCTGGGGCAAATGTCGTCCGGCGTCAGCAGCTTCGGAATCAGCGGCACCAACGCGCATGTGATCGTCGGGCCGCCACCGGCGCGGCCCGAACCCGTCCCGTCGGCTGGGCCGTGGCTGCTGCCGATCTCCGCGCGTTCCGATGACGCGCTTCGCAACGTCGCGCGGCGGCTGGCCGCTCACCTGTCGCGGCATCCCGAGGTGGATCTTGGCACGGTGGCGCGGACGTTGAGCATTGGCCGCACGCACTTTCCGAAGCGGCGCGCCGTGACGGTCAACTCGCTTGCCGACGCCGTGACCCAACTCCGCAAGGGTGCGGCCGGCGAGCCGTCGGCGCAGCCAGCTGACGACGATGCAGCGAAGTACGAGCGCGGCGAGACGATTGATTGGCGAGCGCGAGTGGGGAAGGGCCCGCGCGCGCAGTTGCCCGTCTATCCGTTCGAGCGGGAGCCGTATTGGATCGAGGCGGAATCTCCGGCTGGTCGCGTTCGCCAAGGCACTCGAGAATCCGCACGCCATATTGCGGGCGGCTCGGTGGACGACTACCTCCAGTCGGTGGTGGGGGCCATCCTGCTCATACCCGAAGGACGAACCCTCGAACCCGACCAGCCCTTGCGCGACGCCGGCATGGACTCCCTGATGGCGCTGCAACTGGCGTCGCGGCTGCAGCAGGACCACGGCGTCATGGTGGCGGCGTCGGAGCTCGTCGAAACCGCGTCGATCGCATCGCTGACGCGCACGCTGCGGAATGCCGCGTCGCCCAGAGAGACGCGTGCCGTGGCGGCCGCAGCGTCCGCGCGCGCGCCCTTGTCCTACGGCCAGCGCGCCCTCTGGTTCCTCTGGCGGCTGGCGCCCGGCAGCGTGGCCTACAACCAGTCGATGCCGCTCGAGGCGAGCACGGCTACTGCCGCGGAGTGGCGTGCGGCCGCCGCGTTGCTGGTGCAGCGGCATCCGATGCTGCGCACTCGCTTCATCGAGCACCAGGGCGAGCCCGTGCAGGAAGTCAGCCCTGTTCCTGTCGTGTCCTGGGAAGAAACCGATACGCGAGGCTGGACAGCGGACAGGCGCGCCGGCGCCCGGTCGGCATCTCATGCCCGGTCCTTCGATCTTGCGCTGGACCCACCGATCCGCTTTCATTGGTTCGAGGCCGAGGCGCCGACGCTGCTGGTGACGATGCACCACATTGCGTGTGATGCGTGGTCGCTGGAAATCCTGCGGCGGGATTTGGCGGCGATGTGCGACGCTGTGCGCGCTGGCACCGCGTGGACGGCGCCACCGCTGCCGCGGACCTACCACGACCTGGTGCGGTGGCAGCGCGAGATGCTCGCGGGCGAGCACGGCGACGCGCTGTGGCGCTTCTGGCAGAAGGAACTCGCCGAGCCGCGTGCGCGGCTCGAGCTGCCCACGGATCGCCCACGCCCGCCGGTGCGGACCTATCGCGGTGACTCGGTTCACCTGTCAGTGCCGATCGCGTACGGGGACGGGGTGCGAGCGCTGGCGAAGATTGGCGGCGTGACGCCGTTCGTGGCCCTGCTCGGCGTGTTCCTGACGGTGCTGCATCGCTGGACGCGCGAGCGCGACCTGGTGATCGGCATCCCGACGGCGGGCCGCGGCCAACCGCAGTTTGCCGGCGTCGCCGGCTACTTCGTGGAGCCGGTCGTGGTGCGGGCACGGCTCGGTGAGGCGGACACGTTCGCGTCATTCCTCGCGGAGGTTCATCGCCGCACCCGCGCCGCCTTCGCCCATGGCGAGTTTCCGTTCCCGCTGCTGGTCGAGCGGCTGAAGGTCGATCGGGATCCGGGCCGATCGCCGATCTTCGATGTGACGTTCAACTACCTGAGCCGGCGGGGAGGCGCGGCCGTCGACGCCGGCCTGCCGTCGCTGTTCGACATGCCGCAGGCTGATGGCAAGTTCGACCTCACGCTGACCGTGGTCGAAGACGAGGGCGGGCTGCGCGCGGCCCTCGGCTTCAATACCGACTTATTCGATCGCTCGACCGTCGCCTCAATCGGCGAGACAGTCGTGCACGTGCTGGCGGAAGTCATTCGTGACGCAAACCAGCCCATCGCCACGCTGCCGCTCGCGTCCGGGTCGAATCAGGGACCGGTCCTGGTTGGAGGCGCGGTCCCGGCGTTGCTGCGGCCCATTTACGACACGATCGAAGCTCATGCCCTGGCCACGCCGGAGGCCATTGCCGTGGTCGCCGAAGACGGCACGTGCACCTATGGCGAGCTGTGGGCGAGGTCCGGCGCGCTTGCCGTCAGGCTTGGCGAACGCGGCGTGACGTCGGACGTGCCGGTCGGCCTGCTGATGCCGCGCACCACGCACTTCGTGTCGGGCTTGCTCGGCATCCTGCGCGCCGGCGGCGCGTTCGTGCCGCTCGACCCCGCGCTGCCCGAGAGCGTCCGCGCCGGCATGCTTGCCCAAGCGGGGGTCACGCTCGTCGTGGATGGCACGCGGGGGTCCCTCGAGGTGGTGGGCGAGGGCACGCCGCACCGTGCTCCATCCGGCAAGCCGTCGAACGACCTCGCGTATGTCATCTTCACGTCCGGATCCAGCGGCGTGCCGAAGGGCGTGGCCGTGGAGCATGCCTCGCTGGCCAACTACGTGGCGAGCATCATCGAGGACTTCAGCATCGAGCCGCGGGGCCGGCATGCGATGGTGTCGACGATTGCCGCCGACCTCGGGCACACGGTCCTGTTTCCGTCGCTGGCTACCGGCGGCGTGTTGCACCTGGTGCCGGCCGAAGTGGCGACCGACCCGCGGCAATTCAGCGAATACCTGGTGCGACACCAGATCGACTACCTCAAGATCGTGCCCTCGCATCTGCAGGCGCTGCTCGATGCCGATGCGCCCGCCCTGCCGCGCCAGGCGTTAATCCTCGGCGGCGAGTCTTCTTCGTCGGCGTGGGCGCGCGCGCTGGCTGCCCGGTCCAGCTGCAAGGTGTTCAATCACTATGGCCCCACGGAAACCACCGTCGGCGTGATGACGCATGCGGTGGATGCGTCACGGGCGACCGGCCCCGCGACGCTGCCGCTCAGTCGCGCGGTGGCCGGCACCGCGATCTGGCTGCTGGACGACGCACGCCAGCCCGTGCCGCCCGGTGTGCCCGGCGAGGTTTACGTGTCCGGGGCGGCGGTGGCGCGCGGGTACATCAACGACGCGGAGCAGACCGCGGCGCGATTCGTGGTGCTGCCCGATGGCTCGCGCGCTTACCGGACCGGCGATGTCGCCCGGCGGCTGGGTGATGGCTGTCTCCTGCTGATGGGCCGTGAAGACCGGCAGCTGAAGCTGCGCGGTTATCGCATTGAATTGCCGCACGTGGAGCAGGTGCTCGCTTCGCATCCCGGCGTTCGACAAGCCGTGGTCCTGCCGGATCGCGAGGGCGCTTCCGCATCCCGGCTGCTCGCCTGGGTGGTGCCTTCGCCCTCGGGATCGGGACTCACTCCGGATGCATTGGTGTCGTGGCTGGCCGATCGCCTGCCGGCCTACATGGTGCCAGCCATCCACATGATTGACGCGATCCCGGTGACGCTTAACGGCAAGGTCGACACGCGTGCCCTCCGCGCGCTGGCGCCGGCGGCCGATCGGCCGCGAACCGCGATGCCGAGGGACCTCGTCGAGTTGCGGCTGGCACGGCTCTGGTCCCTCGTCCTCGAGGTGGCCGACGTTGCGCCCGCGGACGACTTCTTCGATCTCGGCGGCCACTCGCTGCGCGCGGTCCGCCTGGCAAGCCTCATCGCGAAGGAATTCGCGGTAGAGCTGCCGCTGACCACGCTGTTTACGCATCAGACGCTGGAACAACTCGCGAGCTGGGTTCGCGCGCGCGTCAGCCACTCCCGCTCGAGCACCATCGTCCTGATGCAGCCCGGCACCGCGGGTCCACCCCTGGTGTGCTTTCCCGGCGCCGGCGGCAGCCTGCTGTATTTCCACGACCTGATGCGCGCGCTCGGGCCGGACCGGAGCGTGTGGGGCGCGGATGCGGTCGGCCTGACCGGCGCGGCGCCGATTCCCGCGGACGTCCCGACGCTGGCCGGCCTGTATGCGAGCGACATTCGCGCCTCGCTTGGCGATGCCGCGCCGATGCTGGTCGGTCATTCCTTTGGCGCGCTCGTCGCGCTCGAGGTCGCGCGCCAGTTGCAAGACCAGGGCGTGGCGGTCGCCGGCGTGATCGTCCTCGACAATGCCGCGCCCGGCGCGGCCGCGGATGCGGAGGACGAGACGCGCGACTGGTCGCGGCACATCGCCACGCGCATCGAGCGCCTCTACGGCATCGATCTGCACCTCGACGAGCACCAGGCCTCGGACGATGGCCCGGGATGGCTCGCGGACGTGCTGCTGCGGTCCGGCGTGCTGCCGCCGGAGGCGAGCCGCGACTTCATCCTGCGCTACATGGACCTGTATCGCGCCAACGTGTGGGCGGCGGCGACGTATCGTCCGGCGCCGGTGCGCATCGACGTGCCGATACACGTCATCCGTGCCGGCGAGCAAGACGAGGCGCTGGGCATCCCGCAGGCGGCGGGCGCTGACCTCGGCTGGTCGGCCTGGAGTGTCCGTCCCGTCGCCGTGACGCGCGTGGCGGGCACGCACATCACGATGCTGCGGGCCCCCAATGTGATCGCGCTGGCTGCCGCGCTGAACGGCGCAGTCGTGGCGGCGTCGATGGAGAGCTGATGAACCCTGGATACCTGGCGTGCAGTGGATGGGTGGCGTCGGCGGTCGGTGTGGCGGCGCAGCTGGGCATTGCCGATCTGCTCGCCGAGGGCGCGCGCACGTCCGGCGATCTGGCGGGCGCCACCGGCATGAAAGAGATGCCGCTGCGCCGCGTGCTGCACTTGCTGGCGGCCATGGACGTGTTCGCTGAAGGGCCGGACGGGACCTTCGCCAACACCAAGGACTCCGAGGCGCTGCGCGCCGATCATCCCCACTCGGTCCGCGCCTGGTGCATGCTTGCGTGCGGCGATTACCAGCGGATCTTCCAGGGCATGGCGCATACGGTCCGCACCGGCGAGCCGGCGACGCCAGCGGTGCTGGGGTCCGCGCTGTACCCCTATCTCACGGGCCATCCCGAGGCGGCCGATATCTACGACCGCGCCATGGAAGACGTGGCCCGGCCCCTCGCCGGCGTGGTGGTGCAGAGCCGGGATTTCTCGTCGGTCCGCACGGTGGTGGACATCGGCGGCGGCCGCGGCACCATCGTCCGCGGCCTGCTGCGGGCGTTGCCGCACTTGACCGGTGTCTGCTTCGACCGTCCCGACGTGTGCGAGCGCGCTGCCCGCGACGTCGAGCCCGCGCTGCACGGTCGCCTCTCGTATGTGGGCGGGGACTTCTTCGCGTCCGTCCCGCCGGGCGCGGACATCTACATCCTGAAGAACGTCCTGCACAACTGGAACGACGAGCGCGGCGTGGCGCTGCTCCGCGCCGTGGCGGCCGCGATGCAGGGCGCGGCGCAGAGCCGCTTGCTGATCATCGAGCCGGTGATCGGCGGCGGCATGCCCGGACTCTATCGTGCGCTGGATGACCTCCTGCAGATCGTGATTTGCGAGCCCGGCGCCACGCCGCGCAGTCGCGAGGATCTGTCGGCACTGGCGACCGGGGCCGGCTATGCCGTGGCCGAGCCGCGCGCTCTTTCCTCGGGTCACATGCTGATCGAATGCGCCGTCCGGCCCTAGCGCTGTTCCTCGGCATCCTCGCCTCGGCAATCGCCGCGGCGCAGGCGCCGCCGGCGTTGGTGATTCTGGCGCCGCCGGAACTCGCCGCCGCCCGCAGCCGGCTGGAGTCGTTCGATCGGCTTCCGCTGGCCGGCCTCGTTCGCACGGTCGGCCTTGATGACGCGGGTCCGCCCATCCAGGTGGTGCTCGCCGGCGAAGACAGTGAGGCGGCGCGCGAGGCCGCCGCGTGGACGGCCGGCTACGCCCTCAGCAACGCCGGGCTCATCGTCTTGTTTCCATCGCGGTCGCCGGTGTATCCGCATGACACGCTCGATGATGTCCTCCGCCACGAAGTTGCGCACGTCTTGATCGGCCGCGCCGCCGGCGGGCGGCCCGTGCCGCGCTGGTTCCACGAAGGCCTGGCGGCCGCGGTGGAGCGCCCGTGGCGATTCGAGGATCGATCACGGCTGGCGTGGGAGCTGCTCGCAGGCCCGCGTCTGAGCGTGCGCGAGATCGACGATCTCTTCACCGGAGGCCAGACCGCGCAGTCGCGCGCCTATTCGCTGGCCACCGCGCTCGTGCGGGACATCATTCGCGAGCACGGCGGCGCCGCGCCCGCGGGCATCCTCCGCCTGGTCGGCGACGACGTGCCGTTCAACGACGCCGTGGCGAGCATCGCCGGGCGGCCGCTTGGGGCGGTGGAAGATGGGTTCTGGAATCGGCAGCGCGTGTGGACAGTGTGGGTGCCGCTCTTCACGTCGGGCGATGCGTTCTGGCTCCTGATGATCGGCGTTGCCGCCCTGGCGGTGTGGCGCCGCCGACGGCATGCGGCGGAGATCAGGCGGCGGTGGGAAGCGGAAGAGCGCGAAGCGGCTGAGCGGGACAGCGTGCCTCCGGACGGGGCCGCCTGAAACCCGTTCATCGCGATTGTCCACCGCGAGCTCGTCCGTAGAGGGATCAACGGCGCGAGTTCTGCATGGGGAACTCCGGGTCAAGGACTCACGCATGAGTTCCGCGGCCAAGGGGGTTCATATGTCGCACACGTGGTGGCGTCCAGTGAGTGTGATCGCGATGACGCTGGTGGTCATGGGCGGGCCGGTGGTCGCGGGGCGTCAAGCACCGCAACCGTCGAATGCCGACGCCCAGGCAATCGCGGACTTCATGACGCGCGTGAACGCGTATGTCGCCATCCACCTGGTGGCCGAGCGAGCCGCGCCGAAGCTGCCGGAGGAAGCGACGCCGAAGCAAATCGACCAGACGCAGCGCTCCATGGCCGCGCAAATTCTCGCCGCCAGAGCGGGCGCCAAGCGTGGCGACATCTTCACGCCGGAGATGTCGGCGTTCGTCAAGCGTCTCCTGGCTCGCGTATTTTCAGGACCGGATGGCTGGCAGCTCCGCAGTTCGATCATGGATGACAACGTCAAGTTCGTCCCCTTGACGGCCAACCAGCGTTATCCGGATGCGGTGCCGCTCACGACCATGCCGCCGGACGTGCTCAAGGCCCTGCCGGAGCTCCCCGAGGAGATGGAGTATCGCTTCATCGGCACCCAGCTCATCCTGTTCGACCAGCATGCTCACATCATCCCGGACTTCATCCCGGATGCATTGCCTCGGAAGTGACCCATGAAGACCTGCCGACTCCTTGCATCGTTGTCCGTTGTTCTTCTGCTGGCGGCGTGCACGACGGGTGTCGCGGGGCCGTCCGGCCCGGCGACGGTCGTGTCGCCACTGACCAAGGCGGAGCCGCCCATGCCGCTACCCAATCGGGAGGGCTCCCTCAAGTTCGCGGTGTTCGGCGATTCCGGCACCGGCACGCAGGGGCAGTACCAGCTCGCCTCCCAGATGGCGAAGACCCACCAGACCTTCCCATTCGAGCTGGTGTTGATGGCCGGCGACAACCTGATCGGGGCGGAGCGGCCACAGGACTATCTGGAGAAGTTCGAGAAGCCGTACAAACTGCTGCTCGACGCCCACGTGTTGTTCTTCGCGGCGCTCGGCAATCATGACGACCGCAACCAGCGCTTCTACAAGCAATTCAACATGGAAGGCAAGAAGTACTACTCGATCAAGGCGCCGAAGCAGCACGTCCGGTTCTTCGCGCTTGAAACCACGTATCCGGACCCCGCGCAGATTGCGTGGATCGAGAAAGAGCTAAAGGAAGCAGGCGACGACTGGAAGGTCATGCTCGTTCATCATCCGCTGTACTCCTCCGGCGGACGGCACGGCTCCGACGTCCAGCTGCGCAAAGCCCTCGAGCCGCTGTTTGTCCAGTACAACGTCAGCGTGGTGTTCGCGGGTCACGATCATTTCTATGAGCGGATCAAGCCCCAGAGGGGCATCGCGCATTTCGTCCTCGGCTCTGCCGGGAGGCTCTCCATCGGGGACATCGACGTGCGGTCGCCGCTCACCGCCAGAGGATTCGACACGGACCAGGCCTTCCTGGTCGGCGAGGTCTTCGAGGATCAGATGCACTTCAACGCCGTGTCCAGGACCGGCCGCACCGTTGATTCGGGAGTCATCCTGCGGCGGCGGCCGCTGGCGTCCCACTAGGCCGGAGGCGGGATCCGCGGAATCTCGACGAGTCCGCCGAGGTAGTCGCGGGTCTCCGCCAGCGTCGACGACACCAGCGTCGCGCCGGCCTCACGCAGCAACTGCGAGTTCTCATCGGCCAGCAGCGGCGGGCTCCAGCGTCCCACCAGGATGCGCACGTCGGGCAGCGCCGCGTGGAGCCGCTTCACCAGGTAACGTGTCTTGGACGAAGGGCTCGGTGGCAGATCGGCAATGCAGACGACGGAGACCCCTTGTTCTCGAGCCAGCGACACCAGTTCCGAGGCCAGCACGCGCGTCTTGGTCATCTCGATGACGATCGGTAAATCGGCCAGCACGTGGCCGAGCATCGCCAGCGCCAGTTCGTCGGCCACGCCGTTGGCCGCATAGCCCAGCACGCGCAGCGGCTCGCGGGGCTCGAGCAATGCTGGCGCTTCGATCGGTGCGGGCGGCTCCGGCCGCACGCGCCGCATCGACTCGGCCGCGTCGGCCAGCAGTTCTCGTGTCGCCTCGATGACCGCCGTTTCTTCCTCCTCCGACAGCCGGCGCTCCAGGCGGTCGCGCTCGGCGTAGTTGAGCGCGGGCAGCAGCAAGGCGTCGTAGACGGAGCCCCACGGCTCGGCCTTGATGTGCCGATCGATGAGGTCGGCGGCCTCACCCGGGTCTCGGGCGAGCAGGCGCTGGTAATAGCTGAACTCCGGGGCCAGCGCCGGCGTGTCGGCCATCAGGGTCCCGACGGATTCGAGACCGGGCACGTGCTTGCCGAGAACGACAACGATCACGGTCAGTGGTGTCGCCATCAGCAGGCCGAGTGGCCCCCACAGCCACGTCCAGAAGGCCACCGAGATGAGCAGCGCCACCTGCGAGACGCCGGCGGCCCCCGCATAGAGCACGGTTTCGACCACCAGGTTCGTGAACAACTCGAGCACGATGAACATGCCCAACACGGAGAGCGGACCGGTCCAGCCCGGGAGGGCGGCCAGGCTGACCAGGATCGGCGCCCCGGCGCCGAGCACCGGACCGACGTACGGGATGTAGCGGAGTGCCGCACCGAGCACACCCCACACCAGCGGGTACGGCACGCCGAGGAAGTAGAGGCCGACCCCGGCGATGACGCCGTAGACCAGGCTGGCGAGGGACTGCATCAGCAGTTGCCGGCTGACGCGGGTGCCCGCCTCGTCGAACGCCTTGGTTGTGACCATCAGGCGGCCCTGGCCGAACAGGCCGATCAGCCGGTCGCGAAGGTCTCGGCGTTCGAGCAGCATGAAGATCACGAGCACCACCACGAGTCCGGCGGTTCCCAACGGGCCGACGACCGGACCGAGCCAGGCGAAGCCAGGGAACATCAGCCGCTCGGCGGCGACCTCGACTTGCTGCAGGGCCCTGCCCCGGGGCGCGTCGGATTTCCCGAGGTCCGTCTTGATGTCCTCGATCGTCTCCTGCAGCTTCTCGACGGTGCCGCCCTTGCCGGCGCCGCGCACGTCCGCGATCTTCGCCAGGATGTTGACGCGGTAAGCGGGCAGCTCCTGGGCCAGGTTCTCCATCTGTTGCGCGAGGCCCCAGCCGGCCAGACCAAGAAGGACGAACACCAGCGTCACCACCATCAGCACGGCCGGGACGCGGCCCAGCCAGCGCTCGAGCCAACTGACTGGAGGCGCCAGCACGAAGGAGATCAGGACGGCCAGCGCGATCGGCACGAGCACCGTCTGCGCCCAGTAGAGGACAACCACGACGAGCACGCCGCCGGCGAACGTCAACCACGGCCTCAGGCTGTCCGACGCGTCATCCATGGTGTGCCATTACACCGAGTGTAGTGTGCGGGGCCCTGGCGCCGGCGTTCAGAATTGGACAGTCGAGGTAGAGTGGTCGGCGGCACTGTGGGAACGATGTCGAACAGCGTCACGGCGTTTCTGCGAATGTTCGGGTCCGCCGGCAGGGCGTGGTGGGACGACGCCGCGCCGCGCCTCGGGGCATCGCTGGCCTATTACATGCTGTTTGCAATCGCGCCGATCCTGCTCGTGGCCACGGCCATCGCCGGCATGGCCTTCGGCGCGGAGGCAGTCCGCGGCGAGATTGTCGGCCAGCTCGACCAGTTGGTCGGACGCGAGGGCGTCGTGGCGATCGGCTTCCTGCTGCTGGTGCCGCTCGCGGTGAAGGCGACCTGACACCATGTTCGCGTTCATCGCGCTTGCCGCGGCGATCCTGGCGCTGGCTCACACGGCGCCGTTTCCGTTTGTCCTCGAAGCCTTCAGTCCGTCCCGCTCGTTGTGGCACGTGGACAGCCGGCCTGGTGAGGGTCCGTCCCTTTACCTGACCTTTGACGATGGGCCGAATGCGGAGTGGACGCCGCCGCTGCTCGACGCGCTGCGCGACACGAATGCGAAAGCGACGTTCTTCCTGATCGACGATCACATCACTCCCTCAACCGAGGCGCTGGTCCGGCGGATTGCCGACGACGGACATGCGATTGGCCTGCACAGCGGCACGCGGCGGCTGATGCTAGAGCCGCCGGATGATCTGGCGCGGCTGCTGGAGGGCGCTGCCGCCCGGATTGCCGCCATCACCGGGCGCGAGCCGTGCCGGCTGTTCCGGCCGCACGCGGGCTGGCGTGGCGGCCAGATGTACGCGGGCCTCGATCGCGCCGGCTATCGGCTGACCGGGTGGAGTTGGGGGATGTGGGACTTCGACTGGTGGCGCCGCCGGCAGGGCGACCGCGTCGCGGCGCGGCTGGCGCGGAAGGCGTCGGACGGGGACATCGTGGTGATTCACGACGGCCATCACAAGGACCCGCGGGCGGATCGCCGTCACGCTGCGGAAGCGGTCCGCCGGCTGGTGCCGGAACTGCGCGTTCGCGGCTTCGGTTTCCGGCCGCTCTGCGACGCGTCACCCTGACGGCGCCGCTTGACGGGGCGGCACCGCCTGACGGGGAAACACACCGTGTCGTGTCATCGAGGAGGTGAGGCGAGGAGTGCCCCCGTCAAGCCGTGCCGCCCTGGCGGTCTCTGATATAATCAACCGTTCCGGCGACAGTCGCGGTCCCACCCTAGCGGAGAGGTACCGAAGTGGTCGTAACGGGCGCGCCTCGAAAGCGTGTTGTCCGAAAGGGCACGTGGGTTCGAATCCCACCCTCTCCGCCAA
>CAYHCX010000032.1:0-20758 GCA_964355095.1 uncultured Acidobacterium sp.
GCTCGTTGGGCTCATAACCCAAAGGTCGGGGGTTCAAATCCCCCCCCCGCAACCAACATAACCGACAGCTTTCGCTCGTCCGGCTTCCGAGCTCGGCACGCGGTCCGGGCAGCGGCAGCATTCTGACGCGGGGCCCGCCCTCGTCGATCGAAAGCAGTGCATCTTCCTCGATGTCTTCGCGCTGGACTTCGAGCGCCGTGCGGGAATCACGAGTGATGCGGGTAAGCTGCGGCATCGGGCGCTTCTCCAAGACCGGAGGGGTCGCTCCATCTGGGCCAGACAGGGGCTGTGTGTCGGCCAGTCTCGCGAAGCCCTGGAGCCGCAGCGCCCGGTACCGGGGTATCCTGATGGCCGCAGCAAACAGCAGGGTTATGCGCATTCCGCCGGACGCAGTCATCGACGAGACGAAGTTGACGCATTACCTGCTGGTGCCGAGGCCGTGGGACGACAAGAGCGGATACCTGCGGCAGGCCGGCTTCGAACTGAAGAACTGGGCCGACCTCGGCGCTGCCGTTAGACGCTTGGCTGACACGGTTGATGCGGTTGCGGATCGCACGAACGAATACGGAACCTTCTATCGCGTCGCAGGCGTGCTGGAGGGACCCGGTGGGACCCTACCGGTCGTGTGCATCTGGATAAAGCAGGCGGTCGACGGAACGTTCAAGTTCGTGACGTTGAAGCCGGCGCAGGGAAGGAGCGGAAATGTCTCTACAACTGTATGATCGTGTGGCCCTCCGGGCGTCCTTCCCCGAGCACGCGCTTCGAGTTGGCGACGTGGCAACGTTGGTTGATTTCGTTTCGCATCCCTCGTCAGGACCTCGAGGGTGCGTGCTGGAACTTTTCAACGCACTCGGCGAGTCGATTGGCGTCGTTACGGTTCCTGAGGCCGCCGTCGAGCCTCTCCGCGCGGACGAAGTCCTCTCTGTCAGGCCGATGGCAATCGCCGGCTGAGTCGCGCGGCTCCGGCGCGAGGTGCGCAGGGTTCGCCGACGCTCCGTCGCCGCCAGAGCATCGGGCCCGTGGGGAGGCGTCAAGCCGCCACCACGTAGAGGCTGGCGATAATGGTTGATTATTCCCGTTCGGATGGAGTCGTGGGGCAGCGCCACCAGAAACTGCGCGACGGTCAGTTCGAAGACTCCACTAGTCAACTTTTATCAAAAGCATTGGTGATAAGGAATCCGGCTGGCGTGATCGGGTAGGCTGTGGCCAAGATGGTGAAGGTCTTGTTCGAGTTTCCGCATGCGAATGAGATGGCTCTACTGAAAGCCGCCTTGACCCGGGTCGAGCGGATGTTGGCGCACGCCCCTTTTGGCCCCCCTCGTCGATCCGATGGCGACGGTTAGCCGCACTCAATCCAGCCCCTCAAGATGCAGCAGGCAATCAACGAGGTCGAGAAGCTGTGCCGCTGGCTGGATCCGAAGCTGCTGGACGGCCCCGCGAAGCTGCCGGAGTAGCGAACGCCGGTTGCACGCGGTCTCGCTGAGAGGCCGTTGGGAAGAGCCTTCAGGAGACGGCAGCCAAGGGAGAGAGGTGGCCGTACCGGTGACCGAGTTCGAGGACATCGACTCGGCCTCGCCCGGCCTCGACGGCGTCGCGGATGGCATGGTTGCTGATGTTGACGAGGGCGGCGTCGCCGTCCTGCCTCCACAGCTTGTAGAGCAGTTGCATGTGTGGGCTGGAGAAGCCGCTGCGGTCTCGGTTGAATCGCGCCATGTCGCTCGGTGATGTCGCACGGCGCTGGTCGAAGTACCAGCGCATTTCGTCCATCGTGACGGGCCTGAGCGGCGCCAACAGGTGCTGCTCGACGACCTTCTTGGCGCGGTCTCCGATGCCTGGGAGATCAGGCGGTGAGACGAGGCGGAGCGTCCACCCCGGCAAGGCGCGCAAGACGGCGGCGTGGCGCTCGATGAACACGCGGAAGTCGTCGAGTCCGGGCTCGCTCAGGACGTAGACAAGGACGCCGCGGCCTGCGTGGTGGATGCCAATCGGGAGGCGTTCCGGGAAGTATCGGACCTTGCGGGCGTTGCCCGCGCCGACGATGACGTGCGGCAGGTCCGTTGGTGCGATCGACGTGAGCGCGGTCAAGGTCGCCGCCTTGTCCTCGGCCGTGGCCAGCCACGCGAGATCCGGGTCTTCGACAATGGCGTCAAGAACCATCAAGCGCTGCATGGCGCGGTTGATGGACATGCGTCGGCGGAACGTGCTGTCGGCCTCGCCGATAGCCGTGTAGAGCGCCCGTTGGGTGAGGTGGTAGATGCGAGCGCGGTTGTGGCGGCAGTCGTACATCGACGCGCATCCGAGCTGCACCAGCTTGGCGAAGAACTTCCGCGTCTTCGCGCCGTGAACAATGCCGCAGAAGCGGGCGTACTGGCGCGGGACGCAGACACCGGCGTGCAGCATTATCGTCGCCAGGAAACGCGCC
The DNA here is from genome assembly GCA_964355095.1 of uncultured Acidobacterium sp. Lineage (GTDB taxonomy): Bacteria > Acidobacteriota > Vicinamibacteria > Vicinamibacterales > UBA2999 > 12-FULL-67-14b. The sequence continues at coordinate 2,423 of CAYHCX010000032.1, forward strand.
TGGCGCTCAGTGAAGCCCTTCCTGGCGACGGCGTGAGCGCGTTCGTCGAAGGTCATAGGAAGTCCTCCGCATCCCCGCGCGAGCGGTTGCCGCCGCGTCCGCCGCCGCCGCGTCCTGAGAAGTAGAGACTGAACCCTGAGCTGCACTTGCCGGCGGCGTGGGCGCCGCGGTAGTGCGGCGTCATGACCTCGACGTCGGGCGTCTGCTCGCGTCCGTCGATGTCGTACTCGATGCGCACGTCCGGGAACTGGACGTGGCCCGTCGCGTCGCACGGCAGGTTGTGCTCATGCGCCCAGGACTCGATCTCCAGCACGCTGCGGTCGGGCCGTCCGTCGCTGTCCCCGCGGTCGCGATTCGGCTCCTGCAGGAACGTCTGGAACTCCGCCTTCAGCTCGTTCTCGAGGGCGATGCGATGGATATCGGCACCGGCCTCGTGGAGGCGCGGCCTCCTCAAGGTAGGCGCGATAGACGGCCGCGTCGTGCTTCAACTCGCGCGGTCGCTGGAGGTCGCTGTAGAACTTCTGCCGGTCCGGCGCATCCTGGTCGCGACGATGGCCTTCGAGAAGCTCTCGGCCTTCCTTGGTGAGCGTGACTGCCGTCGTGTCACGGTCGAGGCGGACGGTTTGGACGAGGCCAGCCTCGCGCAGGCGCCACAGCTCGCCGTGGCGCGGGTCGAGCGGCTTGTCGAAGGCGTCGCGCAGGTCGTCGGTCCGGATGACGCGGAAGGCGCCGACAGAGGCCAGCGTGCGGCTCTCGGAGCCGCGGAGCATGTAGGAGCGGTCGCGTACACAGACGTGCTCACGTTCACGCCCGTCAGGCAGACGGACGTGGTCCGCGAACGCCTCGCGGGGCTGCAGACGCTCCCGTCCGCGAACGTCAGCACCTCCGCCGCGTCCACCTCGGCTTAGGTCCCGCGAGTCACCACCGCGATCGCGCGGGTCATCTCCCCATCGTGAATCTGACATGGCAAACCTCCGTGAAAAGCAGCGAAAAACACACGTTTACGCTGCCGTCCAACAGAGGCGCCGATGTAGTCGCGGGTGAGCCCCCGCAACCATCATTACCCACCACGGTCGTCTGCGAGTGGAGCCGAGGGCTTCGTCTTCGACTTGGGCTTGAAGTTCCCTCCCGTCCTTTGGCGCCGGTATCATGGCACCATGCCGGTTTCGCCGCCAGCCGCAAAGACCGTAGCCGTCCTGGCTTTCTTCGTGACCTCTCTCGCCGTCTTGTCGGCCCGCCCAGCGTCGGTGGAGCAGCGTCGCGACAGGCAGCCCTTGGACCTTGCGCTGCTCGAGCAGTGGATCTCAGCGATCGAACAGCACGTGCCTGGCGACCTTGACCTGGCCCTGGCAGGTGCGACGAGTTGGACCGGCGACGACCTCCGAAGGCTCTGGGCCAACGCGCAGGTGCTTCTCACGTTCTTGGTCCGGCCGACCGAGACGACATTCCTGACTCCGCCGCTTGATGAAGCCGCGCCTGACCCTGCGGAGACGTGGCGAACCACCCTTCGGCGCGGCCGTCAAACCCCGGTCATCGTGCTGCGCGCGGACGACCGCCAAGCGATGACGGCACTTGCCAGACGGGCAAGTGCGATCCAGACGAACCCGCTGTTGAAGCGAGCCGCGATGCTGCACACAGACGTCGCCACGCTCACCGCTGCCAGCCCCAGTGGTCTTCCGGGTCCGCCGTCGGCGCGCGCGCCGGTGAAGTTGGTCGTCGGCGACGGCCGCGACCGTAACTCCGAGAGCGTCAGCCTGCACTGGGATGTTGCGCGATTGCTGTTGGCGAGAGTCACACCGAATCCAGGCCGCGACACTTTCGTGCGCGACTGGTATCGCGCGACGATCGCGTTAGCCCAAAGCACGGCATGGTTCAATTCGGCGCAACTCGACCATGGCCTGCGGCTGCTGCCGGAGGACTCGATGTTGCAGTTCTTCGCCGGCTGCCAACACGAGATGTTCGCGTCGCCGCTGATTCAGGAATTCGCCCGGTCGACTCGCACAGCTGCCGTGAGGCCTGATATCGGTTCGGCATCGGTCGAGCTCGACGCGGCCGAGCGCGCATTCCGCCTGGCTCTCGCTGCCGATCCGGGCCTGGTCGAGGCGCGCCTCCGTCTGGCCCATGTTCTGACGCTGCATGCACGCCCCGGCGACGCACGCCGAGAGCTGAGGCAGGTGGTAGCGCGTCCACTCGAGCCTTTGCTCGGCTACTACGCCGCACTCCTCCTGGGTCTGTCGCAGGAGGCCGAGCATGACTTCGAACCAGCCCGTCGGTCATTCGAACAGGCAGCGACGATCGTGCCTGATTCGCGTGTGCCGTACCTCGCGCTCGCCCGACTCGCACACGCGCGTGGGGATCGAACCGGCGTGATCGCGAACCTTGACCACGCTGCGGCAAGCGCGGCCGACGACGATCTCGCCGACCCGTGGTGGATGTACGATCGCGCACAGGGGCGGCACGCCTTGCGGTGGATGCAGGCTCTCCGCCAGAAGGCGACGGCGGACGAACCGTGACCGGCCCCTCGTGGCTCGTGGTTGCAATGGCGGCCGTCCTGCCATTGGCAGCGCCTCTTCTCCAGCAACCGATATTCACGTCGCGGGCGGACGGGGTGCGTGTGGACGTGCTGGTCACCGAGCGCGGACGGCCAGTCCTGGGTCTCCGGCCGAGCGATTTTGAGGTCCTCGACAACGGAGTTCGCCAAAAGGTCGATCTCGTCAACGTCAGTGACGTGCCGGTCAGCGTGATGCTGGGTCTTGATCTGAGCGGAAGCGTGGGCGGCAGCCAGCTCGCGGCGCTCAAGCGCGCGAGCCACGCGTTGCTTGCGGCGCTGGCGCCCGGCGACGCGGCCGGTCTGTTGACCTTCAGTACGGCCGTCGTGAAGCGCGCCCCCATCACCTCCGACCTCGCGCGCGTGCGAAAAGAACTCGATATCGAGCCGATCGGAGGCGACACGGCGCTCATCGACGCGGCGCTGACCGCGATCCTACTGGCCGACGCCGATGCCGGGCGCGCGTTGGTCGTCCTCTTCAGTGACGGCGTGGACACCGCCAGTTTCATGCCGGCGGCCGCGGTGCTCGACACCGCCCGTCGTGCCAATAGCGTCGTCTACGGGGTCTGGTCTGGCGCGGGCAATCCGGACTTCCTGGAAGAGCTTGCCGCAGCCACAGGTGGCCGGGTGGTAAGCGTCGGCAAAGGCGGAGATCCACGGCCGGTGTTCCTCGAGATCCTGGGGGAATTTCGCCGCCGATATGTCCTGACGTTCGCGCCTGAGGGGGCACCGCCTTCTGGCTGGCACTCGCTGAGCGTTCGCGTGAATCGCGGTGGCGCAAGAATTCAAACGCGGTCGGGTTACTTCGCCGCGGAGCCTTAAGCACCGAAAGTCGCGCGCCATCAACAAGTTGCTGATCCCGCCCTTTTCCCGTTCAACTCCCGCCGCCTTTGGAACCTGGTTGAGCCTCCGAAGCCAGCATACTGATCAACGGGCTTCGCGCCCCGACGGCGAAGTGGGGAAGCCTCAGGACGCCACCACGTAAAGGCCGGTCGGTAGTGACGGCAGCGCCCCCCCCGCAACCAACCTCCGCTGTTAGTCTCGTCGACCCGTGAGTCGCCTGCATTGGCTGGACGAGCTTACGCCGATGTCCAGGGCCCGCCAGGATCCCATTGCCGAGGCCATCGGTCGCCCTTCGTCGCCGCCTGCAGCACGGGCCAGAGGAACGCACGGAGCACGTCGATCACCTCGGATAGGTCAGTGTGATCAGCGCCTCGTATCCGACCCACGAACGCGGCCCATTGCCGACCCTTCTGCAGGTCGTCGCCGAACTCGTTGGTCAGGGCGAGCGGCACCTCCTGAGGCAGCGGCGTCTGTCGTCGTTCGAAGGTCGCGGCGAGTGCGAGACGCAGCGTGTCACCGCCGAACGACCTGGTGATCGCCAGCCCTCGAATGTCGAAGAAATCCTTCATCCGGCTGTTCGCCAGGGCAAGACGGACCATAGCCTCGGTTTTTTCGGCGATGGACGTTTCCGGTCTGTAAACACGTAGGCGAGCACGTGGCAGATCGAGCAGCCCTGGATAGTCAATGGTGTCAGGTGGTGGCACCACGGCGTCGCCCGCGCCGACGTCGACCTGCAGCGGGATCCGGACTCTCCCGAGCGTCGCCATCAGAGTGATGCGCATGCCGCCGTACTCCTGCCCCTCGCGGATCGCCTCGACGCGGACGGTATCGGACATGAACGTGAGGCCGTCGTCGGGCGCCTCGACTTCGCACAACGAAACGAAGATGTGTCTCAGCGCCTCGGCGGACGTATCGCCGTACCCAAGCAGGTCGACGTCCTTCGTCGGTCGGGTGGTGTCGCCCATCCACAAGAGCAGCAGCGCTGCACCCTTGAGGATGAAGCGGTCCGAGAACTCCGACTTCGAGAGGCGGTACAGCGACGCTCACCGCCGAACCGCGCGAGCGTGAGCTGATGCTCGACGTTGAGCTCGTGGCTGCGTTGAAGGAGCCGAGCTTGAATCGACGCCGCGATGTTCTTCGGCTCCCGCTTCACAGAACGACCGTATCGAGGTAGGGCTGCATGACTCGTTGAACGCGCAGTCGCTTCGCGATCCGATTGAGTTCGTCGAGATTGAGGCGCTTGCTTCGCCATGCCTCGGTGAGCGCCTCGAGGGCCACGTCCAGGCCGATCGTGTTTCTGAACCGGAAGCAGTCCGCAACTGTTCGGGCGACACTATAGACTTTTACGGCCTGATCCTCGATGCAATGCACCTCGACACCGAGGTCGAAAAGCGCGCTCGATACTCGAATGATTCTAAGAGGCGGATAGCTGATGGTCGGAATCCGTGTACCCCTGGGCACTGCAATCCAGACCTCCACCGGTACCTGTGTCCCGATGTTGTGAAGGCGGAGAGCAGACGTCAGACACACTGCTCCGGCTGGAACGGCGCTCGCAGCTAGAACCAGCGCGTGATTCTCGCTGACATCTCTGGTGGCGAGACGGTACCGTCCCGAGCCTGCTCGTTCGAGCTCGCCGGCTCGGGCCATGCGCGTCAGGGTTTCGGTGTGTATCCCCAGAGCGGTGGCGTCACGGGCTCTCAGGAACGGGCGCCTTCGAGCCAGGTCCAGAAGACGACTACGTGAACTCTCCACGCGGTGTGGTGGTTTGTTAGCAGTCATTGATAAGTGTTATCACTTTACCACATCACCCAAGCGAGGCCACCGCCCGCGCGAGGCGGCTTGTGCTGTATCGCACAGCCAGCCGCGTATTCGTCTGGTACCGTCTCCACCCGGACGGCAAGCGGATCGCGGTTGCGACAGCCTCATACGAGAGTCGCGACACCCAGGACAAGGTCGTCTTCAACTTCGCCGACTACCTGCGCAAAGATCGCGCCGGGAACCAAGTAACGCGACGCATTGGCACCGGGCTCAGCGTGCGTCGTTGACGGCCGTTTCTGCTACGCTGTCCGCATGACGCTCGATGCCGTCAAACGGTGCCTCGTCGACCAGCGAGATCTCTTGCTCGAACACGGCGTGTCGGCCATCTACGTGTTCGGATCCGTCGCGCTTGGCCGAGCGACGGGGCAGAGCGACATCGATCTGCTCGTCGAGTTTTCGCGGCCCATTGGTCTCATTGGTTTTGTCCGTTTGCAGCAGCGCCTGGCGGTCGTACTGGGACGCCCAGTCGATCTCGTGACGCCGGCCGCATTGAAGCCCCAGTTGAGAGCCCGCATTCTTCGCGAGGCCGTTCGTGCCGCCTGAGTCGAGGTCACGGCGGCTCCGTCTGGAGGATATCCTCACGGCGGCCCTGCGGATTCAGTCGTACACCGCCGGAATGTCCGAAGAGTCTTTTCGGGCCGACTCAAAGACCACTGATGCCGTCGTTCGGAATTTCGAGGTCATGGGCGAAGCGGCGCGGCACCTCGACGACGAGTTCGTGGCTGCTCACGCCGAAGTAGCGTGGCCAGAAGTACGAGGTTTTGGAAACATCCTGGCGCACGCCTACTTTGGAGTGGACCTTGCGATCCTGTGGCAAACGGTTCGTGACGACGTGCCCCTGTTGATCGAGGCCATCACGCCATTGGTGGCCGCTGAGCCGCTCGATTCGGAGGAGTGACACCACTTGGCTCTCACTTCAGGCACGCGACTTGGCGTCTACGAAGTCACCGCCCAGATCGGCGAAGGCGGGATGGGCCAGGTCTATCGTGCCCGCGACACCCAGCTCAATCGCGACGTCGCTCTCAAGGTGCTGCCCGAGGCCTTTGCCGGCGATGCCGATCGCCTGGCGCGGTTCACGCGCGAAGCGCAGGTGCTGGCCTCGCTGACCCGCCCAGCGCCGGGATCGCGAACCTCATCGAGTTCGGCATCGTCGCAAACATCGCCAAGGGCTTCTCCAGGCGGGTGTGGCCGGTGCGTGGCGGACCACGGTAGTCGACGCTTTGCTGCTTTGACGGCGGGGCTTTGCCCCCCGGCCCGGTCGTCTGCGAGAATGCTGATGGGGCGTTACGATCACTTGCCCATCTACCGGGCAGCCTTCGACCTCGGAGAGACAGGGCGACGTCCCGGCGTGATCGCCGAGCGGAGGCTGGTGTCCCGCTGGTCGGGGCGTGCGGTGCAGCGCGACGAGAGTCCGCAGCAGAGGAGCGAAGTTGAGGGCGGGCTTGAGCGCCAGGCATCACTGGGTCATCCACCCAGCGTACGTTTCGGTCCAACCTGAATGATCTGGTCGAGCCGTTCGCAGACCTGCACAAATAACGCGGTGGACAAAGCGCCGAGAGGGTGTCTCCTGGCTTTGCGCAGGCGCCAGTCGAAAGACTTGGGCTGGTGGCACAGCACATAGCTGGTTTGTGCGGACTTGCGTCCTGACGCCTTGCCCACGGCAACGGCAAAGGGATTGTCCGAATTGTATTGCGCCGTCGTCATGGGCAAGCCGATGACCAGCGATGTCCTATCGTTGAAGATGCGAGGCGAGAGCACCAGAAACGGGTGAACATCGCGCATTTCGCGCCCGACCTGTGGATTGCAATCGATCCAGATGATGTCCTGCAGGTCCGGCACCCAAGGCTTGCGTGTGCGCGCCGCGGCTGGCCTGGCGGCTACCACCGTTCAGCGCCCAGCGTTCTCGTCGTGGCCATCTGCTCGCCGCCGTGGCGCCTTGGATCGTAGGCCGCCAGGCGTTGCTCCAGGGTCAACCGCGAATTGTCAACCGGCGTGATCACGACGTGATCGCCTTCAACCGACACGCGCACGCGCTGATCGACACGCAGGTGCGCTTCCCGCGCCACGGCAGCCGGCAAGCGAACACCCAGATTGTTGCCCCACTGTTTGATATCCAACACGGCTTCGGCCATGACACTACTCCTTGCCCAAATGTATAAACTCTAGTCTATACATACGGATGGAAGTGGGTCAATGCCGATACGCCCATCGCGTGACAGTGCGTGCGCGCAGCCAGAATCAGGCTCGAGGTCCTCTCGTCATTCACGCCGCGGACCACCACAGCTGCAAGTACCGCTGGTTGCACGCCCCCGCAAGACCCAATCCTCAATGGAACTGGCGGTTTTCGAGGACTCTGGCCTGCCGGAGACAAGCTGGCGGGATTTTCGGTCGAGCGGCTAATGATGCTTCTCACGGTGCTCGACCAGGACGTCGAGATCGTTATCAGAAGCAAGCCGCGATCGCGAAGCGTTGCGCGAATCAGTGTCGTAGCGGCGTGAGTGCTTCTTGAATCGCTTAAGGTCGTCGCCCGACTAGTCAGGACTATCCGCCGGTGCAGTGCGCGGGGTGCATCAATGGTAGCCGAACACGGGCGGGAACACGACCACCACCAGTGCCGCCCATGCGGAATACACGGGCAGATAGGCGATCTGCCATCGTTCCAGGGCGGCAAACGAGCCCCGGTGACGCAGGAAGCACGCATAGAGCCACGCCGACCACGCCAGGTTGACGAGCAGAATGAGATTCTCGCCAAGAGCCGCCACCCGGTTGGGAGTGAAGCCAAACTCGGAGATACGGGCTGCGATCGCCCACAGCGCCACTCCATCGACCACGAGCGCGCTGACCACGAGCAGCAGTTGCAGGCCGTCGAAGAAGCCGGGCGGTGCCTCCGGGTCGCGAGCGGAGGTGGCGTAGAGCACCAGCCCAACGACCAGCGCCAGCAGCAGGTCGAAGCCGATCAGTACCTCCCGCTCCACGTTGATGGGGTTGCCCGTCCACGCCATCGTGGCCAGAAACACCAGCAGCAAGATCGTGAACAGCGGCGTGAACAGCCTGGTCAGCACCGGTGCCATGTTGCCGATGACACTTTGCTTCGCCTCCACGAGCCAGGATCCGATGATCACGGCCCCCGCCGCCCCGCACGGGATCAGCCAGCCCGCCACGAACCAGTCAGCCTTCATGTCGATGGCGGCGAACATCATGAACGTGAAGCCGGTGAAGACGCCCCCGCCGAGCGCGATGAGTGCGTAGTAGATGGCCAGCTCGCCCGAGAACCGGACGAAGTTCATGCGGCCATCGTCGGCGAACCGGCGGCTTCGGACGTAGGCGAAGCCGACGGCCAGCCACAGGGCGATGGGCAAGTGCAGAATAGTCAGCACCTGAGTGTCACTGCCCTCTGGGAAAGGGAAGACGTTGGCGAAGACAGCCCCGGCCGCGAAGGGCAGCGCCAGCCACAGGGCCCTCACAACGTGCGACCCGCGCTTCCACGCGAAGTAGACGGCGAGCAGCGGGAAGACGAACAGGCTGGCGTTCAGGGCGTAGAACGGCGGCAGTTCGTCATCAGGGCTGAGCCGAAGCCCGAACAGCGCCGGAACCTTAACGGCCAACGCCGCGGCGACCGCGAGGCCCAGGGCGACGATCGTCTCGGTGTACGCGGCGTTCGCCGGCTGATCAACGTCGGGGGCGATCACCAGCTGCTGCCACAGCCGCTCGGAGTGCGCGCGCGCGAACTCACGTGACAGCGCATCGCGGCTGCCCATGCGCTTGACCGCGACCAGGAACGCCTCATCCCCTGACAGGCCGGCCTCGGTGAGCGCCACCAGCTGGTCGCGGAGATGTCCCTCGAGCTCCTCCACGTCGGGACCGTGAAGGGCCTGCCGGCGGCGCAGGTACGCCCGCCACTGCGCGATGTGCTGCTCGAGCGATCGATCGGCGAAGGTCGTCATGCCGCGCACGCCTCCATGCTTCGTCCCGTTGTTCCCATCGAGGATAAAATAAAGGACTTTGCATTACGAAGTCAAGTCACACCCGGTCTGCCAGGGAGGCTTCGCGGCGCTCTTGTCAGGGATGCGACTGGTTGTATTCAGCCAGCCACTGCCGGCTCATGGTGCCCATGTCGCGGGTGTTGGACTCGACCCAGTAGCGCCCGGTCATGATCATGATCACCACGCCGGCGAAGCCGATTGCCAGGAACAGCATCGCGTCTCCTACAGTCCGCTGAAGACCATTCGCCCGAGGCGGAGGGCCAGGGCGACCACGAGCGCGATGGGGACGCCGACAATCAGCACACCCAGGGCGACGCCCCAGACGGCGGCAAACACGCCGAGCGCGTCGGTCACGCCGGTGGTCCAGGACTCGAAACGACTGACGGAAGTGGTGTTGATCACAAGCCCTCCAATGACGTGCCTTGGTGAGGGCTGGGGGCCAGGCGCGGCCGCAGTGCTCAGGAAAGCGGAAGTAAGGTACTTAGTATACCCCGCCCCGGGAGTAAGCTGAAATCATGAGGTTGCTGCTGCTCACCGTGGCGGTCGCCCTGTGCGGCGGACTGGTGTCCGCGCAGGAGAAGCCGGTCCCGAAAGACTCCACGCGACTCTCGATCCCGGGCTGCGCCTACGACCGGCTGTTCATCGTCGACATCAGTCCCGACAACGAAATGCCGCGGACCGACGTGAAGCCGGGCCGGCGCCTCCGCCTGTCGGGCCCGAAGAAGCTGCTCGCGGAAATCAAGGCGCGCGGGCGCGACATGATCGAGATCACCGGGCTGGTGCGCAAGTCAGACCTCATCGAGCAGGGTGTCGACCTGGCTGGCGGCCGCATCCGCATCATGCCGGGCCGATCGCCGGTCGGCAGCACCGCCGGCCGCGACTCCGGTGTGAGCCAGGCCGTGATCGACGTGGAGTCGTGGCGCCTGCTGAACGCCACGTGTCCGTCGCGGTGATCGGCACCATCTACAAGATCGCGCCGGCGGGCCTGTGGCGCGCGGCGGCGGCGAGCAACGGCAACACCGAGATCAGGAATCGCGCCTCTTCCGAGGCATCGCCGGCGGCCATCACGATGATGGAGTACGCGGTGACGGCGATCAGGGGGTTGTCCGGCGCCGCCAACAGCCGCAGCGCGGAGCCCGGCGCGCGGAGCAGCGCCGTCCCAAGTGCGATCACGTTCGCCAGCAGGGCCGCGAGGCCGGCGTCCACGGCCGCCGCCAGGACCACCGGCTCGTCAGGGACCGCTCAGTGATAGTGTCCGTGCTCCGCCGACCAGACGCCGCCGGGCCTGGCCACGTCGGTGTCGCCGGTCAGCGACGAGATGCCGACCGCCAGGCCGGCCGCCATCAGCAGGCCCACCACCACGAGCATCACCATGTTGCCGCGGCTCTTCTGTTCCTTGAGCTCGCAGCATTTCTTGAACTTCTTGCCGCTGCCGCACGGGCACGCATCGTTTCGTCCGGCTTTGGTGGTCTGCGCCATGGTGGTCCCTTTCAACGGTCCAGGTGCCTATCCTGACCCTCGCGCGGGCCGCGGTCAAGCGGCGCGAATCGACCGCGCGATCCCAAGGGGTCCGTGTGGAACGCCAGTAACTCCTGGCCGTCGATCGAGACGTGCGGCTCCACCGGCTTTCGTACGACGGTGGCCACCAGGGGCGGCAGGAACGGGTCGAGTCGAGCGGGCACGCCGATGATGGCGCGTCTGGAATTGTTCACGCACGACTACCGGCTGCGGCGGCCAGCATCGCTTCGCGGATGACAGGCCAGCTGACCCGGCCCGGCCTAACCGGCTCGAGCAAGCTGCTCCGCGTCGAAGTCCCACACCGGGTGGGCCGCCACGGGTCGCCATTCCCACCAGCGCTTGGGCGCGTCCGCCAACTTCGCGGCCTTGGGTTGGATGGTGGCGCGATACCCCGCCAGCGTTCCGTCTTCGATGAGCGGCTCGAGCTTGTGCTCGAACCAGCTCTGTTCGCCGCACGGCGCCACGAGCGGCACCGTCACGTCGAGGGCACCCACGCCGACGAGCGCGCGCGCGACATAGGTCCGGAAGTCGAGGCGCCAGTCTTCGCGCAGCAGCTCGCGCACGTCGCGGCCGATCAGGCTCGACGCCGTGCAGCGGAACGTCCGGCAGAAGGCGTCGTTCGCGCGCACGATCTTCCAGCGCGCATCAATTTGATAGGCGGGAATGGTCTTCTCCATGCCCGGGTAACAGCACTGACTGTGCCAGCTTGAATAGCGATAATTGCGCGGAAAATCAGCCGATTTGGCCCGTCCGCCCGGTGTGCGCGGTGGGCGCGCACAACCCCGCCCACATCTTGGCTTGACGTGGCGGGGCGGTGCCGGTCGAGACGAAATGCTGAAGATCCAAGCAAAAACGACGATTTGTCGACCGCCAGCCGGCCAGGAGAGGGTCCCGAAGGTTGGGCGCCTGAGAAGAGTCCATCGGTGGTATGATGAGTGCTCGTTCTCTACGCCTGCCAGCGTCTATCCAGCGCCGACGGCCTCAGGGCAGCGCTGGGGAATTTCCCAAACCTGCCAAAATCACTCGATGGATGACGGAGTCTCACGTGGCACCAATGAACGGTACGATCAAGCGGCTCGTTAGCGACAAGGGTTTCGGTTTTATCCTTGCCAGCGACGGCAACGAATACTTCTTCCACAACAGCGCCTGCACCGACACTCGTTTCGACGAGCTGCGTGAAGGCCAGAACGTGACGTTCGAAAAGGGCCAGGGCCCCAAGGGTCCCCGCGGCGAAAACGTCAAGGTCGTCTAGTCGGCCGGGCGCAAGCCCGACGGCCTAGCGTCCTCACTGCTACCATCCGAGCGGCCGGTTATCTAGCGATGTTCCGGCTGCTCTCGTTGGACTTCTGTCTGGCGCGCTCAGGGTTTCGATCCTGAGCGGCTGATTTCTCTTCTAAATCCCCCTTTCATTCCTCCCGTAACGCCACCATCGGATCGCCACGTCGGGGCGTCCTGCCGCGCCGCCGTCTGAGAAGTCGCGTCCCGTGGATGTCTATTTGAGCGTGGCCTTCACGGTGATTGTCGGGACGGCGGCAAGGGCGCGTTTGATGATGCAGCCCACATTGGTCTTCTCGACGTGCTGCTGGAATACGGCGTTGTCGACGTTCGGAACCACCGCAGTCACAGTGAGCTCGATCAGATTGACCAGGAAGCCCGCGTCGTCCTTGCCCAGGTGGACGTCCGCGCTGCTGTGCACGCTGGTGGCGGTGAAGCCGGCCTGGGCGAGCGAGTTGGCCAGGGCCATGGAGTAGCAGCCGGCCAGCGCCGCGCCGATCAGTTCCTCGGGATTGGCGCCGGTGCCATTTTCAAAACGTGTTGCGAAGGAGTAGTTGCCTTCGTAGGCGCCGCTTCCCAGCTTGACGCGGCCGATGCCGCCCTTGAGATCGCCCTTCCACTCTGCTTCTGCCTGACGTGCCATGAGCCCTCCTCAACAGTGATTCTGAGAAAGGCAAGCGTATCAGAAGCTACTTCTTCTCGACGTCCTTGATGATGAAGAGCATTTCGCCCGGCTTGATAAGTCCGAGCTCGCGGCGGGCTTGCTCTTCCACGGCGCCGGGGTCTTCGCGCAAGCGGCGGGCCTGTTCACGCAAGTCGGCGTTCTCGGCGCGGGCGCGTTCGAGCGACCGTTCGAGCGCGGCGTATTCAGTCCGGGCCTGCAGCAGGGCGAGCAGGCCCTTCTCGCCGGCGATCGCGTCGACGACGATGACGAAGGTAAAGAAGACGAGGGCGTGGCGGAGGAGGCGGCGTCCCCGGCTGGCGAGTGTCGCCTTGGGCGCCACGACGGGTGGCGTTGGCGGCGGTTGGGTGGTTTCGCTCTCGGTCATCGGCTCGGCGTACTGTCGCGCGCGGTCCGCTCCGGTTTGCTGTCGCGCAAGTAGTCCTCGAGTGCGCGAATCAGCACCGTTCGAAGATCGGCCCGCTCGTCCATGGCCCGAATCTTCGCGGCCCGCCAGAGCTCCCCAGGGAGCTCGACGGTTGTTTTCACCGTGTCGCTGTCAGTCCGTCGTGCCGCCACTACGGGATGCAGTGTATCTACCAGCGCGGCAGAACGGCAAGATGTAAACACGGTGATGTTCCTGCACGTTTTTACACGAAGCAGGTTTCACATGCAAGCAGAATTACGTTTATACGGGTCTACGGGTCTAAAAGAGACTCCGCGCGCCGAGGGATGATTGGGGTCAGGCCCCCATTTTCACCCTTTGGTCGATTGGCAGAAGGGTGAAAATGGGGGCCTGACCCCAATCATCCCTATGGCGGACGCGGATTACTCTTTGGTGCTCACCACGTTTCCGGTGCAGCGGGACGCTGATGGGTTCGCGCGGACCCTGGTGGACGAGCGGCTGGCGGCGTGCGTGAGCGTGCTGCCGCCCATGCAGTCCACTTACCGCTGGCAGGGAGCCGTGGAAACCGCGGCCGAACGGCAGGTGCTGATCAAGACACGGGCCGCCAACCTGGCGGCCCTCGAGAAGCGAGTGCGGGAACTCCACCCGTACGATGTGCCCGAGTTTCTCGTGCTCAACATCGACGCGGGGAGCCCCGCCTATCTGTCCTGGTTGAACGACAGCCTAGCCTAGCGCCTGCGCCAGGTCGGCCTGCAGATCCTCGACGTCTTCGATGCCCACGGAGATGCGGATCAACCCGTCGGTGATGCCGAGCATCGCCCGGCGCTCGGGCGGAACCGACGCGTGCGTCATGATCGCCGGGTGTGAGATCAGCGTTTCGACGCCGCCGAGGCTCTCGGCCAGCGCCATCAGCTTCAGGTTGTTGAGCACGCCCTTGGCGGCGTCGAGCGAACCGACGTCAAACGAGATGAGGCCGCCGAAGCCGCGCATCTGCCGCCTGGCCAGGGCGTGGTGCGGGTGCGAGGCCAACCCGGGATAGATCGTCCGCTGCACCTTGTTGTGGCCGGCCAGGAACTCCGCGATCACCTGGGCGTTCGCATTGGTCTTCTCCATGCGGACGGTCAGCGTCTTGGTGCCACGCAGGATCAGCCACGAATCCATTGGCCCGAGGATGGCCCCCGCCGCGTTCTGCACGAACTTCATCCAGTCCACGTCGTCCTGGTGCTTGAGAATGACGACGCCGCCGACGCTGTCGCTGTGGCCATTGAGGAACTTCGTGGTGCTGTGCAGCACGATGTCGGCGCCGAGCGTCAGCGGGCGCTGGATGTAGGGGCTGGCGAACGTGTTGTCGACGACCACGCGCACGTTCTTGGCGTGCGCGATCTCGCTCACCGCGGCGATGTCGGTGATGTGGAGCATCGGATTGGTCGGTGTCTCGATAAACAGGTACTTCGTGTTCGGCTTGATCGCCGGTCCGACCAGCTCAGGCTTCGAGGTGTCCACGTAGGTGAAGTCGAGGCCGAACTTCCGGCGGACGCGCTCGAACAGGCGGAAGGTGCCGCCGTAAGTGTTGTCGCTGACCAGCACGTGGTCGCCCGACTCGAGGCGGGTGAGCACCGCGTCGATGGCCGCCATGCCCGAGGCGAAGGCGAACGCCGCCGAACCGGCCTCGATGGCGGCGATGTTCCGCTCGAGCGCCATGCGCGTCGGGTTCTGGGTGCGGCCGTACTCGAAGCCGGCGTGCGGCTGGCCGAGTCCGTCCTGCACGTAGGTGGACGTCTGGTAAATCGGCGTGATGATGGCGCCGGTGGCCGGGTCTGGTTCCTGACCGGCATGAATGCAGAGAGTGCTGAAGCGAGCGGTGTCGTTGAGTTTCATGGAGTGCGTTCGCTGACTGTGTGTCTGCCGTATGACTTGAATGAAGCCGGTGTCTAATCCGTGCCCAATCTGTGGCTGTTCCGTAACTGTGGCCTTAACGATACTCTGGTATGATTTTCGCGCGCAATTGCCGCACGCCGTCCGGCGTCGCGGCGCCGACGCGCCCCATGAGTGCTCCTGTCCGTCCTGCCGCATTGCTGCCCGGCGACGCGCCGTCGCGGTGGCGCGTGCGGCGCGCGTGGCTATTGCGCACGTTCCCCGGCCGCGCGCTGGTCCTCGGCCTGGCGATCAAGGCCGTCACCTGGCCGCTCGGCTTCGCGATGGCCCTGCCGTACGCCCTCGACGCTGTCGACATGGTCGGCAGCCTGGCCCTGCTGTTCGCCATTGCCTACGGCATCACCCGCCTCGCGGTGTGGGCCAAGCGGCGGCTGCTGTGGCGGGTCCGGCGCAAGCTGATCCTGTCGTACGTGTTCGTGGGCGTGGTGCCGGCCCTCCTGGTGATCACGTTCTTCCTGCTGGCGGGCTTAATCCTGCTGTTCAACGTCAGCTCGTACCTGGTGCAGTCGCGCGTGCGCTCGCTGACCGACCAGGCCCGGTTTCTGGCCCAGACCGCGCAACTCGAGGTGCAACGCAGCGCCACCGCCGCGGCCGTGGCGGAGGCCCTGGAGCGGCGGCAATCGAGCACCGAGACGCGCTACCCGTTTCTCTCGCTGGCCGTGGTGCCGGTGGACGGCCTGTCCTGCAAGGTGGAGGCGTCGCGCGCCGCGCGCAGCCCGCGCACGCTGCCCGCCGCCCTGCCGATCAAGGCCGGGCCGTGGACGCACCTCACGGTGCCGACGACGCTCCCCAAGTGGGTCCCGTGCGACGGCTTCGCCGGCATCATCGCCTTCGACGTGCCGCCCAGTGTCGACACGCCGCCGAAGGAAGGCGGCACCCGCCTGGTCATGCGCGCCGTGGCCCTGCCGGAGGTCAGCAACCCGAACTGGGCCGTGATCCTCGACATGCCGCTGTCGATGACCATCGAGCAGCGCATTCTCGACGAAACCGGGATCCGCATGGGCGAGGTCACCGCCTTCCTGACGGAAGGGCGCAAGCCGAGCCTCGGACGGTATTTCGAGGACCGGCCACCCGATCCCCAGAACACGCCGATCTTTTCGCCCTCGACCCAGCGCTGGGTCGCGTTCCTGGACTTCTCCGACTGGACCACCGGCCAGACCGAAAGCGCCTCGGTCGCGATCCTGATCAACGTCTGGGAGATCTACAAGCGCATCTCGGTGGTCTCGCAGGCCGGGCTCGGCAACATGAACTTCGGCCAGCTGCTGCTCACGGTGCTGGCGGTGATCGGCACGTTGTTCCTGATCATCCAGTTGGTCGCGCTGGTGATCGGCTTCGTGCTGGCGCGGCAGATCACCGGCGCCGTGCACGACCTGTTCACCGGCACGCAGCACGTGCGCGCCGGTGACTTCGGCCACCAGATCCCGGTGCGCGCCCGCGACCAGCTGGGGGAGCTCGCCGAGTCGTTCAACCTGATGACCGGCGAAGTGACGACCCTGCTCGGCGAGATGGCCGAGAAGGGGCGCATGGAGCAGGAGATGTTCGCGGCGCGCGAGATTCAGCAGAAGCTGCTGCCCGCCGGCCCGCCGCGCGTCACCGGCCTCGCCATGTCGGCGTTTTGTGAACCGGCGCGCGAAGTGGCCGGGGACTACTACGACTTCCTGCCGATCACGGACACGATGACCGGCGTCCTGATCGCGGACGTCGCCGGCAAGGGCCTGGCCGCCGGCCTCTACATGGCGCAGCTCAAGGTGATCGTGCAATCGCTCGCGCGCCTGCATCACGAGCCGAAGGCGTTCCTCTCGGCCGTGAACCAGGTGGTGTCCGCCAATCTCGACGGCAAGAGCTTCATCACCATGCTCTACGGGGTCATCGACGTCGAGCGGCACGAGATGACGTTCGCGCGGGCCGGCCATTGCCCGCTGATCCACGTGCCCGCGGACCAGCCGCCCGGCCGCCGCAAGGCGAGGATGCTGGTACCGGATGGCCTGGTGGTCGGCCTGCAGATCGACGACGGCACGCTGTTCGACTCGCTGTTGCAGGAGCAGACCATCAGCCTGGCGCCGGGCGACCTGGTGGTGTGGTTCACCGACGGCATCTCCGAAACCATGAACGAGGCGTTCGACTGCTTCGGTGAGCAGCGGCTGGCGCAGGTGGTCGAGCAGTACGCGCACCTGCCGTTCGACCAGTTGCGCTCGTACATCCTCGCCGAACTGCGCGCCTTTGCCAGCGGCGCCGACCAGCACGACGACATGACCATGATTCTGATGAAGATCGAGCCTGCGACGCCGCTGCCGTCCGACGGCGCGGCAGCGTCGCTCACCTCAGGGGATCCGGTCTGATGGTGAACGGCCTGACCGTCATCTTCCGGACCCAGTCCGACATCGAGGCCAACGTCGTCGAGGCGTTGCTCGACAGCCACGGCGTCGACACCATGCGCACGGCCGGCCCGGCGCCGGGCCTGTTTCCGTTCTCGGTCAATCCGCTGGGCGAGACGCAGATCGCGGTGCGCGACATGGACGCCGCCAATGCGGTGCGGATTATCGAGAGCCATCGAGAGCAGGTCGGCGGCGGCATCGTCGTGCCGTTGCCGCAGGAGCTCGACGCGCTCGAGGCGCGGGTCGCCTATCGCTTCCGCGACCGCGGGCTGCTCGAGCACGCGCTGACCCATAGGTCCAAGGCCCACGAGGATCCGAGCGGCGGCGTCGCCGACAACGAATCGCTCGAGTTCCTGGGGGACGCGGTGCTCGGCCTGGTCGTCTCGGACGCGTTGTTCCGCGCCTTCCCGACCTACTCGGAAGGGCAGAAGTCGAAGATCAAGGCGAACCTGGTGTCAACGGCGTCACTCGCGGAGATGGCCGAGTTGATGGGCCTTGGCGATCACATGATCCTCGGGCGCGGCGAGGAGAAGACCGGCGGCCGCCGCAAGCAGGCGCTGCTGGCCGACACCTGCGAGGCGGTGATCGCGGCGATCTACCTGGACGGCGGCCTCGAGTCCGCCCGGCAATTCCTGATGCGCGAGCTGTCCAGCCAGATCGAGGATGCGCGGCAGCCCGAGTATTTCGGCCGTGACCACAAGTCGCGCCTGCAGGAACGGCTCCAGGGGCTGGGAAGGCCGTTGCCGTCGTACCGGGTGTCCGGCGAGATTGGCCCCGACCACCACAAGCTGTTCCACGTCGAAGTGATGGTCGGTGACGAGGTGCTGGCACACGGCGCCGGACGCACCAAGAAGGACGCGGAGCAGGAAGGAGCCCGGCTCGCGCTCGAGACGATCACCGGGGGCGTAACTGGACAAGCCTGAGCGGCTTCACCGCGCCGTCGAAGGCGAACGAGGCGGTGTTCAACCAGGCCA
>CAYHCX010000032.1:20858-32544 GCA_964355095.1 uncultured Acidobacterium sp.
CTGAGCGGCTTCACCGCGCCGTCGAAGGCGAACGAGGCGGTGTTCAACCAGGCCATCGACGAGGTGGCCGCGATCGCGCGGCGGCTGGTCGATCAACTGGCGACCAATGCGCCGCCCAAGAATCGTGAAGAGGAAGCGCTGAAAGCGAAAGCGCGCTCCGCCGAACGGTTCGGCGTGCGCGCGTAAAATCATCCAATCACCAAATCACGAGATCACTAAATCAGTCGATCTCGATAATGCCCCAGTCCTTGCGATCGCCGGACACGGCGGCCATCGCGTGCGCCGGCTCCGCCTGCGGCAGCCGCGCCATCGCGTAGGCCTGCACTTCGCGCGCGACTTCGTCCACCGACGGCGGCACCGGCCGGCAGTGCAGCCGCACCCATAATCGCATCAGCGGATCCCCGAAGCTGTAGCGCTTCTGCCGCGACACGATCAGGTCGACGTCTTCCAGCCACGACAGGTAGTCCTTGGTCGAGCCCGGCGTGCGGTGCAGCCGGTGGGCGATCGCGGTCAGCGTCAACGGCTCTTCCTCCGCCAGGATCTCAAGGATGGCCTTCAGGGCGCCGTAGCCGCGGGCCTTGTGGAGCCGCAGCTCGTAGCGATGGCTGCACCAGGCCGCCAGCGCGCCCTCGCCGGTGAGCAGCGCGGTCAGCGCGCTGATCGGATCGCCGCCGCGCCCGCTCATCGATGACGCCGCTTCGCCGAGCGCGCGGACGTAGGCGGCGCGGCCGTCGGCCAGCGCGCCGATGGTGCGGCCCAGGTAATCGCGGTCTTCCGCCGACGTCTCGCCGGTGGGCGGCAGCATCGCCGTGACCTCGGCGGCGGTGAGCGCCGGCAGGTGGATCACTTCGAAGCGCGGATGGCCGTCGCGCAGCAGCCGCAACGCGCGGGCGACGTAGCGGCTGGTGAGCACGAAGCGGTTGTTGCTCTCCGCCATCGCGTGCAGCATCTCGCGCAGGACGTGGCGCAACCCGGGGAAGCTCTCGAAGGTGCGGAACTCCAGCACTTCGTCGAACAGGAACGTGGCGGGCCCGTCGTTGCGCGCCCGCGCGCGGCTGATCAGGCCGAGCGTGCGATCGAACGCGGCGCGCGCGGAGGCGGCGGTGTCCTGCGGCGCGGCGGCACTCTGGCCGTTGACGCTGAACGGCGAGGCGGCGGCGAACGCCTGGTGGAAGCGCTCGGGCGTGCTGGCGGCGCGTTCGACGTCCACGTACTGGCACTGGTCACGGCCCAAGCGATCGTTGAGCACGTGCAAGAGCGTGGTCCGGCCGGCGCCGCAGCCTCCGATCACGACGGGAATGCGTGGCGGCGTCGCGTCGAGCGCGGCGAGCACGCGGCGTTCGAGGCCGGCGTGGGGAGCCATCATCGGCTGGTCTCCTGCATGGGGATGCGTACTCCGTGTTGTCGCGCGGTCTCGATCGCTTCGGGATAACCCGCGTCGGCGTGCCGCACCACGCCCATGCCGGGATCGCACGTCAGCACGCGGGCCAGGCGGTCGTCCGCCTCGCGGGTGCCGTCGGCGACGATCACCATGCCCGCATGAATGGAATAGCCGATGCCGACGCCGCCGCCGTGGTGCAGCGACACCCAGGTGGCGCCGGCCGCGGCGTTGAGCAGCGCGTTGAGGATCGGCCAGTCGGCGATGGCATCACTGCCGTCGCGCATGCCTTCGGTCTCGCGATTGGGCGAGGCGACCGAGCCGGTGTCGAGATGGTCGCGGCCGATCACGATCGGCGCCTTCACCGCGCCGCTGCGCACCAGTTCGTTCAGCTTGAGGCCGAACCGGGCGCGGTCGCCATAGCCCAGCCAGCAGATCCGCGCCGGCAGGCCCTGGAATTGCACGCGCTCGCCGGCCAGCCGGATCCACCGGCACAAGCCCTCGTCTTCGGGGAACATCTCGAGCGCGGCGCGATCGGTGACACGGATGTCTTCCGGGTCGCCGGAGAGCGCCACCCAGCGGAACGGCCCCTTGCCTGCGCAGAACAGGGGGCGGATGTAGGCCGGCACGAAGCCGGGAATCGCGAAGGCATCGCTGACGCCGGCCTTCACCGCCTGGGCGCGGATGTTGTTGCCGTAGTCGAAGACGATGGCGCCGCGTTGCTGCCATGCGCGCATGGCGGTGACGTGCCTGCCCATGGCGGCGATGGCACGCCGTTGGTACTCCGCCGGATCACTGGCGCGCAAGCGTGCGGCGTCGTCGAGCGACAGGCCGTCGGGCACGTATCCCACCAGCGGGTCGTGCGCGGAGGTCTGGTCGGTCACCACGTCAGGCAGGAAGCCGCGGGCGACCAGCGCCGGCAGGAGCTCGGCGGCATTGCCCAGCACGCCGATCGAGCGCGCGACGCCGTCGCGCGCGTACTGCCGCGCGCGACGCACGGCGTCGTCGAGGTCCGCGGTGCTGCCGTCCAGGTAGTTCGAGGCCAGGCGCTTCTCGATACGGGCCGGATCCACCTCGATGACCAGCGCGACGCCGCCATTCATGGTCACGGCCAGCGGCTGGGCGCCGCCCATGCCGCCCAGGCCGGCGGTGACCACGATGCGGCCGCTGAGCGTGCCGCCGAAATGGCGGCGGGCGACTTCGGCCAGGGTCTCGTAGGTGCCCTGGAGGATGCCCTGGCTGCCGATGTAGATCCAGCTGCCGGCCGTCATCTGGCCGTACATGGTCAGACCGCGATCCTCGAGATCGCGAAACGTGTCCCAGTCCGCCCACTTCGGGACCAGGTTGGCGTTGGCAATCAGCACGCGCGGCGCCCCGGCGTGAGTCTTGAAGATGCCGACGGGCTTGCCGGACTGGACGATGAGGGTTTCGTCGTGCGCCAGCGATCGCAGGGATCGGACGATGGCGTCAAACGCCTCCCAGTTGCGCGCCGCCTTGCCGGTGCCGCCGTAGACAATCAGATCCTCGGGCCGTTCGGCGACCTCGGGATCGAGATTGTTCATCAGCATCCGCAGCGCGGCTTCCTGTGGCCACCCCTGGCACGTCAGCGACGTGCCGCGCGGTGCGCGGTGGGAGTGAGCAATCGTTGTCATCTACGGTAAGGCGTATCGAAGGGGGCGAACGCGAAGATAAGAAACTAAGCAGTGATGCTTCGCTTGTCAAACTGAAAGTGCAAATTGAAATCAGTTGACAACGATGCCGGTCGCGTACTCAAGTCCGCCGTGGCGGATCAATTTGGTGATCGCATCGATGTCGGGCGCCGGCGAACGGTCATCAATCAACGTTGGCACCAGGTTGCGGACCGCGGCGTGCGCACGCATCAACGGTTCGGAACTGCGCAGCGGCGCGTGAAGGTCAACGGCCTGGCATCCACACATTACTTCGATACCGATCACGGTGGTAGCCAGTTGCAAAGCGCGTTCCGCTTTCAGCGCGGCGTGCATGCTCATGCTGACGTGATCTTCCTTATTTGCCGATGTCGGAATTGTATCGACGGATGCGGGATGCGCGAGTGTCTTGATTTCGGACGTGAGCGCCGCCGCGGTGACTTGCGCGATCATGAAGCCCGATTGCAGCCCGCCATGACGCGTGAGGAAGGCCGGCAAGCCGCTCAAGGCCGGATTCACGAGGCGTTCCGACCGCCGCTCGCTGATCGTGGCCAACTGCGCCACCGCCATCACCAGCAAGTCCGCGGCCAGCGCGAGCGGCGCGCCGTGAAAATTTCCGCCCGACACCATGTCGCCGTCGGCCGCGAACACCATGGGATTGTCGGTGGCCGCATTCATTTCGATTTGTACGATGTGACGAATCCACGTCAGCGCCTCGCGGGCCGCGCCATGCACTTGTGGCGTACACCGCATGGAGTAGGCATCCTGCACGCGACCGCAATTAACGTGCGAGGCGTTGATCGCGCTCCCGTCCATCAACCGCAGCAGGTTGGCCGCCGCGGCGCCCTGTCCGGCAAACGGACGCGCGTCGTGAATGCGGGCATCGAACGGATGCATGGACCCCCTCAACGCGTCGATCGACAGCGCCGCGGCCACGTCGGCGGCGCGGGTCAGTCGCTCGGCCCCGGCCAGCGCCAGCGCCAGCACCGCGGCGGATACCTGCGTGCCGTTGATGAGCGCCAGTCCTTCTTTCGCGCCCAGCACCACCGGTGCCAGCCCGGCCGCCGCGAGGGCATCGGCGCCGGCCTGTCGCGATTCGTGATCCCAGCTCTCGCCCTCGCCGACCAGAACCAGGGCGAGGTGGGCGAGGGGCGCCAGGTCGCCGCTCGCCCCGACCGAGCCGCGCGACGGCACCCGTGGATGCACCCGGCGATTGAGCAGGGCCAGCAACGCCTCGAGCGTTTCGACGCGAATGCCCGAATAGCCCTTGGCCAGCACGTTCGCGCGCAGCGCCATCGCCGCGCGCACGGCGCGCACCGGCAGCGGCTCGTCGACGCCCGCGGCGTGGCTGCGCAGGAGGTTCAACTGCAGGGCGGCCAGGTCGGCTTTCTCGATCCGCGTTTCCGCGAAGTTGCCGAAGCCGGTGTTCACACCATAGACCGGCGCATCGCCCGCGGCCTTGGCGTCCACCACGGCGCGCGATGCGGCGACCCGCGCGCGGGCCTCTGGCGCCAGCCCCACCTGTGCGCCGTCATCGGCAATCGCGAGCAGGTCGGTGAGGGAAAGTGTCGCGCCGTCCAGCAGGATCATCGGGATTATTCTGTGCCTAATCGGTGTCTAATCCGCGGCTGTTTGTGCGGCCAATCGGTGTCGAACCCGTGGCCCCTAGGATACAGTAGGGGACATGAACATCGTGGTCCTGGGCGCGCAGTTTGGCGACGAAGGCAAGGGCAAGATCGTCGACCTGATGACGCCGCATTTCTCGCTGGTGGCGCGGTATCAGGGCGGGCACAACGCCGGCCATACCGTCTACGTGAATGGCAAGAAGTTCGTGCTGCACCTGATCCCCTCCGGCATCCTCCACGAGGGTGTCAAGTGCGTGATCGGCAACGGCGTGGTGGTCGATCCCCAGGCGCTGTTCAAGGAGATCGAGGAACTGTCGCAGCTCGGCATCGAGGTCGGCGACCGGCTGCTGATCAGCGACAAGGCGCACCTGATCCTCCCGTATCACCGCGAGCTCGACGTGCTGAGCGAGGCGCGGCGTGGCGAGCGCAAGATCGGGACGACCTCGCGCGGCATCGGGCCGGCCTACGAAGACAAAATCGGGCGCCGCGGCATCCGCGTCTGCGACCTCGTTGACACGCAGACGCTGGCCGACGAAGTGCGCGAGAACGTCAGCGCGCGCAACCGCATGATCAAGGACTCCACGCTCGACTGGAAGCCGGTCTACGACCAGCTGCTGGCCTACGGCGCGCGGATG
The DNA here is from genome assembly GCA_964355095.1 of uncultured Acidobacterium sp. Classification (GTDB taxonomy): domain Bacteria; phylum Acidobacteriota; class Vicinamibacteria; order Vicinamibacterales; family UBA2999; genus 12-FULL-67-14b. Next base: position 26,164 of record CAYHCX010000032.1, read on the forward strand.
CGGCGGTGGACCGGCGACGTCTCGCTGGCCCTCGACCAGGCGCGCCAGAACGGGCAGCGGATCCTGATCGAGGGCGCCCAGGGCGCCATGCTCGACATCGATCACGGCACCTATCCCTTCGTGACCTCGTCCAATGCCACCATCGGCGGCGCCTGCACCGGGCTCGGCATCCCGCCCAAGGCCATTCACGGCGTGCTCGGCGTCGCCAAGGCCTACCTGACGCGCGTCGGCGAGGGCCCGTTCCCGACCGAACTCGAGGGCGAGATGGGGAACCGCTTGCGCGAGACCGGCCAGGAATACGGCGCCTCCACCGGCCGGCCGCGCCGCTGCGGATGGTACGACGCGGTCGCGGTGCGCTATGCGGTGCGCGTCAACGGCATCGACAGCATCGCGCTGACCAAGCTCGACGTGCTCGACGGCCTCGACGCCATCGAGATTTGCACGGGCTACCAGATCGGCGGTCGCACGGTGACCGAGTTCCCATCGGACCTCAACACCGCGGGCCCGATTACGCCGATCTACGAGTCGTGGCCGGGATGGCAGGCTCCGACCAGGGGCGCGCGCGACTACGCGCAGCTGCCGGTGGAGGCACAGCGCTACGTCCGGCGGCTGGAAGAGGTGAGCGGCGTGCCGGTCGGGATGATCTCGACCGGTTCGGATCGTAATGAAACGATCGTTCGTGACGGCAGCATCGTCGCGGAGTGGCTGCCGGCGAAACCGTAGCGCGTTACGCTTTCCGGTTCTTCTGCGCGAAGCCCTCGACCGACTGGGCCTCGCTGGTGAGGCCCCAGTCGATGCCGGCGCGATACCGTGTCGGCAAGCCCTTCGGCATTTCGAACGCCGCCCACGCCACCGCTCCGCTGCAGCGGATGGCGGTCTTGCCGTCACCCATGATCACGCGCACGCGCTGGTTGGGCTTGAGCACGGTGGGCGAGACGACTTGCGCGCCGACCGCCGAGAGGTCGACGAGCGCCGCCGGGTTGCCGTCCACCGCGACCTCGATGCCGTCCTTGATGCGGACCCGCGCCGCCCGGCGGGTGCCGCGCTGGTCGAGGGCGGGCTTCGGTTCATCCACTGCCACCGCGGCGCCACCGCCGTGGCCGCGCTTCACGGCAACGCGGCTCTTCTCGCTGTCGCGCGCCAGCACGCGCACTTCGCAGGCGGCGAGCGACGGGTCGTCCTTGATGCGATTGATCAGCGCGGTGCCGCGCGAGGTGGCGGAAAACTCGTCCTGCATCGCCACCACCGCCGGCTTCGTGCGGATGATGTGGTCGAGCGCCTCGAGCGCATCGGCATCGGTGAACGTCTGAACCTCGGCGCCCGTGTCGAGCCGCCCCTGCAGGGCGGGTAACGCGTCCGCGGGTCCGATCAACACAATGCGCGACGACACAGGTCGCGAAGTGTACCACGGCTACAATGAGGCCGTGCCTCCGGAATCCGTGGCCTTGCAGTGCACCGCGGGGCGCGCCGACGCGCTCACGCCGGTCGAGGCGCCGGTGCAGGCGGTCGGGTCACGCTACATCGACTGGCTGGTGCCCGGCTTGCTCGGCATGAACATCATGAGCACCGGTTTGTGGGGCGTCGCCTTCTGGCCGCCTGGGGCAGCGCCTCGTCCGCGCTGACGCTCAGGCTGTTTCGCTGGCAATAGCCGAGGCCACCGCCTTGAGCAGCGCGTCGGGCGAGAACGGCTTGAGCAGCACCGGCGCGCCCTGATCGCCCAGGGCCTCGCTCTGGTCCACGTAGCCGGTCACGAACAGCATCGGCAGGCCGGGCCGCACCTTCCGCAGGCGCTTGGCCAGTTCGATGCCGCCCATTCGCGGCATGACGACGTCGGTGACCACCATTACGATGCTATGCGCGTGCACCGTGAACAGGTCGAGCGCCTGCTGGCCGTCGGACGCCTCAATGGTCTGGTAGCCGGCGGTCCGCAAGACCGTGGCCCCCAGCCGCCGCAGCGCCCGCTCGTCCTCGGCAATCAGGATGGTGCCGCTGCCGGTCTTCGCCGCCGCCAGGGTGCGCGGCGTCGGCGGCGGGACGGTGGTGTCGTCGGTGCGGGGCAGCAGGAGTGAGAAAGCGCTGCCGTCACCGGGCGCGCTGGCCACCGAGACGGCGCCGCCGCTCTGGCGCACGAAGCCGTAGACCATCGACAGGCCGAGGCCGGTGCCCGCCCCCTTGGGCTTGGTCGTGAAGAACGGCTCGAAGATGCGGCCCTGCACGTCGGCCGGGATGCCGACGCCGGTGTCGCGTACCAGCAGCTCCACGAACAACCCGGACGAGATGTCGAGCGACCGTGCCTGGTTCGCGGTGATTTCGCGGTTGGCCGTCTCGATCGCGAGGCGGCCGCCTTCGGGCATGGCGTCGCGGGCGTTGAGCGCGAGGTTGACCAGCACCTGCTCCAGCTGCGCGGCGTCGGCGCGGACCGACCACAGGTCCGTCGCCAGGTGCAGGTCGATGGCGATGTGCTCGCCAATCAGCCGGTTGAGCATGCGGCTCATGTCCATCACCCGCTGGTTGAGCCCGACGATCTCCGGCGACAGGATCTGGCGGCGGCTGAACGCCAGCAACTGGCCGGTGAGCGTGGCGGCGCGCTCGGCGGCGTTGAAGATCTCCTCGACGTCGGTGTGCAGCGGCGATCCGGCCAGCGCCGTCATCAGCAATTCGGAATAGCCGCGGATGGCGGTCAGCAGGTTGTTGAAGTCGTGCGCGATGCCGCCCGACAGGCGGCCGATCGCCTCCATCTTCTGCGCGTGGCGCAGTTGCTCCTCGAGCTGGCTGCGGGCCGACTCGGCGGCCTGGCGGTCGGCCATCTCGCGGCGCAGTTCGTCGTTGACGCGGGCCAGCGCGGCGGTGCGCTCGTCAACGCGGCGCTCGAGATCCCGGTGCGCCTCGTGCAGGGCCAGCTGGCTGGCGCGCAACTGCCTCTCCGCGTAGTAGCGCTCGGTGACGTCGCGCAGGATCAGCATGACCTGCGCCTCTTCCATCGGCAGCAGGCGCGCCTCGTAGAGCCGCGGCGTCGGTGTGTCGGCGCCGAGCTCCAGCTCCAGGTTCACCGGGGCGTGGTCCCGGGCGATGCGGGCGAGGGCGTTGGCGACCGGCCCGCGGGCCGCGGCGTCCAGCACATCGGCAATGGCGCGCCCGGTCACCCAGCCGCGCGTCGGCTCCGCGTGCGCCGGGCCCTTCACGTCCAGGATCACGCCCTGCTTGTCGAGCCGGAGAATCTGGTCGGGAAACGCGCCGACCAGCGCCCGCAGCTCGGCGCTGGCCTGCAGCAATTCCTGCGAGCTCAGCTCGAGCGATCGCTCGAGCATGGCGCGATCGTTGTCGAACTCCCGGTAGGCCTGGTCCACCGCCTCGATCATCGGCGTGAGCGCGGCGGGAACCGGTGCTTCTGGAAAGACGCGCTTCAACTGGCGGCGCAGCAGACTATGAAGGTCGCCCATCATCAGCGTTCAGGCAGGGTGGTGACCGTCATCGTCTGGTTGTGGAGCTCGCACCGGGCCTTGGGCGTGAATGGCGAGATCTCGACGTAGGAATAGGACCCCGCGATGGTGGCGGCCGGCCCGACGATGTCGCGGACGCCCTCGACTTCTTCTTCCACGCGCTGCCGCAGCACCATACGCCGGCCCACGCAACTGATCAGGAGCGCGAGATCCGCCGGCGTGCCCAGCGCCTGGGCGCTGATGCACCCGGCGCCGACCGCGCCGTCGATCAGGCGGTCGACGTTGGCCTTCATCAGCCGGACGAAGCCGCCCACTGGGACGTCGCCGGCAAAGGTGAGGCTCTGGTCGGCCTCATGCACCGACAGAATCGTGCGCACCACCGGGGCGCTGACGTCGCGCGTGCGCAACGACAATGGGAAGAGCAGGCCGGAGGCCGGCAGGTCAGACGCATGATCGCCGAGGTAGCGCTTGTGGAGCGCCAGGGCGGAGGACTCGTGCCACCCGTGCGTGTCGTCCCAGCGATCCTGATGCACCTTCACAGCAAATACCCTAGCGCAAATGTCCGGAAGGTGCACAGCGTCACGGCGCGGCGACGAGGGAACACCCGGCTAGGATTCATGTTGCGCCGCGTACCACTCCAGCAGGAACCGCTGGGAATTGAAGGGCGGGACGCCTTCGGGCGGCGTCGCGCGCACGTAGGCGCCGTCGGTCTGCAGCGTCCACGCCCGGTCGGTGTCGCTCAACAGCACTTCGAGCACCGTGCCGCGCAGCAACTGCTTGAGGCCGGGATCGGTGACGGGGCAGAGCACCTCGACGCGCCGGTCCAGGTTGCGTTCCATCAGGTCGGCGCTGCCGATGTAGGCCTCGGGCGCGCCGCCGTTCTCGAAATAGTAGATGCGCGAATGCTCGAGGAACTGGCCGACGATCGATCGGACGCGGATGTGATCGCTGATGCCGGGGATGCCCGGCCGCAGGCAGCACAAGCCGCGCACGATCATGTCGATGGTGACGCCGGCCTGCGAGGCGCGGTACAGCGTCTTGATCATGCCCTGGTCGGCCACCGCGTTGTTCTTCAGGATCATGCGGGCCGGCCGTCCGGCCTTGGCGTGCTCCATCTCGCGCTCGACCAGCGCCCGGAACCCCTGCCGCAGCCCGACCGGGGCCACCAGCAAGGCGTTGTACGAGCGCTTGTTCGAATAGCCGGTCAGCGAGTTGAACACCTCGGTGACGTCGTCGAGAATGCCCTCGTCGGCGGTGAACAGGCCGAGGTCGGTGTAGACCTGCGAGGTGACGCGGTTGTAGTTGCCGGTGGCGACGTGGGCATAGCGGTGAATGCCGTCCGCTTCATGGCGCACGACCAGGCACAGCTTGCAGTGCACCTTCAGGTTCATCAGGCCGTAGACGACGTGGATGCCGGCGGATTCCAGGCGGGTCGCCCACGCGATGTTGTTCCGTTCGTCGAAGCGCGCCTTCAACTCCACCAGCACCGCGACCTGCTTGCCCTGTTCGGCGGCCTCGATCAGCAGGTCCACCAGTGGCGAGTTGGCGCCGATGCGATACAGCGTGATCTTGATCGCGATCACCTGCGGGTCTTCCACCGCCGCCCGCAGGAAGGTTTCGACCGACGTGAACGAGTCGAACGGATGGTGGAGCAGGAAGTCCTGGTCGGCGATCTGTTCAAAGACCTTGTCGGTTTCGTCGGGCGCCCACAGCGTGCGCGGCGTGATCGCCGGGTATTTCAGGGCGGGGCGGTGCAGCTTGACCAGCGCGTGCCAGTCGCCGAAGCCGAGGCGATCGGTGGCCCGCGCCACCACGTCTTCCTCGATCTCGAAGTTCTCGATCAGGATGTTCAACACCCGCTTGGGCATGTCGGCCTCGACGTGCAGCAGCGACAGGGCGCCGTGGCGCAACTGCTTGAGGCCGCGGTCCACGGTCTCGAGCAGGTCGTCCGCCTCGTCTTCCTGGATGACCATGTCGGTGTCGCGGATGATCCGGAACAGGTGGGCGCCCTCGACCTGGGTGCCGGGGAACAGCGTCTGGATGTTGCGGCGGATGACGTCTTCGAGGAACACGTGCGCCATCCCGGGCTGCGGCGACAGGTGCTCCGGCAGGGCGATGAAGCGCGACAGCATCCCCGGCACCTTGACGCGCGCGAACTTGGTGCGGCCGGCGTGGCGGACACGGACGGCGAGGTTCATGCTCAGGTTCGAGATGTACGGGAACGGATGCCCGGGGTCGAACGCCAGCGGGGTCAGGACCGGGAAGAGGTGCTCCTTGAAGTACTGCGCCAGCCACGCCTCGATCGCCGGCGTATAGTCCGCCGGCTCGAGAAAGTGGATGCCCTCGGCGGCGAGCAGCGGGCGGATCGACTGCGACCAGCACGCGATCTGCGCGTCGATCTGCGCCAGCGCGTGCCCGCGAATCGTCGCCAGCTCGAGGTCCGTCGTCATGCCGTCGATCGAGACCTCCTCGATGCCGGCGCGGAACTTCTTCAGGATGGTGGCGACTCGCACCATGAAGAACTCGTCGAGGTTGGTGCCGGAAATGGCGAGGAACTTTACCCGCTCGAGCAGCGGATGCGAGGTGTCCTGGGCCTGCGCGAGCACGCGCTGGTTGAACGCCAGCCAGCTCAGCTCGCGGTTGATGTAGAGCGCGGGCGAGGTGAGGTCATTCGGGTCGAGCTTGGACCAGTCGCGCTGCGGCGTGGTGACCGCGGGCGCGCTCTCGGCGGTACGGCGCTTGCGCGGGCGTCTGGTCACGGCAGTCGTGGTGGGCATGAGCCATTCTACCGGTCAACCGTGGTGCGGTTGTGGAATCACGCCACGATCTTCAGGATGCGGCCGCCTGCCTTGAGCGAGCGTGGCGGGCCGGCCGGCGAGTCGAAAGGCCTGCCTTGAGCGAGCGTGGCGGGCCGGCCGGCGAGTCGAAAGGCCTGCCTTGA
>CAYHCX010000032.1:32644-42326 GCA_964355095.1 uncultured Acidobacterium sp.
GGCGAGTCGAAAGGCCTGCCTTGAGCGAGCCTGGCGGGACGTGGCCGGCGGGCGAGTCGAAAGGCCTGCCTTGAGCGAGCCTGGCGGGACGTGGCCGGCGGGCGAGTCGAAAGGTGCCGAAGTGGGAAGGCTTATTGGAACCAGAGCAGGATGGCGAACAGGACGACCGTCACGGTGACGACCTGCTGGAGCCAGGCATGCCCTCGAAGCACGGCCAGGCGCACGCCGATCGTGGCGCCCACCCAGTTGCCGGCGCCGAGCGCCAGCCCGCGCGGCCAGTCCACCTGGCCGGCGCCGGCGAAGACGGCCAGCGAGAGCAGCGTCAGCAGCATCACGCTGAGCAGCTTCACCGCGTTGCCGCGCACGAGGTCCATGCCGGCGGCCGAGGTAATCGCCAGCACCAGAAAGCCAACGCCGGCCTGGATGAACCCGCCGTAGAGGCCGACCACGAAGAAGCCGGCGATCACCCACCAGTGGGTGGGCGGCTTCGGTTCCGCCTGCGCGATCGGCTGGCGCCGTTGGTGCACGAGCGACCACACGGTGACGGCGACCATCGCCACCGAGAGGATCCGGCGGAAGGCGAAGTCGGGCACGTTGAGCGCGGCCCACACGCCGACGGCCGCGCCGGCCAGGGCGGGCACGCTGGCCTTGAGCGCCCACGGCCAGTCCACCGCGCCATGGCGATGGAAGCCGAGAATGCCGCCGAGGTTCTGAGACAACACACCGACGCGGTTGGTGCCGTTGGCGAGCGACGCGGGCAACCCGAAGAACAGTAGCGCAGGGAGGGTCAGGAACGACCCGCCGCCGGCCACGACGTTGAGGGCGCCGGCGACCACCCCGACGGCGGCAAGTGCGGCTAATTCAAGCCAGAAAGGCACGTTTTGGAATCGTACACGGTCTCATGCGCTGCCGGGGATGAATTGCAGCGGCGGGTATGCTCGGCATTCCCGCCGGACCCCCAAAAGTGTAGAATTTACGGCACGGCGACCCTATCGGTGGCGTAGTAACCGCAGTACATCATTAAGGAGGCAGCTATGTCGCTGACCCGTCGGCGACTCTTCCAGCGGCTGGTGGCGAACGACGAGACTCTGCTCAACGGCGAGTGGATTTCCGATCGTGGGCGCGAAGCCGGGTGGACGGAGTCTAGAGAACAGACGCCCGCAGGCATGCGGCAGGTTCGCATCTCGAGCAACGAAAACCCCCTCGGTCCCGGTCAGCACGTTCTTGACGCGATTGTCGGCAAGTTCCCGGAAGCCGGGCGCTATCCGTTCAACGCGATCCAGAACGAAGGTTCGCTGCCCGCCGCCATTGCCGCCAGATTCCCTGGTGCCAAGGCCGACAACGTCGTCATGGGCGCCGGGTCCGGAGAAATCCTGACCAACGCCGTACGCGCGTTCACCTCCGCGTCGAGGCCGCTCGCCACGCCGTGGCCGTCGTTCGAGGCCCCGTACACGACGGCCCAGAAGATCGGGACGCCGATTCGCGAGGTGAAGCTGAACGACAAGCTGCAGATCGACATCGACAAGACGCTCGCGGCGTCGCAGGGCGCCGGTCTCGTGTTTTTCTGCAACCCCAACAACCCGACCGCCACCGTGCATGGCAAGTCGACCGTCGCCGACTTCGTCAAGAAGCTCCGCGCCGCGTCGCCCGACACGAAGATCCTGATCGACGAGGCGTATCACGACTACGTCACCGACCCCAGCTATCAAAGCGCCGTGGACATCGCCTTGACGACGCCGAACGTCTTCGTGACGCGGACGTTCTCGAAAGCCTATGGCATGGCCGGCCTCCGCATTGGCTACGCCATCGGCCACGCGCCGACCATCCAGCGCCTGAACGACTTCCGGATGCCCTACGGCATCGGCTCGCCGCACATTGGCGCCATGCTCGCCGGCCTGGCCAACCCCGGCCACATCGAGCAGGAGCGTAAGCGCAACACCGAGGTGCGGGCGTTCACGGTGAAGGCGTTTGCCGACATGGGCTTCACCGCCACCGACTCACAGTCGAACTTCATCTTCGTCAACCTCAAGCGGCCCGCGGCCCCGTTCCGCGATGGGTGCGCGGCGGCCGGCGTGCTGGTGGGCCGCGACTTCCCGCCCTACGAAAAAACCCATTGCCGCATCTCCATCGGCACGATGGCCGAGATGCGGCACGCGGTCGAAGTGTTCCGCAAGGTGCTCGGGAACACGACGACCACGGCGAGCAAGGACAACCAGTAATGGAGGGCCTCGATATGTCGCTGTCGCGACGGTCATTCGTGCAGACGCTGGGTGCGGGCGCTGCCGGCGCGTGGATTGGCGGACGCGGGCGGGAGGCGGGGATGTTCAGCCTCGACGCGCTCGAAGCCGCCGAACAGAACGCCGCCGGTTCACGGCTCATTCTCTCCAGCAATGAAAACCCCGCGGGCCCCGGCAAGGCGGTGCTTGACGCCGTGCGTGCCGTGTTCGTGGACACCGGCCGCTATCCATTCGCCCGGGTCGACGAGATCGCCGAGCTGATCGCCAGGAAGCATGGCGTCAAGCCCGAGAACGTGCTGGTCGGCTCCGGCTCGACGCAGCTGCTCCGCACCTCCACCCACGTCTTCTGCTCGAAGACGGCGGGGCTGGTCGCCGCCATTCCGGCCTACGAGGAATGCGCCGGCTACGCGCAGCTAATGGGCTATCCGGTGACCGGCGTGAAGCTGAACGCCGAGCTCAGGATGGACCTCGACGCCCTGCTCGGTGCCTCGAAGGGCGCGGGCATGGTGTTCTACTGCAACCCCAACAACCCCGTGGCCACGGCCGTCGGCGGCAAGGCGACCCGCGACTACATTGCGGCGGTCCACAAGTCGTCGCCGAACACCATTATCCTGGTGGACGAGGCCTACTTCGAATACGCGACGATGCCCGGCTACGAGACGATGGTTCCGCTCGCGGTCGCCGACCCCAGGGTGGTGGTCGCGCGGACGTTCTCCAAGGCCTACGGCATGGCCGGCCTCCGCGTCGGCTACGCCGTGGGTCACAAGGACGCCATCAAGAAGATGGCCGACTGGGACGGCATCGGCTCGGTGAACTGCCTCGGCGTCGCCGCGGTCAAGGCCGCGCTGTCGCTCGACCCGGCGGTGCTCGCGGCCGAATCGAAGCGCAACACCGAAGCCCGTGCCTTCACCATGAAGTGGTTCTCGGACCGCGGCTACAAGCCCACCGATTCGCAGACCAACTTCATCTTCGTCGACGTCAAGCGCCCGGCCGCGGCCTTCCGCAACGCCTGCGCCGCCGACAACGTCCTGGTGGGCCGCGACTTCCCGCCGTATGAAAGATCGCACGCCCGCATTTCGATCGGCACCATGGCCGAGATGCAGCGCGCGGTGCAGACCTTCGAGCGCGCGCTCGCCAAGCCGGCGGCCGCGGCGTAACGATCGCATACCGAGCCACGACGCCGGGCTGCATGGAAGAAGGGCCCGGCGTTCTCCTGTACTGCAAGTTCACCAAATCACCAACTCACGAGATAGATCACGAGATCGCCAGATGAGCACCCTACGTCGGGCAATCGGTCTGCCCTCGGCTACCGCCCTGGTCGTTGGGACGATCATCGGCTCGTCCATCTTCGTACAGGCCTCTGAGATCACGGCCCTGGTGCCGTCAGCGTGGGCGGTCGTGCTCGCCTGGGCCGCCGCCGGCGTCTTGACGCTGATCGGCGCGCTGGTCTGCGCCGAGCTGGCGTCGGCGTATCCGAGGACCGGCGGGGTCTACGTGTTCCTCAAGGAGATCTACGCGCCGTCGCTCGGCTTCCTGTGGGGCTGGGCGATGTTATGGACCATGCACAGCGGCATCCTCGCCGCCATCGCCACCGTGTTCGCGCGTTACGCCGGCTACTTCGTGCCGATGGGCGACACCGCGACGCGGCTGGTCGCGATCGGCGCCATCTTCGTGCTGTCGGGCATTAACTACTTCGGCGTGAGATTGGGCGGTGGCGTGCAGTCGGCCTTCACGCTGGTCAAGGTGGCGGCCGTGGTCGCGATCATCGCCATCGGCTGGGCCTTGAGCGATCCGTCGGCGGCGGTGGTGGTGGCGGCGCCGGCGGCGCCGATCAACGCCGGCAACTTCCTGCTGGCGGTGGGCGCTGGCCTGTTCGCCTTCGGCGGCTGGCACATGGTGACCTACACCGCTGAAGAAACGGTGGATCCGACGCGCACCATCCCGCGGTCGCTGCTGATCGGCGTGGTCGTGGTCACGCTGTGCTACATCGGCTTGAACACGGTCTACCTGCGCGTGCTGTCGATCGACAAGGTGATTGCCTCGTCCCGGGTCGCGGCCGACACCTTTGACGTGCTGGTCGGCGCCGGCGGGGCCTCGATCATTTCCGCCCTGGTCATGTTCAGTGCGTTCGGCGCGCTCAACGGCATCGTGCTGGTGGGCCCGCGCGTGTACTACCAGATGGCGCAGGACGGACTCTGGTTCAAGTGGGTTGGCCACCTCCACCCCAGGTTCCAGACGCCGGGCCGCGCCATCCTGCTGCAAGGCGTGTGGTCGTCGGTGCTGGTGCTGACCGGAACCTACCGCGCGCTGTTCACCCGGGTGATCTACACGGAATGGATTTTCTTCGCCCTGCTCGCCCTCGGCGTCGTGCTGCTGCGCCGGCGGCCCGGCTACCAGCCGGCCTGGCGCATGCCGCTCGTCCCGATTGCGCCGCTGCTGTTCGTGATCGCCTCGGCGGCGATCGTGTTCAATCAGATCCGCGCCGACCTCACCAACAGTGCAATCGGTTTGCTTATTGTCGCGTCCGGAATCCCCGCATATCATCTGTGGAACCGGAAGGCCTAACTTAAGGAACCCCGCCGTACTCCCAAGCCCCAAGCCCCAAGTCCCAAACCATGAAGATCGACTTTCACAATCACTACTACCCGCCGGAATACCTTGCGGCGGTCAAGAAGGGCCCGACCAAGGTCCGCATGGACTACGACGCGGAAGGCAACCCGCGGCTGCACTATCCCGGCGACTACAACATCCTGGTGCCCGGACATCGTGACCTCGACTTCCGCGAGGGCGTGCTGAAGCAGCACGGCGTCGACAAGCAGGTCATCACCTTCACCACGCCCGGCACGCACTTCGAAGAGCCGGCCACCGCGGTCGAGATGGCCCGCCACGTCAACGACGCGTTCGCCACGGCGGTGAAGCAGCGGCAGCACTTCCTGTCGCTGGCGACGCTGCCGCTGAACGATCCGGCGGCGTCGGTCGTGGAACTCGAGCGCGCCATGACGACGCTCGGGCTGCCCGGCGCCATGGTGTTCAGCAACGTCAACGGCGTGGCGCTGGCCGACGCCGCTTACGAGCCGCTGTGGACCAAGGCAGACAAGCTGGGCGCCGTCATCTACATTCACCCCGCGCATCCCCTCGGCGTGGAAGCCATGGAGCAGTACTGGCTGATGCCGCTGGTGGGGTTCCTGATGGACACGACGCTGGCCGCCGCGCATCTGGTGTTCGCCGGCGTGCCGGAGCGCTACCCGAGAATCAAGTGGGTGCTCTGCCACATGGGCGGCGCCGTGCCGTACCTGGCGGAGCGGTTCGATCGCGGCTACGAAGCCTTCGCCGAGTGCCGCACGAACATCAGCCGCGCCCCGAGCACGTACTTGAAGCAGTTCTACTACGACACCGTGAACTTCGACGTCAACGCGATCGAGCTGGCGATCAAGTTCGCGGGCGCCGACCACATCCTGGCCGGCAGTGACTATCCACACCAGATCGGCAGCATCCCGAAAATGCTGGATGCGATCAGCCGGCTGCCGGTGTCGGCGGCCGAGCGCGAGGGGATCTACGGCCGCAACGCGGCAAATCTGTTACAGGTTGGATGAAACGGACGGGCCACGGAAACACGGAAGCACGGAATCAGACTTTTCCGGGTCTGCTGAAGAGAACACTTCCGTGATCCCGTGCTTCCGTGGCCCGTCCATGTTGGGAGGCGTGATGAGAATCAAGTGGATGGGCGCGACAGTGGCGCTGGTAACGGTGTTCGCCGCCGGTGTGGCGGTGGGGCAGCAGTCCGGCGTGAGCCGGCGTGAGCCGCAGTTCGAGAACAGCGAACTGAAGGTGTGGAAGTCGATCATCATGCCGAACCAGCCGCTGACGCTGCACCGGCACGAGCATGGGCGCGCCGCCGTGGTGCTGAAGGGCGGCAACCTCGACGTCGTTGACGCCAAGGGCGCCACCCAGCAGACCTACCAGTGGGAAACCGGCAAGGCCTATTGGCTCGACGTCGATGCCGCGGGTACCCAGCATGGCGACATGAACCGCGGCAAGGAGCCCATCGAGGTGGTCATCGTCGAATTGAAGAACGACAAGCCCAAGATGTAGGGCGAGGTTGTAGGGCACCCCTTTAGGGGTGCCGCTTAGACGACGCGCCGCGGCAGCAGCGGGCTGAGGTGCATCGTCAGGTCGTAGACCGAGGCGCCACAACTGGCGGCGACGTCCTCGGGACGTGAGCCGTCTTGCCAGTCGAACAGCGTGGCGACGTCGCCGGCAGCCACCGCCGGGTCGTCGCCGATCTCCACCAGTGTGTGGCTCGCCGACACCGAGGCAATCACGGGGAACAGACGCCCGTTGATCCGCACGCGCGCGCCTTTGGCCGCCTGGCGCGGCCAGCCGTCGGCGTGGCCGACCGGCAAGGTCGCGATCCAGGTGGGCTTGCTGGCCACGTACGCACGCTCGTAACCGGCGCTGGTGCCGGTGGCGAGCTGCTTCACGAAGGCCACCCGCACGCGGAAGGCCAGCGCCGTCCGCAGCTCGACGCGCCGGGCCGCCCGGAAGCGCGCGTCGGGGTAGATGCCCAGCAACGCCATGCCCGGCCGCACCATGTCGAAATGCGTCTCGTCGCCGTGCTGGAACAGCGTGTAGGTGGACGCGGCATGGAGACGGCCGAGGTTAATGCCGTTCGCCTTCAACGCCCCGGTCAGCGTCGCGAATCGCTGACGCTGCTCGCGATCGAACTCGAGATCCTCGGTGAACGTCATCATCGTTCCGTCGATGCGGATTCCCTTGCGGCGGGCGAGGTCGCTGACGAGCGGCGCCGCGATCGCGTGCGGCACGCCGACGCGGCCGATGCCAGTGTCGACGCACACATGAATCGGGATGGCACGGCCGAGGCGGTCGGCTTCACGCTGGAGCACGTCGCCGACCGAGGTGTAGACCATCGGCATGATGTCGCGCGCCGCTGCTACTCGGATGTCGGCGTCGTCTACTGGCGCCAGCAGGAGGATGGGCTTGGTGATGCCCTGGTCGCGCAGCGTGACGGCTTCCTGCAACTTGACCACGGCGAACCCGGCGACGGCCGGATGGTGGTCGAGAGTGCGGGCGACGTTGACGACGCCAAGGCCGTAGCCGTTGTTCTTGATCACGGCCATGACGGGGCGCCTGGTGTAGCGGTTGAGCTCGGACGCGTTGTGCGCGAGGCTGGCGGCGTGTACTTCAACCCAGGGGTCGAAGGACGACCGGGCGGCGGTATCGACCGCGGTTGGCGCGGCTTGTCCGGTGGCGGCCGCGGGAACGAGAGCGGCGAGAGGCGTGGCGAGAAATGTCCGTCGATTCACGCGCGCAGTATACTCCTGCGATGCGAGCGCTGATCCTTTTGCTGGCGGGTTGTGGGTTGGCGCAGGCACCACCGGCCCGAGAGGCGATCGACGAAGGTGTCTGAGTTCCGAGTCGAAAAGCGCCGCGAGGCCGCCGAGATTACGCTGTCAACCGGCGGCACCATCACCGGGCACTTCTTCCTGTCCGGTTCCAGCCAGGGGCATTCCGGCCCGGAGCGCGTCGGCGACCTGCTCAACCTGGAGCCCGGGTTCTTCCCCTTTCAGGCCCCGAGTGGAGAAACCGCGCTGATCAATCGCGCCCACGTGGTGAAGGTGGTGTTGCCGGAGCACGTGATCGAGGCGCAGCTCGACGACGGCTACGACGTGGCGACGCGGCGTAAAGTCGCGGTGCTGCTCTCCAGCGGCGAGAAGATTACTGGTCACGTCGCCGTCTACCGCCCGCCCGGCCGCGATCGGCTGAGCGACTACGCGCACATCGATGACCGGTTCCGCTACGTGGAGCTGGCGGATCGCACCGTGTTGATCAACTCCCTGCACATCGTCTCGCTGCTCGAGGTGAACGACTGATGGCCGCAGCCGTGGACGGCTTGTTGAAGACGATGGCCGAGAGCGGGGCGCGGGGGTTGCGCCTGGCGGTGGGCAGTCCGGCGCGCATGCTCGACGCGTCGGGGAGCGCGCAAGACGCCAGCAGCACGCCGCTGACGCGCCAGGAGATTCTCACGCTGCTCAGCCCGATTATCCCGGAGCACGCCCGGCGGCGCCTGCCGCAGGAATCCACGGTGGAGTTCGACTATGTGTCCCCGGAGTCCGGCACCTTCCAGGTGACCGTGCTGCGCAGTGGCACCGAGCTGGCCGTGAGCTTCGTGCCCGATCAGTCGGCGGCGTCCGCCTCCGTCAGGGCCGCGGCGCAGCAGCCGGCGGCATTCGCTTCCGCCCAGGCTGCCGCGAACAAGCCGGTGACCCGCCCGGTCGTCACCACGGCTCCGGCCGGCGGCGGCAACGCCATTGACGCGTTGTTCCGGCAGATGGTCGACGCGAAGGCGTCGGACTTGCACCTGTCGTCTGACATGCCGCCGCTGATCCGCAAGGACGGGCACATGCAGCCGCTCGATGCCGGCATGGGCGCGCTGACGCCCGAAGACATTGCCGCGCTGCTGCAGTCGATTATGCCGCCGCCCAGCCGCGACGAGTTCGATCGGCGCCACGACACCGACTTTGCCTACGAGATTGGCGGCCTGGCGCGGTTTCGCGCCAACGTCTTCCTCGATCGCAAGGGGCCTGGCGCCGTGTTCCGCGTGATCCCGGCCAACATCCTGACCGCGGAGCAGCTCGGGTTGTCGCCGCACATCCTGCAGCTGTGCCGGCTGACCAAGGGCCTGGTGCTGGTGACCGGCCCGACCGGCTCGGGCAAGTCCACCACGCTGTGCGCGATGATCGACTACATCAACAAGAACCGGTCGGACCACATCATCACGATCGAGGACCCGATCGAGTTCGTGCACGAGAACAAGAGCTGCCTGATCAACCAGCGCGAAGTGGGCACCCACACCTCGGGGTTCAAGGACGCGCTGCGGGCGGCGATGCGCGAAGACCCCGACATCATCCTGGTGGGCGAGTTGCGCGACCTCGAGACCGTGGCGATTGCGATTGAGACCGCTGAAACCGGCCACCTCGTGTTCGGCACGCTGCACACCACCACCGCCGCGTCCACCGTGGACCGCGTCATCGACCAGTTCCCGACCGATCAGCAGTCGCAGATCCGCATCATGCTGTCGGAGTCGTTGAAGGGCGTGATCGCGCAGAACCTGTGCCGCAAGATTGGTGGTGGCCGCGTCGCGGCGCTCGAAATCCTGTTGATCAACAGTGCGATCAGCAACCTGATCCGCGAGGCGAAGACGTTCCAGATTCCCTCGATGATGCAGGTGGGCCGCTCGCAGGGCATGGTCGCCCTCAACGACGCGTTGATGGACCTGGTGGCGAAGAAGGTCGTTGAGCCACAGGAGGCCTATCTCAAGGCCGTGGACAAGCCTGGTTTCGAGGGCCTGCTGAAGCGCGCCGGCATCGACACCCGGTTCGTGCAGTCGGCGGCGAGCTAGGCGCGGTCGCCCCTGGGCGTCCTAG
>CAYHCX010000033.1:0-39068 GCA_964355095.1 uncultured Acidobacterium sp.
CTCTGGCCCTACGGCGCGACGCTCTATTCGGAAGCCTGGCAGGCCGCGGCCCTCGTGTGGGCGGCCGCGCTCCTGCTCGGGGCGCGGGCGGGACAGCCGCGCGCGCGAGCGCGGGTGATCGCGGCGGCGCTGCTGCTGGCCGTGGCCGGCCTGACCAAAATTACGGCGCTGGTGTTCGCGCCGGCGTTTGTGGTGGCCGTGCTGTTCGATCGATCGCTCCCCGGACGTACGCGCCGCGAGGTCGCGGTCACGCTGGCGATCGGGATCATCCTGGCCGCGGCGATCCACGTGCGGTGGAACCTGTACCGGTTCGAGGCACCGTTCGACTTTGGCTACGACTGGTCCGAAACCATCCCGGTGCTGCCGGCGCGCGGGTTTGGCGTGACCGAAGTGCCGCGCGGCCTGGCGGTGTTGCTGATCTCACCGGGCAAGTCGGTGTTGGTGTGGGCGCCCGTCCTGCTGCTCGCGGTGGCGGGAGCGCGGCGGCTGTGGCAACGCGACCCGGCCCTGGCCATCGGCATCGCTACTGCATCTGGCGTGGGGCTGGTCTTCTTCGCGGCGTACCTGTTCCCGGAAGGCGGCTACTCGCACGGGCCGCGCAACCTGGTGCCGATCCTGCCGCTGATGCTGCTGCCGGCCGCCGGCGTGGAGGCGGGGCAGTGGCGCCGTCCGGTCTTGCTGCTGTGCGCCGCCGTGGGCGTGATGATGGCGCTGCTCGCGGTCTCCGTATCGTTCCTCGAGGACCAGGCGCTGGTGGCCTCGGGGGCCGGCTATTACCAGCGCGTGGACCCGGCGCCGGGCCGTCCGTCGAACCGCTACGATCTTGGCTACATCCCGTTTGTCAGGGCGCTGCGCTCGCCGGGCTGGGCCGCATCCCCGGCGCTCGGCCAGGGCCCGGACTTCTTCGCGCTGCACTTGCGCCAGGCGCGGGCCCAACTCCCGGATGGCCGCGCCATCCCGGCGTGGCTGGTGTGGGCGTGGCCGACGATGTGGCTGCTCCTGCTGATTGGCGCGGCCTCGCAGCTTTATCGCGCTTCGCGCTGAACCGCGGCGGGGTCAGACCCCTCGGCAATACTTGCTCGGGGTCAGACCACGTAAATGAAAAAGGCGGGTAACCCCTGAGGGCTGCCCGCCTTTTGACTTTTAACTTCTGACTCTTAACTTCTCTGGCTACTGCATCCGAATCGTCATCGCCGCGCGGCGGTTGAGACGACGGGTCTCTTCGCGCGAGTTGTCGTGCTTCGGACGCTCTTCGCCGTAGCTCACTGTCTGCAGGCGAGTGGCCGCCACCCCGCGGCTCGCGAGGTACTCGCGGACGGCGTTGGAGCGGCGCTCGCCGAGCGCGAGGTTGTACTCGGTCGTGCCGATGTTGCAGGTGTGGCCTTCAACCGTGATGCGCAGGTTCGGGTCTTCGCTCATCGCCTTGATGGCCTCGTCCAGGATGCGCGTGGCTTCGGCGCGCAGCGTGTAGCGGTCGAAGTCGAAGTGCACGTCTTCGAACGTGTATTCCTTCTTCGGCGCGGCGATCACCTGCACGGTGATGGTGTCGGTGGCGGTCATGCCCTTGCCGTCGTCCACGGTCACGGTCAGCGGCACGGCGCCGACCTGGCCCGGAGCGGTCCACGGCGTCTGGCGGTCACCCGCGTTGCCGAACGAACCCGTGGGGCTCGACCAGCGGTAGCGGAGCGTGTCGCCGTCCGGATCCTGCGCGTCGGCGGTTGCCGTGAGCTGGCGGCCCACTTCCACCGTGCACGGCTCGCAGCGCGCCTTCACCGTGGGCGGGCGGTTGGCCGGCATCGGCGGCGCCACCGGTGCGGTGGGCTGCACGACGGCCGCGGGCGGCGGGTAGTTCTTGATGCCCGGCGAATAGCCGAGGCGCACCTGGAGGCCCAGGCGGTCGAAGGCGCTGTCTTCCGAGGTCACGAAGTCGCGGCGGTGCAGGTAGTACGACGCCGTGTAGCTCACGCCGGAGCCGAAGTAGAAGCCGTTGGTCGCGTGGTACTGGAAGCCGCCGAACAGGTCGCGCGTGGCGTCCGGATCCCAGGCGCCCGGCATGCCGATGGCCGCCAGCGACGGTCCGGTGTAGGTCTGTTCCTGATCGACCAGCGCCTCGCCGTGCATTTCGGCGATCACCTTGAACTTCGAGCGGCTGGGGAAGCCCGCGCCGATGCCCCACTTGAAGCCCTGCGTCAGGTTGTAGCCGTCGGGCTGTCCGCGCACCTTGAAGCCGGCCGACGCCGTGAGCTCCACGCGCTGGTTGAACTCGCGCGAGCCAATCAGGTCGAACTGGAAGTCCGGCTTGCCCGTGCCGAGGCCGTCGTCCGCGCTCGCCGTCGGCACTTTCGCCGACACGCGCAACGCCGCGGCGTAGCCGTTGTTGGTGGCCTGCGACATCAGGTTGAACTTCGCGCCCACGGTGAGGTCGCCGAGGCCGGTGCTCCAGCCTTTGTTGACCAGGTAATCCTGCGGTTGGCCGTTGAGCGCCACCGGAACCAGGTCGGCGTCAATGCGGCGAAAGCCCATCGCACCGAACAACTCGATGCGGTTGGTGACGCCGAAGCCAAACATGGCGCCAATGTCGGTGATGTCGCTGAAGCCTTCACTTCGGTCGAAGTTCACCAACTGGAAGGCGCCGGACCATTGGCCTTTGGGCAACGTCTCGCCCGTCGGGACGAACCAAAGTCCCGTGTCGCCCAAGATCGTGCTACTGCCGGGTCGGTTTTCTTGCGCCCAAGCACTGGATGAAGCCAAGACGCACAGCGTTAGGCCAACCGCCACATGGCGAAGAATTTTCATACCCATACTCACACCCATACGCACAGTCTAGAGCCGAAAAAGTCCCGAAGTCAAACGTACCCCGAGCTTTAGGGTCTATTCGTCGGGCTCATCCGATTTTTTGGATTTACCGAAAAGCCAGGCTGCAACTATCCCGAACAGATACAGCACGACCATGGGGCCGCCGACCAGCAACTGGGTCACCGGATTACCGTCCGGCGTGATGATGGCGGCGACAATGAAGATGATGAGGACGGCGTACTTGAAGTTCTTGAGCAGGAAGCCGGCCGAGACAATGCCCAGCCTGGCGAGCACGAATATTAGCACCGGCAGCTGGAACACCAGGCCCATGCCCAGGCACAGCTTCACGTAGAGCCCGAACACCGGGTCGATTCTCGGCGTGAACTCCATGTAGGAGTTCGAGAAGCCGGCGAAGAACTTCCACGCCGCTGGAAACACGAAGTAGTGCGAAAACGCGGCGCCGCCGACGAACAATCCCGAGGAGAAGATGACAAAGGGGATCGCGAGGCGCTTCTCCTTCGAGTACAGCCCAGGCGCGATGAAGAGCCACACCTGCCACATGATGTACGGCGAGGCGATCAGCACGCCGGTGAGCGCCGCCATCTTCATCCAGAGGAAGAAGCCCTCGCCCGGCTCGGTGAAGATCAACTTGCCGCCGGGAATGTCGGCGGTGAGGCGCTGGTAGATGAACGCCTGGACCTGGTCGATGAAGGCGAACGCGACGATGAAGCCCACCACCAGCGCCGACACCGCGTGCGTAATCCGCTTGCGCAGCTCGTCGAGGTGCTCGAGGAACGTCATCCGGCCTTCGGCCGGCTCCTCGGGTTCCTGGAACGGCGAGGCGCTCGAGGCCGGCGCGGGCAGGTCTCGAGGGTCTTCGTCCTGGCGTTGGCTGGGAAAGGGAACTAGAGCCACGGTGCGTACGGTGCGTACCAGTGCGTACGGTGCCTAACTGCGCGATACCGTCTCGCGAGGAGCCGCGGTGGCCTGGTCGTCGTGCGACGCGGTGTCGATCACGGTTTCCACTGGCTTGGGAACCTTGGCCGCCTGTTCTTTCTGCTCCTCGATCTTGATTTCCTGCTCCAGCGTGTTCTGGAGTTCGGTGGAGGCCTTCTTGAACTCGTTCAAGCTGCGGCCCAGCGACTTGCCCAACTCCGGGAGCTTCCGGGGGCCAAAAATGATGAGCGCGATCACCAGGATGATGATGAGCTCGGGCATTCCGATGGAACCAAACATAAAAAAGCTCCCTTGCTAGGACAGGAACGGCCCTGTCCGGGGCCGACACGTCCAATACGGCAGTATACCTCCGCCTTCGCCAAAGGCTACGGTGGACAAGTCGGCGGGACAAGCATTTCCCCTCCGGGAATCCTTGCGGACACCCGGGTAGTCAGCTAGCATCGCCCTATGCGTTACCGCTCCGTCACCGCCGCGATTGTCGCCATCGTCGTTTCCGCCGTGATCGGCGGGGTTTACGGGAAGGGCGCCCAGGCCACCGAGAACACGGTGCCGGAGCACTACCGCACCTTTACCGCGGCGCTGAGTGCTATCCAGACGCAGTACGCCGAGCCGGTGGAGTCGGACCGCCTGGTCTACGGCGCCATCAACGGCATGCTGCAGACGCTCGACCCGCATTCGAGCTTCATGGATCCCCGCAGCTACGCGCAGATGCGCGAGCGGCAGGAGGGGCGCTACTACGGTCTCGGCCTCACCATCCAGTCGGTTGACGGCGACATCACCGCGGTGCGCGTGTTCGAAGGCTCGCCGGCGTTCACCAACGGCATCCGCCGCGGTGACGTGATCGCCGACGTCGAGGGCACCAACACGAAGGGCTGGACCACCGAGGCGACCGTCAATAAGCTCAAGGGCCCGAAGGGTACGTTCGTCAAGATCGGCGTGCGCCGCAAGGGCTTCGAGCGCCTGCTCGAAATGAACGTGATGCGCGACCAGGTCAGCATCCCGAGTCTGTCGGCGTCGTTCATGATCGACGCGACCACCGGCTACGTCGGCGTCACCGACTTCGCCGAGCACACCGACGAGGACCTCGGTCTTGCGCTCGAGGCGCTCACCAAGAAGGGCATGAAGCGCCTGGTGTTCGACCTGCGCGGCAATCCCGGTGGCCAGCTCGATCAGGCGATCCGCATCACCAATCGCTTCATCCCCAAGGGGTCGATGATCGTCTACACGCGCGGCCGCGTCGCCAACTCCGACTCCGACTACCGCGCCACCGAGACGCCGGACTACACGAGCATCCCGATGATCACGCTGGTCAACCGCAACAGCGCCAGCGCGTCGGAGATCGTGTCTGGTGCGCTGCAGGACTACGACCGCTCGCTGGTCGTCGGCGAGACCACGTTCGGCAAGGCGCTGGTGCAGTCGGTGTATCGCGTGAGCGGCGGCGCCGGCCTGGCGCTGACCACGGCGCGCTACTACACGCCGAGCGGCCGCCTGATCCAGCGTCCCTGGGACGGCACCTTCGACGAGTACCTCACCTACACGCTGAAGGATCAGAGCGAGCGCGCGAAGACGCCGGACCAGTTGAAGTACACCACCGGCGGCCGCAAGGTCTTCTCGGGCGGCGGCATCGAGCCGGACCTGCGCTTCGACGGCCCGGTTGAAGGCTTCTCGCCCACGCGCTTCGGCCGCGCGCTGCAGGGCCGCGGCCTGTTCGCCGGCTACGCCGAGCAGTACAGCGCCGACGGCGACACCCGCATCGGCCAGTCCGGCCCGTCGCGCACGATCGTGCGCAAGGGCTTCGTCGTGGACGATGCGATGGTGGCCGGGTTCAAGAGCTACGTGACCGGCCGCCACGTGAAGATCGAAGAAGACGCGTGGGCGAAAGACATCGACTTCATCCGCGCCATGATCCGGTACAACATCGACGAGGCCGTATTCGACATCGCCACGGCGCGTCAGCGCCTGGTCACGGTTGACCCGCAGGCCCGGTTCGCCATTTCCAAGTTCCCCGAAGCCGAGAAGCTCCAGGGGCTGTCGAAGAACCGCCCGGCCCAGTAGCCAGGAAACCGGGTTTCTTTTTTCGGGCCTGGGAATCAAAAAAGAAACCCGGTTTCTTTTTGGACGGGGAAACCCCCTAAATATTGGGTCTACGTTCAGCCTTGCCACAACAGGCAGGGCTTGTTAGACTTGCCACGTTTTCTCCAAGTCAGCCTGCAATGCATCTCGAACGCCTAGAAATCTCAGGATTTAAGTCCTTCTCGGATCGGTCCGAGCTGGCATTCGACCGTGGCGTCACCGCCATTGTCGGACCCAACGGCTGCGGTAAGTCCAACGTGGCCGACGCGCTGACGTGGGTGCTCGGCGAGCAAAGCGCCAAGAGCCTCCGCGGCGACAAGATGGAAGACGTCATCTTCAACGGATCCGATGCGCGAAAGCCCACCGGCGCCGCCGAAGTCCGTCTCCGTTTCGGCAATGTCATTGTCCCGCCGTCCCTGATGAAGGAGATGGGCGAGGAAGCCCCGGCGGGCGAGTCGAGGGGCAACGGCAACGGCCACCACCCCGACGTGGCGGCGCTGCTCGAGCCGACGACCCGCGAGGTCGAGGTGACGCGCCGCCTGTATCGATCGGGCGAAAGCGAATACCTGATCGACGGCCACGCCTGCCGGCTGAAAGACATCCACGAACTGCTGATGGACACCGGCCTGGGACAGAAGGCCTACGCCATCATCGAGCAGGGCAAGATCGGGATGATCCTCAGCTCGCGCCCGACCGATCGGCGCCAGCTAATCGAAGAAGCGGCGGGGATCACCAAGTACAAGGCACGCCGGCGCTCGGCCGAGCTCAAGCTCGAAGCCGCGCAGCAGAACCTGACGCGCCTCGACGACATCGTCTACGAAATCGACAAGCAGCGCGGCTCGCTGAAGCGCCAGGCCGCCAAGGCCAAGCGTTACACGCGTCTGCGCGACGAGATGCGCCGGTGGGAGAAGGTGCTGTTCGCGCGGCGGTATCGCACGCTGTCGGACGCCATCGAAACCGCGCGCGCCCGCCTCGCCGAGGCGCGGAGCAACGAAACGTCCGCCGCCGCCCGTCTTGCCGAAGTTGAAAACGACCTCTCGCGCATCCGCATCGAGCTGGCCTCGGCCGACGCCGCGGCCACCGGCGCGCGCGAAACGGTGCACGGTCACGAGCTCGAGATCAACCGCCGGCAGCAGCAGATTGCGCTGGATACGCAGCAGGCCGGGATGCTCCGGGCGCGCGCGAACGAGCTCGAGGCCGAACGGCAGCAGCTCGAGGACCGCCGCGAACCGGAACGCCTGGCCCTCGACGGCCGTCGTGCCGCCGCCGGTGAAGCCGCCGCCGCCCGCGACGAAGCCGCGGCCCTGGCGGCCGAAGCCGGCGACGAGCACGCGCGGGCGCAACTGGCGATCGACGTGCTCGATCAGGACGTCGAGCGCGCGCGCGCCGATGTCTACGCGGTGCTGAACACGATCACCGCGCTCAATGCCGCCCACGACAACGCCGCCGCCCAGCGCGAGCGCGCGATGGCGGCCTCCGGCCGTCTGGAACTCGAGGCCAGCGAACTGGCCGCCGAGCTCGAGAAGGCACGCGCCCAGCGGCAAATGGCCGCCGAAGCGCTGCGCCGCGCCCAGGACGGCCTCGACGCCGCCAAGGTGGCGCGTGCCGCCCGCGAGTCGGAGCTGGCCAGCGCCCGCATCGAGCACGAATGGCGCGCCCGCGAGGTCCGCTCGCGCGAGCACGACCTTGCCGCGATGAGCGCGCGCCTGCATTCGCTGGAAGAAATCGACAGCCATCGTTCGGGCTTCGCCGACGCCGCCCGCATGGTGCTGGTGAACGCCAACGGCAAGGTCGGCCAGATGGGCGCGCTCGCCGACTTCATCGAGGTGGAACCGAAGTACGAGCGGGCGGTCGAAGCCTGCCTCGGCGATCTGCTCCAGCACGTCGTGGTCGAACGCCTCGAGCACGTCTCGGCCGGATTGAAGTTGATCCGCCAGGAGAACGCCGGCCGCTGCGGTTTCATCGTCGGCCGCCCAGACGATGGGTCGGCCGTGGCGACGTATTCAGGCACCGGCGAAGGTTCGTTCGTCGAGACCGCGGTGGGCGACCACCACCTGGGTGGCGACAACCCCGTTAGTGGCGACAAACCTTCAGGTTTGTCGATGGTTCCCGCCGGAGCCGTCGCACTCACGTCGGTGGTCCACATTGGCGGCCCGTTCCCGCAGGCGATTCACGCCGTGCTGGGCGGGGCGTTGATCGCTGACTCGTTCGACGCGGCGGCGCGCATTGCGCCGACCGTGCCGGGCCCCGTCGCCACGCTCGCAGGCGACGTGTTCCGCGGACGCTACGTGGTGACCGGCGGCGACAAGGCCGAGTCGCGCGGCATTCTCGGCACCAAGCGCGAGATCAAGGAACTGCGCGAGAAGGTCGCCGAGTCGAAGTCGGCGCTCGAGCGGTTGATTGCCGAGACCGCCGGATTCGAGCAGACCATCGCGCACGCCACCTCCGCCATTGCCGGACTGTCGGCGGAATTCCACCGCCAGGAAAAGGCCATTGTCGGCGTCGAAGGCCAGGCCCAGCGCGCGGCGGAAGACGAGTTCCGCGCGCAGCAGCGCACCGAGCTGGTGCGGACCGAGATCAGCCGCGTCACCGAGGAGATTGCCGGGCTCGACGCGCGCCAGGCGGAAGCCCGCGAGTCGATCGCGCGGCTGAACGAACAGCGGGTCGAGGCCGACCTCGCCTTGTCGGACGCGCAGCGCCAGCTCGCCGAGGCGCGCGACCGGGCGGAAGGCCTCAGCCTGAGGGCCGGCGAGGCGCGCGCCGCGCATGCCGGCCTGGTCGAGCGCAGCGCCGCCGCCCTGGCCGAAGTGGCCCGGATGGAAGACGCCGCCGCCGAACTCGAACGCCGCGTGCAGGCGTGCACCCGCGACGTGGCGCTCATGCGCGACCAGCGCGGGCGCCTGCTGAACGCGATTGCCGACGGCCAGCGGTTGATGGACGAAGACGTCGGCCAGCTCGAAGGCCTGCGCGCGGCGATGATCGAGGCCGACGAACTCGCCCTCGGCATCAAGCAGTCCTCCGAGCGCCAGGAAGACGTCATTCGCGACGCCCGCCGCGCCGTGGATGCCCTGCGCGCCCTCGCCGCCGAAGTGGACGTGCAGCGCGCCACCGCCGAGTCGGACCTGACGCACCTGGCGCAGCAGTCCATGGACACCGTCAACGCCACGCTCGACGAGATCCGCGAGCAGGTGGCGGAGATGGAAGCGGCCGGCCAGATCGAGCCCGACGTGCGCGCGATTCGCGCCGCCGAAGCGGCCGAGCCGGACGAGGAGGATGAGGCATCCGCCTGCGCTCCTGCAGATTCTGAGGAGCTACGGCGAGACCTCGCCGACCTGTCCGCCGAAGCCTCAGCGAAGGCGGAAGCTGCCTCCGGCAGCGAAGGCGGGCCCGCCTTCCGCATGACCGCGGAAGAGGCGATCAGCGAACTGCGCGACAAGATCGACCGCATGGGCCCCGTCAACATGATGGCGATCGAGCAGTCGAAGGAGCTCGAAGAGCGCCACCTGTTCCTGTCAACGCAACGCCAGGATCTGATCGATTCGATCGCGCAGACCAACGAAGCCATCGGCAGGATCGACGAGACCACGCACGCCCGGTTCCGCGAGGCGTTCATCGCCATCAACGAGAATTTCCAGGGGATGTTCGCGACGCTGTTCGGCGGCGGCAAGGCCGGCCTCACGCTGCTTGATGAGAACGATCCGCTCGAGAGCGGCATCGACATCATCGCCTCGCCACCCGGCAAGCGCCTGCAGAGCGTCATGCTGTTGTCCGGTGGTGAAAAGGCGCTGACCGCGATCGCGCTGATGTTCGCCATCTTCAAGTACAAGCCGAGCCCGTTCTGCCTGCTCGACGAAATCGACGCCCCGCTCGACGATGCCAACATCGGGCGGTTTATCGACATGCTGAAGTCGATGATGGACAAGACCCAGTTCATCATCATCACGCACAGCCGCAAGACCATGGAGATTGCCGATCGGCTCTACGGCGTGACCATGGAAGAGCCCGGCGTCTCGAAGCTGATTTCGATCCAACTGAACTAGCCGCGTGGAGGCAACCCTTCAGGGTTGCCTTTCCCGCCTCCGCCTGCGCGGCGCTCACCTTTCGGGCGCCTCCGCACAGTCCGCCGCACAGTCGATCGCGTCCAAGAACACGAATTCCTCCAATTTTCCTGGATTCCGTGGCGTCAGTGGCCTGGCATCGAAGATGCACCGCCCGGGAGCGTGCGCGGTCGAACCCAGCCCCATGCGGGGGGCGAGGCCGCTCGAGGTGGCGACAATGGAATCTCAGTTGGATGACCGCGCCCCGCTGGAGCGCTCACCGGAACTGCTTGACACGGCCGGCCTGATCGCCCACTTCGCCGGAGATATCGAGTTTCTGCGCGCAGTCGGCGAGACGTTCCTTCAGGAGTACCCAGAACAGCTCTCAGCCGTTCACACAGCGGTCAAGGAGCACGACGCGCGGGCGCTGTCCAGAAGCTCGCACACGTTGAAGGGTTCCATATCTGTCTTCGGCGCCGAGGACGCCTGCGAAAGGGCGCGTCAGCTCGAGTCGTTTGGGCGGGCGGCTGACCTGACGCAGGCCGAACGGGTTTTCGAGGACCTGGAGCGACACGTCGTTTGTTTCGCTGAGGCTCTGGCCACCGTACTGTCTGGCGCGACGGGTACGGGGCCCGACGAACGGCCCCGGGCCGCCGATCGATCAGGACGCTCCGACCCGATGCCCGGACTATTTACCGCCGTTCCTCGAACCACCGGGTGAGCCGGATGAACCACGAAACGCGCCGGCCCCTTGCCTTCCTCGTCGCCTGCCTGCTGGCACCGTGGGTCGCCTCCCCGGCACTGGCGCTCGACCCGACGAAGGCGATCGCGCAATACACCCTGAACATCTGGCAAGCGAAGGAAGGCCTGCCGCAAGGCTCCGTCCTGGCGATCGTGCAGACGAAGGACGGCTACCTCTGGTTGGGTACGCTTGAAGGCCTCGTGCGGTTCGACGGCGTTCAGTTCACCGCCTACGACACGCGCAACTCGCGCATCGCCCACAATCAGGTCCACGCGTTGATCGAATCCAGGGAAGGCGGGCTCTGGATTGGCACGGCCAACGGCCTCAGCCGCTTCCGCGACGGCACCATCGAGAGCTACCCGCTGCCGGACGACGTGGGCGGCCGCAACCTGCAGGCGCTTCACGAGGATGACGCTGGCACCCTCTGGATCGGGACCGCGGGAGCTGGCCTGCTGCGCTTCGATGGTGAGCGGTTCACTTCGTACACGACGCGCACCGGTCTTCCCAGCAACGACGTGCGCGCGCTCGCCATGGATGACTCGCGGACGCTGTGGATCGGGACGGCGCGCGGCCTGAGCCGAATGGCAAACGGCGTCGTTCAGCCCTCCACGCTTGCTGGCACGTCGATCGTAACGGTCCTGTACGCCGAGCCCGGGTCCCTCTGGATCGGCACCGAGGGCGAAGGGGTCGCCAGGCTGCAGGGACAGCGGCGGACGGTCCTGACGACCGCGAACGGGCTCTTGTCCGACCGCGTCCGATCGATTCTGCGCGACGCGCACGGCAGCCTCTGGATCGGCACGACGCGAGGTGGCCTGAATCGCCTCCACGCTGGTCGGTTCAGCGCGATCTCGACCCCGGAGGGACTGCCCAACAATTCGGTGGTTTCGCTGAGCGAGGATCGCGAGGGCACGCTGTGGGTAGGTACCAACGGCGGCGGGCTGGTGCGGCTGAAAGACGCGAAGTTCACGACGTACGGCGAGGCCCAGGGCCTGAGCAGTCCGATCGTGACGTCGGTCTTCGAAGACCGGGACGGCGTCTTGTGGGTCGGCACGATCCGGGGACTCTCCGGATTCGTCGGCGGCCATGTCGGCGGGGCGCCGACCGCACACGAACTCCTCGCCGGCAGGATGGTGTCAGCGCTGCACCAGATGCGGGACGGCAGCATCTGGATCGGCGGCGACCGCGGCCGGCTCACGCGATTTCACAAGGACCGCGTGACGGCCTTCACCCCGCGCGACGGGCTCCCTGACAGCACCCTGCGGGCAATCGTCGAAGACCGTCACGGCGTCGTCTGGATCGGCACCGACGGTGGCGGGCTCACCCGCTGGGCCGATGGGCGCTTCTCGACGCTGACGGTCGACGACGGGCTGGCCAGCAACAACATTCTGTCGATCCTGGAAGCGGCCGACGGCACGATCTGGCTGGGCACACGTGGCCGCGGGCTGCTGCGCTACCGCGGCGGGCGGTTTGAGACGCTCTCCGAGGCCGACGGCCTGTCGGGCAACACCGTCATGACGCTCCATGAGGACGGCGACGGCATCCTCTGGATCGGCACGCACGGCGGTGGCCTGTCGCGGTTGAAAGGCGGTGTCTTCACGGCCTACACGACGCGGCAGGGGCTGTTCGACGACGCCATCCACCAGATCCTCGAGGACGACCTCGGGCAGCTCTGGATGAGCACCAACAAGGGGATCTTCAACGTCAGCAAGCAGGAGCTGGCGGCGGTCGCGGACGGAGCGCAAGATCACCTCTCGGTGCAGGTCTACGGTACGGCCGACGGCATGAAGAACCGCGAGGGCAACGGCCTCGCGCAGCCCGCTGGATTCAAGACGAAAGACGGGCGGCTCATGTTCTCGACGATGGACGGCATCGTCTCGGTCGATCCGGCCAGTCTCCGGAAGAACACCGTCCGGCCGCCCGTGAGCGTCGAATCGCTGATCGCCGACCGCCAGCCGGTCTCGCTCGCCGGTGCCGTCAGTCTGTCGCCGGGACGCGGTGGCCTCGAGTTTCGCTACACCGCGCTGAGCCTCCAGGCTTCGGAAAAAGTGGCGTTCAAGTACCGCCTCGAAGGGTTCGAGGCCGACTGGATCGACGCTGGCCCGAGACGCGTCGCCTATTACACCAACATCCCGCCGGGTCGATATGTCTTCCGGGTCATCGCGTCGAACAACGACGGCGTGTGGAACGAGGAGGGCGCCAGCGTCGCGTTCGTCCTCGAGCCCGCCTTCCACCAAACGACCTGGTTCTTCAGCCTGTGCGGCCTGCTGCTGATCGGCGCGGGCGCCGGGGCGTATCAGTTGCGGACACGAAGCCTGCGGGCACGCGGGATGGAGTTGACGCAGATGGTGGCCGAACGCACCCGGGAGTTGGAGGTCGCCAAGCAGGCCGCCCAAGCCGCGAGCCGGGCGAAGAGCGATTTTGTCGCCAATATCAGCCATGAAATTCGAACCCCGATGAACGGCATCATCGGCATGACCGAGCTCGCTCTGGGCACGTCGCTCTCGGACGAGCAGCGTGAGTACCTGGACGCGGTGAAGCTCTCAGGCGACTCGCTGCTGGCCGTGATCGGCGACGTCCTCGACTTCTCCAAGATCGAGGCGGGCCGGCTGGAGCTCAGCCCGACCGAGATGGCGCTGCGCGCCTGTCTCGACGACACGGTCAGGGTACTGGCCGTTCGCGCCCAACAGAAGGGAGTCGAACTGGTCTGCTCCGTTCAGCCCGACGTGCCCGACGCGCTGGTGGGCGACCCGGATCGGCTTCGGCAGATCGTCATCAATCTCGTCGGGAACGCCATCAAGTTCACCGAGCGGGGCGAAGTCGTGGTCGAAGTCGGTGTGGAGTCGCGAGGCGACGCCGGAATCGAGCTGCACTTCGCCGTGAGGGACACCGGCATCGGCGTTCCCGCCGATCGGCTGCAGGCCATCTTCGAGCCGTTCAGCCAGGCCGACGGTTCGACCACGCGCAAATTCGGCGGGACCGGCCTTGGCCTGACCATCTCGTCACGTCTCGTGGAGATGATGCACGGACGCATTTGGGTGGAAAGCGAGGTGGGCCGCGGCACTACCTTCCATTTCACGGCCCGGTTCCAGCAGGGCAGTGAGACCGAGCTCCAGGCCGCGAAGTCCAGGTTCGTTCCGCTGGTGGATCTCCCGGTGTTGGTCGTGGACGACAACGCCACGAATCGCCTGATGCTCGAGAGGGTCCTCACGAGCTGGAAGATGCGCCCAACCCTGGCCTGCAGCGGCGCCGAGGCCCTGGCGGTGATGGAGCGCGCCAGTCGGGAGGGACTGACGTTCCCCCTAGTGCTGCTCGACGTCCAGATGCCGGAGCTGGACGGCTTCGGCGTGGCCGAACGCATCCAGCAATTTCCGGAACTCGCGCGCGCGACCGTGTTGATGCTGACCTCGGCCGACCGGCCTGGCGACGTCGCGCGGAGCCGGGAGGTGGGTGTGGCGTCCTACCTGACGAAGCCGATCAAGCAATCGGCGCTGTTCGACGCGATCATCGGCGCCCTGGGCGCCTCGATTGATCACGTGGCGCCAGCCGCCCCGCCGGACACGAGTCACGGCGCGGGCGTCCCGCTCAACCTGCTCGTCGCCGACGACAACCCGGTCAACCGGAAAGTCGCCCAGCACCTGCTGACCAAGCAGGGACACACCGTGACGCTGGCGTCCAACGGCCACGAGGCGCTCGACCAGCTGGCCCGTGGCACCTTCGACGCCATTCTGATGGACGTGCAGATGCCTGAACTGGACGGTTTGGAGACGACGGTGAGAATCCGCGCGAACGAGCGGGTTCTGGGAGGGCACATCCCGATCATCGCGATGACCGCGCACGCGATGAAGGGGGACCGCGAGCTCTGCCTCGCGGCGGGGATGGACGGCTACGTGTCGAAGCCGATTAGGGTATCGGAACTGAACGCGGAGCTGGCGATCGTGACGACGCGCGCGGCAGCGGGGCCGGGCGCGCCGGCGGCAGCAGCGGTGGCGTGACGCGAACGCGGCGGGTACCTTCGATGCCGTCCGCCGTGTTGAAGGGCCGCTCTCCCATGTGGACCAGGATGCGCCGCCTGACACCCCTGAGGTCAGCAGTGGCGCGCAGGCCGGCGAAGTGCCGTGTGTCGGGGCTCTGCGTGGTCTTCACTTCGATCGCGACGAATGACTTGCCCTGCCGCATCAGGAAGTCCACTTCGGTGCCTCCCTGTGTGGGCGCCCAGTACGCCAGCTCGTCGTAGAGTCCCACGTAGGCCTGGCGAGCGCGCAGCAGGCCGCAGACCCACCCCTCGAGCAGTGCCGCGCGCTCCTCGGCTGCCGGCTCGTGCAGCTGTCGCTTCATCGCCCGCACGATGCCGGGATCGGTCCAGAACAACTTGGGATGCTTCCGCTCCTTCACGCGCAGCTTCGCTTCGTACGCGGGCAGCAGCGTGACGAGATACGTATCCTGCAGGATCTCCAGGTACCCGGCGACCGTCGTCCTGGCCACGCCGGCGTCGCGCGCCGCTGATCAGGCGGCTGGCCGCAGGCTCCCGGCCAGCGTCCTGAGCCCCGAGCCGATTTCATAACAACGCGGACGGCGATCTTGGTAGAGTGCGCCCCATGAAACACTGGGTCACCAGCTTCGTTGTGTCGCTGCTCCTGGCGAGCTCGATGTCCGGGCAGGCCCCCAAGCGGGCGCTGACGATCGAGGACTACTACCGGATCAAGACCATCGGCGACGTATCGCTGTCGCCCGACGGCCAGCGGGTAGCGTTCACGCAATCCACCAGAATCGAAGACGACAACACGACGTCGATCGAGACCTACGTGGTCAACGTCGACGGATCGGGCGCGCGCCGTATCACGCATGGCGGCGCCGACGTCGCCGCCCCGCGCTGGACCGACGACAACCGGCTTTCGTATTCACTCAACGCGCGCGTGGCGAGCGCCGTGTTCCTCGGCCCGGGTGGCCCGGCCGAGCCGGCGGCGCCGCGCCCCAACGGCACCCGCTACGTGGTCGCGATCGACGCGCCCGGCGCGGAGCCGCGGCCGGCGCCAGCGGCGGTGGCGGGCGTAGTGAGTGCGGACGGCAAGTGGGTCGCGCAGGCCAAGGAGGGTCCGCGCGCGGCGCCGGCCGAGGCCGCCGCCACCGAATTCGAGAAGCGCCACGCGGTGCGGTTCAAGGGGCGGACGTTCGACTGGATGCGCTTCCAGCAGGATGGCCAGGATTACCCGACGCCGGATCCGCGGCTGCGACCCGCGGCGGAGATCACGATCGCCGCGGTTGGCGGCGACACAGCGAACCAGGTGACGAAGCTCGGCATGCGGCCGGCCAACCTGACCTGGCATCCCAACGGCTCGCTCGTCGCGTTCACCGCGGACGAGACCTGGCGAGACGAGCAAGCCTACGAGCATCCGGACATCTACACCGTGACCACGGCAGGCCAGGTCAACCGCTTCACCACCGACGGCTACGTGTGGAGCTCGCTGGCCTACTCGCCAGACGGCCAGTTCCTGCTCGCTGAGCGGACCTTCGGCACCGGCATGATCGTCCAGCAGAAGCTGAGTCACGGAGGTTCCGACGACCTGATGCTGTGGCCCATCGACTCGGCCGCCGCCGGGTCTGAGCCCGGCGCCAGCCTCGCTCAGGACAGGCCCACCAGTCGCCCGCCGATCAATCTCACCGCCACGTGGGACCTCGAGCCCAACGCACCGCGCTGGTCGCCCGACGGCCGGTATGTCTACTTCACGGCCGAGAAGGGCGGCACCACGCACCTGTTCCGGGTCGCCGCCCGCGCCGGCGCTTCGGTCGAGCAGGTCACGCAAGGTGAACGGCGTCTCAACGGCATCACTTTCGACAAGGCGATGACCAGGATCGCCTACACGGTGGGCACCTACGACAGCCCGTCCGAGGTGTGGACGGCCAACCTCGACGGCTCGGCCGAACGGCGGATCACCGACGTCTCCGCGAACATCCGCGACTCGATCGGCATCACGAGGACCGAGCGGCTGTCGTGGAAGAGTCACGATGGCACGGTGATCGAGGGCTGGCTCACGCTGCCGTACGGCTTCGACCGCGCCAGGGGACCGTATCCGCTGGTCGTCTTCAACCACGGCGGCCCGCACTCCGCCGTCGGTTACGGCTTCAATTTCAAGCAGCAGTACTTCGCGGCCAACGGCTACTTCGTGTTCGATACCAACTTCCGCAGCTCCACCGGCTACGGGGACGCGTTCAAGTGGGGCACCTGGGGCGCCTGGGGAACCAAGGACGGGCAGGACGTCGTCTCGGGTATCGACTACGTGCTGGCGAACTACCCCGTTGATCGCGCCAAGGTCGCCACCATGGGGCATTCGTATGGCGGCTTCATGACCAACTGGCTGATCACGCAGTATCCCGATCGCTTCGCCGCCGCGGCGTCAGGTGCCGGCATCTCCAACTGGTTCAGCGACTACGGCACGGCCGACATCTACCGCACGAAGGAGACGGAGTTCTTCGGCACGCCGTGGGACGAGCGTGCCATCGCGCGGATGACTGCGCAGTCGCCGTTGATGCAGGCGAGCAAGGTGCGGACGCCGACGCTGTTCATCAACGGTGAGCAGGATCAGCGCGTGCCGTATGAAGAGGGCGAGCAGATGTATTTCGCCGTCCGGCGACAGGGCGTGCCGGCGAAGATGATCCAGTATGCGGGTCAGCCGCACGGGATCAGCGGCCACTGGAACAACGTGCACCGCATGCTGAACGAGCTGCAGTGGATCGACACCTACGTCAGGAAGGCGCCGGCCACGAGCACGGCAGCTCGCCAATGATCCGCTCCGTTTTCATCCTGCTGTTCGGTGCGATTGCCGCGGCGCAGTCTCAGCCGGTGAAGAATGCCTTGGAAGGGAACCCGGAGGCGATCCGCGCCGGCATGGGCATGTTCCGCCAGCGCTGCGCCGATTGCCATGGCACCGATGCCAGGGGCGTCCGCGGCCCCGACATCACCCAGATTTGGAGTTCCGGCCGCACCGATGAGGGGCTGTTCAGGACGATTCGCGCCGGCGTGCCGAACACCGAGATGCCGTCGTTCGCGGCGCCGCGGACGTCGGACCGCGAGGTGTGGCAGATACTGGCGTACCTGCGCACGCTGGCGGCACCGGCGCCGACCGACCCGCCGCGCGGCAACGCCGAGAACGGCGCGCGCCTGTACGCCGCCCACTGCGCCGGTTGCCACCGCGTGAACGCGAGCGGCGGCCGCATTGGTCCCGATCTGTCGCGCATCGGCTCGGCGCGCTCGCGCGAGTTGTTGACGCTGCGCATCCGCCGCGGCGCGGAGGAGTTTCGCGCCGGCTACGCCCCGGTCACCATCACGCCGACCGACGGCCCGCCCGTTTCTGGTGTGAAGAAGAACGAGGATCTCTTCTCGGTCCAGATCATGGACACCCGCGAGCGCATCCAGGGGTACGAGAAAGACAAAATGAAGGCCGTGGTCGACGGCAAGCGCTCGGCGATGCCGGTCTTTGGCCCCGACCGCCTGAGCGATGGCGACCTCGACGACCTCCTCCGGTATCTGCAGACGCTCCGCGGGTTCGACCCCGCGGTGAAGCAATAAGGGGCCCATGCGTATCCTCCATTCCGCCAGTGTGCTTGTCCTGCTCGGTGTCGGCACCGCCGTGGCGATTTTCGCCGACCTGTCCGCCGAAGTTTCAGCGAAGGCGGAAGCGGCCAACGGCCGCGAAGGCGCGCAGCAGGCGCCGCCCCCGCAAGTCTCGGGCCAGGAGATCTCCGCGGGCCTCACGGCCGACGGCTCGCGCTGGCTGACGTTTGGCGGCGACTACGCCAACCAGCGGCACAGCCCGCTGACCCAGATCACGCCCGCCAACGTCACCCGGCTCGTGCCGCTGTGGACGTTCCAGACCGGCACGCTGGGCAATTTCGAGACCACCTCGCTGCTGCGCGACAACGTGCTCTACGTCACGGGGCCACAGAACGTCGCGTGGGCGATCGATGCGCGCACCGGCCGTCAGATCTGGCGCTATCGCCGCGAGCTGCCGCCGAACCTGACCGCGTGCTGCGGCCTGGTCAATCGCGGCTTCGCCGTGCTTGGCGACAGGTTGTTCATGGTCACGCTCGATGCGCACCTGCTGGCCCTGGACGTCAAGACCGGCGCGATTGTCTGGGACGCGACGATGGAGAACTACACGTCCGGATATGCGGCGACGATTGCGCCCATCGTGGTCAAGGACAAGGTCATCGTCGGCGTCGCCGGCGGGGAGTACGGCATCCGCGGGTTCATCGACGCCTATGCAGCGGACACCGGCAAGCGGGCGTGGCGCTTCTACACCGTGCCGGCGCCCGGCGAGCCCGGCAACGACACCTGGGCGGGCGACTCGTGGAAGACGGGCGGCGCCAGCGTGTGGGTGACCGGCGCGTACGATCCCGAGCAAAACCTGCTGCTCTACGGCATCGGCAATCCCGGCCCCGATTACCATAGCGAAAGCCGGAAGGGCGACAACCTGTACAGCAACTCGCTCGTGGCGCTCGACGCCGACACGGGCCGCCTGCGCTGGCATTACCAGTTCACCCCCCACGACGTGCACGATTGGGATGCGACTGAAGTGCCGATCCTCGCCGACCTGCCCATCGGCGGTCAAACACGCAAGGTCGTCATGTTCGCCAACCGCAACGGCTTCTATTACACGCTCGATCGCACCACCGGGAAGCTGATCGTGGCCAAGCCGTTCGTGACGACGACGTGGGCGAAGGAGATTGGCGCCGACGGCCGTCCGGTGCTGCTGCCCGGCCACGTGCCGGATGAGAAGGGCGAGGTCACGTGTCCCGATTTGACGGGCGGGACCAACTTTTGGCAGCCGAGCTTCGATCCGGCGACGCGCACGTTCTTTGTCAACGCTCGCGAGGTGTGCATGACCTACTACGCCTGGAAGCCGGAGTACACGGCGGGCGAGCGGTTCACCGGCGGAGCGGGGCAGCGCGTGAAGCCGTCGGAGAGTGCCGCCTACGGCGCGTTTCGCGCGCTCGATCCCGCCACCGGGGAGCGGAAGTGGGAATTCAAGCTCCTGTCGCCGTCTACCGCCGGGATCCTGACGACGGCCTCGGGGCTGCTGTTCAGCGGCGATTCTGATGGCAACCTGCTCGCGCTCGACTCGCGCAGCGGCAAGTTGCTCTGGCGCTACCAGATGGGCGCGCCGCTCTACGGCACCTCGCCGACGACCTACATGATCGACGGGCGGCAGCACCTGCTGGTGCCGTCGGGCACGACGCTGACGGCGTGGGCGCTGTTGCCCTGAGGAGCCGCGAACATCATTCACCCTTCTTCGTCACCAGTTTCTGCACGCGCCAGTTGATCAGCTCACCGACCCAGATTTCGTCTTCGGACGGGCAGGCGATCGCGTGGATCCAACCAACCAGCAGCACAGTCAGAATCAGAGTTCTCACGACGACCGCCACGGTTGAGTGACGGGAACGCAACGGGATCCCGAGGTGGCGACCTCTCGGCGGGCTGGAATATATCGGGTTGGCGGATCTCATGTCCTCCGCCGGACGACTGTTTGAACGGTCGTCGTGAGCGGGATACCCTTGGCGTTGGCTTCCGGTCCAGGCCCCTGGTCGCCGCGCGGCAGGACATCCGGCGACAATTCTGTATACACTTAAGCTTGGCTAAAGGAGCAGTCGATGGCACGTCTCACGAGCGTAATACTGGGTGGCGCCCTGGTGGCCCTGTTCGCGGCCGAGGCGCCGGCGCAAGCGCCCAAGGACAATCCCAGGTGCGAACCCAATCCGGTGTTCAACCGGTTTGCCGGAGAGGTGATGGGGAGCTGCGAGCGCGCCCGCTTCAGGGAGCTTGAGCTGTATCAATGGAAGGTGCCCAACGACCCGAAGTCCGGCGCCGCGTTGCTCAAGGTCGAGGGCGAATACTGGTATTACTTCAACGACATCGCGCGGGACGCCAAGGGCCTCTTCCCCGGCAAGCTGGAGGTGCAGCGGAACTTCGAGACCGCGGTTCGCCAGGCCAAGGGCGACGTGCTCTCCACCAGCAGCAGTTCGGTCTACTACCGTATCCGCAAAGGGAACGACGAGTTCTGGGGCCAGGCGGGGTGCGGACGTGGCGGTGACGATTGCTCGGCGATCATGCACAAGATCATCCGCGTCTCGGCCATGGAGCAGTCGGTGGTGGTGTCGGCCGAGCAGATCGCCAAGGCCATGGGCGCCGAAGGCAAGGTCGTGTTCTACGGCATCTACTTTGACACCGACAAGGCCACGCTGAAGGCCGAATCGGCGCCGACCCTGGCCGAGATGGCGAAGTGGCTCAAGACCAATGCGACCGCCAAGGTGTTCATCGTCGGCCACACCGACATGCAAGGCCCGGTCGAACGCAACCGGACCCTGTCGCGCGATCGCGCCGCGGCGGTGATTGCGGCGCTGGTGAAGGACCACGGGATCACGGTCGATCGGCTGGCCGCCGAAGGTGTTGGCCCGCTGGCGCCCGCGGCCAGCAATGCCGACGAAGCCGGCCGGGCGAAGAACCGCCGCGTTGAAATGGTGCTCCGCTAGTTCCACTGTGTGAAGAAGGAGTTCCGCATGCCTGTCGCCCTCATCCTGTTCCTGCTTTGCGCCACCGGTGCCGAGGCGCAGACCAACTCGGACGACCTCACCAAGATCGTGGCAGTCTACGACCTGACGATGCCACGCATCGAGGGCTACGCCGCGGTGATGGCGGGCATCGCCGACTGGGCTGGCAAAGACCCCAAGGCCGTCGCGGCGATGATGGGGCGCGCCCCCAAGGGCCCGATGTCGGTGCAGGACTCGGCCGCGATCTTCGAGAAAGAACCCGCCGTGAAGTCGCTGCTCGACAAGCACAAGGTCTCCGGCCTGGACATGGTCGTGCTGCCGATGGCGGTGATGCAGGCGCAGGTCGCGGCGCTGGGCGAGTCGCAGGGACACACGTTTCCGGTCGATCGCATCAACCCCAAGAACATCGCGTTGGCCAAGGCCAACGGGGCCGCGATTGATGCGGTGATGAAGAAGGCCTTGGCCGACCGCCTGCGCGCGTTTCCGCGGCCGCAGTAGGGGACTGCCGGGGTCGTGAAGGGCCACGCGCCCTGAACCCCTGGACCCCAGAACCCGTATTACTCTTCATGCGCAGCAAGATCGCCCTGATTGGGCTCGTTCTGACCGCCGGACTCAGCGTTGCCGCCTGCGACATCCAGGCGGGCGGCGAGGGCGGGCTTTCGTTCGGGATTGCTTCCGGCAAGGCCCAGGACACCTGGAGCCGCACCTACACCTTGGCCGACAAGGGGCGCCTCGAAATCATCAACGTGAACGGCCGCATCACGGCCGAGCCGGCGACCGACGGCAAGGTTACGGTGGAGGGCCGCCGCACGGCCAAGGGGTCCACCGACGAGGCCGCCAAGGAAAACCTGGCCAAGCTGGAAATTCGCGAGGAAGTCAGTGGAGACCGGGTCAGGGTCGAGTCGCGCCCCCCGCGCCTGAGCGGATTCAGCGGTCACGAAGTCGAGTGGACCATCAAGGTTCCGGCCGGCGTGATTGTTGACCTGCGCACCGTCAACGGCGGCATCCGGCTCACCGGTCTCGCGGGCGAAGTGCATGCCAAGACCACCAACGGCGGCGTCAAGGGCAGCAATGTCAACGCCCGGATCCTCGAGGCCTCGTCCGTGAATGGCGGCATCGAAATCGAGTTCGGCGGTCCGCTCGACGCCGGCGGCACGGTCGACATCGAAACGGTGAACGGCGGTGTCGAGCTGGGCTTGACCTCCGACAGCAAGGCCACCATCACGGCGCGCGCGGTGAACGGCGGCGTGCGCGTGACCGACCTCGACGTGCGGAAGCAGGAGCAGTCATCCTCGTTCGAGTCGAAGCGCCGGCTCGAGGGCACGCTGAACGGCGGCGGCGCCAAGGTCACCATCAGCACCACCAACGGCGGCGTCCGCCTCTCGCGAGCCGGCGGAACAACGTAGCCGGCTGGCTTGAGACCTGAGGCTTGCAAGCCCCAAGCCCCAAGCCCCAAGCCACAAGCCAAAACCAGCAGCGAGAGTTACACTGGCTGCTGATTCGTGAACGAAGACAAGTCCACCCGCTATCACCGCCTGCGCCGGCGCGCCGACCTCCTGGGGACGGCGGTTGCCGGCTTTGTGCTGGTGGCCCTCATCCTGACCGGCGCCGGCCTCCAGATGCGCGAGTGGGCCGCGGCGACCTCCAGCTTCATGCCCGGTGGCCTCGATGACGTGCTGACGGTCGTCGTGCTGACCGCGATGCTCGTGCTGCTGCTGCAGATCGTCGAGTTTCCGTTCGCGTTCTACCAGGGACACCTGCTCGAACATCACTACGGCCTGTCCACGCAGTCGGCCGGCCATTGGTTGACCGACCAGGCGAAGGGCGTCGTGCTGGGACTCGCGCTGGCGATCCTCGGCGCCTCGGTGGTGTTCATCACGATCAGAAGCTGGCCGGGGCAGTGGTGGTGGCTGTCGGCCGCCGTCTTCACGGTGGGCATGGTCGGCCTGGCGCAGCTCGCGCCGGTCGTGCTGCTGCCGATCTTCTACAAGTTCAAGCCGCTCGATCGCCCCGCGCTGGTGGCGCGGCTGCTGGCCTTGGCCCAGAAGGCCCGGACCGACGTGGTCGGCGTGTTCGAGTGGGTGCTCAGCGGTCACACCAGGACGGCGAACGCGGCGCTCGCCGGCCTGGGGCACACGCGCCGCATCCTGCTGTCGGACACGCTGCTCGCGGACTACTCGGAGGATGAAATCGAGGTCATCCTCGCGCACGAGCTGGCGCACCACGTGCATCGCGACCTTTGGCGCGGCCTCGCGGTGCAGACGCTGCTCCTTGCCGCCGGCTTCTTCGCGGCCGATCTCGTGCTGCGCCGCGTGGCCGGCGCGGCGGGCCTGCGCGGCCTCTCCGATCCGGCGGCGCTGCCCATCCTGATGCTGGTCGCCGGCGCGTGGTCGTTCCTGATGCTGCCGCTGGTGAACGCGCTGTCGCGCGCGCAGGAGCGGGCCGCCGACCGCTACGCACTCGATACGACACGCAATGTTGACGCGTTCGTCACGGCGATGAAGCGACTGTCGCAGCAGAATCTGGCGGAAGAGTATCCGCCCGCGCTGGTGCGGTGGATCTTCTATTCCCACCCGCCCATCCGCGAGCGGATCGAGGCGGCGCGGGCCTTTTCAGCAGGAGATCGATGATGCCGCGCAGAGCCCTTACACTTGTAGCGTCCGGCTTCTTGACCGCCGTAGCCTTGGCGAAGGCGGTCAGCCGGACCATGACCCTGGGAGCCCTGATCCTGCTCATGACCGGAACTGGAGAGGCGCAATACACGAAGAAGACCCTGGTCGCGCATCGCGGCGCATCCGCCTACGCGCCCGAGCACACGCTGGCCTCGTACCGGCTGGCCATTGAGCAAGGCGCGGATTTCGTGGAGCAGGACCTGGCGGTCACCAAGGATGGCATCCTGATCTGCCTCCACGACGCCAGCCTCGATCGCACCACCAACGTCGAGGAGCGGTTCCCGGGCCGCGTGAGCACGCAGACCATCGAGGGGAAGACCCGCAAGGCCTGGCTCGCCAACGACTTCACGCTGGCCGAGATCAAGACGCTCGATGCCGGTTCGTGGTTCGACCGGAAGTTCGCCGGCGAGAAGGTGCCGACGTTCGACGAGGCCATTGCCGCCATTCGCGGCAAGGCCGGGATCTTCCCGGAGTTGAAGACCCCCGAAATCTACGCCGGGCGCGACGTCAAGTTCGAGGAGATGGTGGCGGCCGCGCTCGACAAGAACGGGCTGCGCGGGCCCAAGGCGGATCCGAAGACGCCGGTCATCCTGCAGACGTTCGGTCAGCCCAGCGCGCGCAAGCTGGCGCGGATCAAGATCGGCGTGCCGGTGGTGCTGCTGCTCGGCAACGCCGAGGGGTTTGAATCGGCGGCGGCCGTGAAGGCGTGGGCGGGCGTGGTGCAGGGCTTCGGCCCGGCGAAGCAGATCGTGCTGAAGAACCCCGACTTCGTGAAGTGGGCGCACGCCGAAGGCCTGACGGTGACGCCGTATACGTTCCGGTCGTCGGACCCCGGCGGCTTCAAGGACGTGACCGCGGAGATGAGCCACTACCTCTACACGCTCGGTGTCGATGCGCTGTTCACCGACAACCCCGACAAGTTTCCACGCGGAAAGTGAAAAGTCAAAAGTGAGAGGTTAAAAGGAAGGCCCTCTACCTTTCACTTTTAACTTTTCACCTTTCACTTCGGTTTCACCACCAGCGTGCCGCGCATCTCCTTGCACGCTTCATCCGTTGTCAGGTTGCAGTAGAAGGGGAACGTGCCGGCCTGGTCGGCGCGGAACTCGAACGTGGTGGAGTGCCCACCGGCCGCGCGCTTGACGATGCGGTAGGCGTCAATGGCGAAGCTGGTGGGGCGGTCCTCGCTCTTCAGCGTGACCTTCACCAGGTCGTCCTGCGACACTTCCAGCTTGTTCGGGGTGAAGGTGTGATCCTTGGCGATGATGGTGAACTCGCGCCGGTTCGGCGCTTGTTCCTGCTCGCCCGCCAGCATTGGCCAGGCGAGGGCGACGGCGAGGGCACCAGCGAGCATGACGCGCATGGGTTGATTGTACGACGTCCGGCGAAAGGAAAAGGCCGGAGCAAACGCCCCGGCCTTCGAACCTCTCAGACCCCTTCAGAACGGTTCTGAACCGTTCTAATTGCGCGGGCCGCGATCGCGGCGGGGGCCACGATCGCGCGGGGGACGGTCGCCCTCGGGCGCTGACGGAGCGCCCGCGGCGGCACCCGAGTCGGCCGGCGGTGCGCCGCCCTCTTCGGGGGTGATCAACGCCTTGCGCGACAGGCGGATCTTGCCGGTCGGGTCGATGTTGATCACCTTCACCAGCACCTGCTGGCCTTCCTTCAGCTCGTCACGCACGTCCTTGACGCGGTAGTGCGCGATTTCCGAGACGTGGAGCAGGCCGTCGGTGCCGGGCATGATTTCGATGAACGCTCCGAAGTCGGTGATGCGCTGCACCTTGCCGAGGTAGGTCTTGTCGAGCTCGGCGGTCTGGGTCAGCTCCTGGATCATGCCGATGGCCTTGAGGGCCGCGGCTTCGTCGGCCGAGGCGACGTTGACCTGGCCGCTGTCTTCGACGTCGATCTTGACGCCGGTCTTCTCGATGATGCTGCGGATCATCTTGCCGCCGGGCCCGATGACGTCGCGGATCTTGTCGACCGGGATCTTGATGGTGATGATGCGCGGCGCGTAGGCCGACATGTTGGTGCGCGTGGCGGGCAGCGCCTGGTTCATGATGCCGAGGATGTGCATGCGGCCGGCCTTCGCCTGGTTGAGCGCGATGCGCATGATCTCGGCCGAGATGCCGGTGACCTTGATGTCCATCTGCAGCGCGGTGATGCCGGCGGCCGTGCCGGTGACCTTGAAGTCCATGTCGCCGTAATGGTCTTCGGCGCCGGCGATGTCGCTCAGCACCGCGTACTTGCCGGTCGCCTCGTCGATGATCAGGCCCATGGCCACGCCCGCGACGGCGGCCTTGATCGGCACGCCGGCGTCCATCATCGCCATCGAGCCGCCGCACACCGAGGCCATCGACGAGCTGCCGTTGGACTCGAGAATGTCGGAGACCACGCGCACGGTGTAGGCGAAGTCGGCTTCGGCCGGCATCATCGGCGCCAGCGCGCGCTCGGCGAGCGCGCCGTGGCCGATTTCACGGCGGCCGGGGCCGCGCATCGGCTTCACTTCGCCGACCGAGAAGGGCGGGAAGTTGTAGTGCAGCATGAAGCGCTTCCAGGTCTCGCCATCAACCATCTCGATCTTCTGCTGGTCGTCGGCGGTGCCCAGGGTCACGGTGACCAGGGCCTGCGTCTCTCCGCGCGTGAACACGCACGAGCCGTGCACGCGCGGCAGCACCGTGTTCTCGATGGTGATCTGGCGAATCTCGTCGAACTTGCGGCCATCCAGGCGGATGCCCTGGTTCAGGATCGAGTCGCGCAGCGTCTTTTCCTGCAGATCCTGGAAGATGCCCTTGACCGCCGACTTGCGATCGGCGAATTCCTCGGGCAGGTTGGCGGCGAACTCCTTTTCGATCCTCGCGACCGTGCCGTAGTTCTCGATCTTGCCCTTGATGCGCATTGCCTCGCCGAGCGCGGCGTAGGCCTTGCTCTCGACGTAGGCGGCGAGCTGCTCGTCCATCTTCACCGCGGGCTTCGCCAGCTTCTTGCGGCCGGCCTCCCTGGCGAGGGCGTCGATCAGGTCGCAGATCTGGTTGATGGCGGCCTGCGCCGTCTCGAGCGCCTGCACGGCCTCTTCTTCCGAGACCTCCATGGCGCCGGCTTCGACCATCACGATGCCGTCCTTGGTGCCGGCGACGACGAGGTCGAGCTTGCTCAGCTTGCGCTGCGGGAAGGTCGGGTTGACGATGAACTGGCCGTCCACCAGGCCGACGCGCACGCCGGCAATGGTCTTCTCGACCGGCATCTCCGACAGCGCGAGCGCGGCCGAGGCGCCGGTGAGGGCGAGCACGTCCGAGTCGTTGTCGGTGTCGGCCGACACCACAAACGCGATGACCTGCGTCTCGTAGGCCCAGCCGGCGGGGAACAGCGGCCGGATCGGCCGGTCGATGACGCGGCAGGTCAGGGTTTCCTTTTCGGTGGCCTTGCCTTCGCGCTTGAAGAAGCCGCCCGGGATGCGGCCCGAGGCGTAGGTGTATTCACGATAGTCAACCGTGAGGGGCAGAAAATCGATGCCCTCGCGGGGGCTGGACGAGTGGCATGCCGTTACCAGCACCATGGTGTCGCCCATGCGGACGACCACGGCGCCATCGGCCTGCTTCGCCAGCCGGCCTGTCTCGATAGACAGGGTCTGCGAGCCGAGAGATAGTTCACGCTTATGCATAACTCAACCTGCGAAAATGAAGGGGACGGGTCCCGGTTACTTGCGGATGCCGAGGCGCTTGATGACCTCCGCGTAGCGCTGCGTGTCCTTGCTCTTCAGGTAGTCGAGCAGGCGACGGCGCTGGCCAACGAGCTTCAGCAATCCGCGGCGGGAATGGTGGTCCTTCCCGTGGGTCTTGAAGTGTTCGGTCAGGTAGGTGATGCGCTCGCTGAGGATTGCGACCTGAACTTCGGGTGAGCCGGTGTCGGTGTCGTGCGTCTTGTAATCGCCGATGAGGGCGGTCTTCTTGTCTTTCGTCAGTCCCACGGAAACCTCCACGCACGGCCGAGTAGCCCAATCCGCCTTCGCTCCGCGCTCACGTGAGCTTCGGCGCGACAAGGCCCGGGTTTACCAAGCCGCCGTATGTGGCGATAACAGCATCGCCTGTAACCTGTCTATGTTAGCCGAAAAGCCCTCTTGTCGGGCACCCTCTGGTAGGGCACCCCTTTAGGGGTTGCCGGGGCCGCACGGGTGCCGGGGCCGCCCCACGGGCCTAGGCCAGCACCACTGCCGCGTGCAGGAATCCCGCCGTCTTGCCCGGCTTGGCCAGGCCCACCAGGGCCCCGTCAGGCCCCATCAGCCTGACCAGGTCGGGCAGGGGGGTCAGCACGGCCTGGAGGTCGCCTGGGGCGATTTCCAGGCCGTTTTTGACCCGTTCCACGTGCTCCGCGCCCCTCAGGGTCACGGCCGGCAGGTCCGGGAGCAGGGCGTTGAACGGCAGCAGGCGTGCGGCCAGGGCCTCCCGGCCCGCCTGCAACACGTCGGCCAGCGGCACGGCGGCGTCCAGCCCGAACTCCCCGGACCGCGTGCGCCGCAGGCCCACCATGACCGCCCCCATGCCGAGCGCGGCCCCGAGGTCGTGGGTGAGGGAGCGCACGTAGAAGCCGGCAGTCACCCGCATCCGCAGCACCGCTGCTTCGCCGTCGAACGAGATCAGGTCGAGGTGCCGGACGGACACCGTCACGGCCCTGGGCAGCACCTGCACATCCCCGGCCTTTACCTTCCGGGCCAGGTCGTACGAGCGCTCGCCGTCGATGTTCTTCGCCGAGAAGGCGGGCGGGGTCTGTTCGAACGTGCCGCGAAACCGCGCCAGCGCCGCCTCGATCTGCTCGCGGGTGGGGCGATCGGCGGACGTGGTCGTCACGGTACCCATCGCGTCGTAGGTGTTCGTGGCGCGCCCGAAGGCCACGGTGGCCTCGTAGTCCTTGTCGCTGGCGGTCAGGAATTGCGCGAGGCGCGTGGCGCGGCCGATGACGAGCGGCAGCACGCCGGTGGCCATCGGGTCCAGCGTGCCGGTGTGGCCGATGCGCGAGACGCCCAGCGCCCGGCGCGCCAGCGACACGACATCGTGCGAGGTCGGACCTTGTGGCTT
This sequence comes from uncultured Acidobacterium sp., assembly GCA_964355095.1. Lineage (GTDB taxonomy): Bacteria > Acidobacteriota > Vicinamibacteria > Vicinamibacterales > UBA2999 > 12-FULL-67-14b. The sequence goes on from CAYHCX010000033.1 coordinate 28,886, forward strand.
GTCGACGACCAGCACGCCGTCTGGGAAAAGGGGTCGGGGATCTTTTTCGCCGGGATTCGTCAAAATTGGGGACTCTTGCTGCCCAGACCGTGCTGGAAATGGTGTTTCTTGGCCCAAAACCGGCCGATCGGGTCAGGAAAAGATCCCCGACCCCTTTTTCACGGCTTGCACGAGCAATTCGCCGAAGCGCTTCTGCACCGCCGCCAGGTCGCCGGTCGTCGAACAGCCCGCGGCGTTGGTATGGCCGCCGCCACCGAAGTTCCGGGCCACGGCGCCGATGTCTACCGTGCCCTTCGAACGCATGCTCACGCGCCAGTCGTGGTCGCCGGCCTCCTTGACGAACGCCACCGCTTCGATCTCCTTCACCGTCAGCGGGAAGTTGATCAGTCCCTCGAGGTCGTCGCTGGTGCCGCCGAGGTCGTCCATCAGCTTCCGCGTGACGGTGAGCAGCGCGACCTTGCCGCCGCCGAGGATCCCCATGTCGTTGAGCACGGCGCCGAAAATCCGCACCCGGGCCAGGCGGTTGCTGTCGTAGTGCGTGCGCGCGATCCACTGGGGGTCGGCGCCGGCCTCGACCGAGCGCCGCGCCACCTCGTAGGTGCGGGGCGAGAGGTGCGAGAAGTGGAACGAGCCGGTGTCGGTCAGCACCGCCAGGTAGATGTGCGTGGCGATGTCGGGCGTCAGCGGCACGCCAAGGGCATCGATCAGGGTGCACACCATCTCGCCGCACGCCGCCGCGGACTGATCGATCCACTGCAGGCTGCCGTAGCCGGTGTTGCCCGGATGGTGGTCGATGTTGAATACCGGAGAGCGGTCGAGGCCCTTCACGCCGGTGCGCGAGAGGTCGCTGCATTCCATAATCAGCGCCGCGTCGAACGTTTCGGTGACCTCGGTGGTGATGCGGATGCCGTCAACGGCGGGGAAGGGCTGGAGGAACACCGGCGGCACGGCGTCGGTGACGACGCTGGCGTCTTTGCCCATGGCGCGCAGCGCCAGCGCCATGGCCATGGCGGAGCCGATGGCGTCGCCGTCGGGCCGCTGATGCGAGGCGATCACGAAGCGGCGGCCGGCGTGGATGGCGGCGACCAGCGCCGCCGGGGCCGCCTTCGCCGGGCTACTTGGGTTCGTCATGCGTCGGCGCGTCGTCGGCGGGCTCCGCCGGCTTCTCGGCAGAGGCGGGGCTGTCGACCGTCCGCGCGGCTTCTTCCGCGTGGATCTCCTGGATGATCTGCTCGATGCGATCCTGCGCGGCGACCGATTCGTCGAAGATGAACTTGACCTCGGGGACGCGGCGCAGCCCGAGGCGCTCGGCCAGCAGGTGCCGGACGAAGCCGGTGGCGCGCTCGAGCGCCTTGGCGGTCTTCTTGCGCTCGGCGGCGTCGCCGATGATGGTCCAGTAGATACGGGCGAGCGAGAGGTCGCCGGTGACCTTGATGCGGGTCACGGTGACGAGGCCGACGCCCGGATCGCGAACCTCGGTGGCCAGCATCTGGCTCACTTCTTCGCGAACTTGTTCCTGGATGCGCTCGACGCGGTGGGTGAGAGCCATGGACTTCTCTTGCGGAAGTTAGAAGTTGGAAGTTGGAAGTTGGAAGTGATGGCTTCTTCTCTTCCTTCCAACTTCTAACTTCCAACTTCCCGTTAGGCCGGCTGCGCGACGCGCTCCATGTGGAACACCTCGATGACGTCGCCGACCTTGAGGTCGTTGTAGCCCTGGAGGCCGATGCCGCACTCGAAGCCGGTCTTGACTTCGCCGACGTCGTCCTTGAAGCGCTTGAGCGAGCCGATCTTGCCGGTCCACAGTTCGACGTTGTCGCGCAGCAGCCGCGCCTGCGCGTCGCCCGAGCGCTTGATCACGCCTTCGTTGACCATGCAGCCGGCGATGGTGCCGATCTTCGGGACCTTGAACGTCTCGCGCACGGTGGCCGCGCCGATGCGGGCCTCCTTGAACGTCGGATCGAGCAGGCCGGCCATGGCTTTCTTGATCTCGTCGGTGACGTGGTAAATGACCGTGTGGTGGCGGATGTCCACCTTCTCGCGCTCGGCGACATCGGCGGCGTTGCGATCGGGCCGCACGTTGAAGCCGATGATGATGGCGCTCGACGCCGACGCCAGCAGCACGTCCGACTCGTTGATGGCGCCCACCCCCGAGTGGATGATCTTGATCTTGGTCTTCTCGTCGGTCAGCTTCGACAGCGTGTCGGCGAGCACTTCGGCCGAGCCCTGCACGTCGGCCTTGATGATCAGCGCCAGTTCCTTCGCGCCGCCCTCGGCCAGCTGGGCCTGGAGCGACTCGAGGGTCATGCGCGAGCCCTTGGACCCGAGCGACTTTTCCTTGGCCTGGCCCTGCCGGAACGTGGCGATCTGCCGCGCCTTGGCCGGGTCGACCACCGCCTGGAACGAATCCCCGGGCGAGGGCAGCGACTCGAGGCCGAGCAGTTCGACCGGCGTGGACGGGCCGGCGACCTTGATGTTGCGGCCGCGGTCATCGATCAGCGCGCGGACCTTGCCGACCACGGGGCCGGCGATCACGTTGTCGCCGACGCGCAGCGTGCCGTCCTGCACGAGCACGGTGGCGACCGGGCCGCGGCCGCGATCGAGCTTGGTTTCGAGCACCGTGCCGATGGCGCTGCGCTTGGGGTTGGCCTTGAGGTCGTCGATTTCGGTGACCAGCAGGATCATTTCCAGCAAGCCTTCGAGGTTCTGTTTTTTCTTCGCCGAGACTTCGACGAACACGGTGCTGCCGCCCCAGTCCTCGGGCATCAGTCCGAGCTCGGTGAGCTGGCGCTTGACCGTCTCCGGGTTCGCGCCCGGCTTGTCGATCTTGTTCACGGCGACGATGATCTTGACGTTCGCGGCCTTGGCGTGGTCGATCGCTTCCCTGGTCTGCGGCATGACGCCGTCGTCGGCCGCCACCACCAGCACCACGACGTCGGTCACCTTGGCGCCGCGGGCGCGCATCATGGTGAAGGCCGAGTGGCCGGGCGTGTCGAGGAACACGATCTGCTTGCCGGTCTTCTCGCCGGCGCTCACCAGGTAGGCGCCGATGTGCTGGGTGATGCCGCCGGCCTCGCGCTCGGCGACCCGCGTGGTGCGGATGGCGTCGAGCAGCGTCGTCTTGCCGTGATCGACGTGACCCATGATGGTGACCACGGGCCAGCGCGTGACCAGGTCCTCGGGGTTCGCGGTCTTGTCGCTCTCCTCGATGATTTCCTGCTCGAAGCTGCGGGTGTGGATCTCGGCGCCGAGGCTGGCGGCCAGCATCTTGGCGGTGTCGAGGTCGATGGCCGAGTTGATGGTCATCATCAGGCGGCGATCGAGCAGTGCCTTGAGGGCGTCCTTGACGCGGATTTCGAGACGATCGGCGAGGTCCTTCACGGTCATCCCTTCCGAGAAGGTGATGGTGCGCGTGATGGGCGGCGGCGGCACCGCTGGCGCCGGCGCCTGCGGGCGCGCCGATTCACGGCGCTGCGACGAGCTGCGGCCGGTCGGGCGCTGCTGATACTGGGGACGGAAGCCCCCGGGACGCATGCCCGGACGCGGCGGCAGACCGGTGGCGGGGCGCACCGGCTGCGACGGCAGCGGGCGCGGACCCCCAAGCATGGCCGCCGTGTTGCTGGTCGGACGCGGCGGGCCGTAGGGCGGACGCTGGCCGGCGGGGCGCGCCAGGTTGCCCGTGGCCGCCTGCGGCGGCCGGGTTGACGGCGGCATCACGCGCGCCGGCTGCGGCACGAGCTGGCGCTTGGGCTGCAGGGGCGGCGCGCTTGGCGGCGCCTTGCCGGGTTCTTCGACGCGCAGCCGGATGCTGGGCGGCACGAAGCGTCCGGCGGCCTTCTCGCGCACCGGTTCGGACGTTGCAGCCGACGCGGCGACGGCCGGTTCCGGCTCGCGCTCGGGAGCCGCGGCGGGCGGGTGCGCGTGCGCGGGTGAGTGCGCGGCGACTGCCACCGGCTCCTCGACCACTGGCGCAGGCTGGGCGGCGGCGACCACCGGCTCCACATGCTCGACGTGCTCGACGAGCTCGTGCTCCACCGGCGCCGGCATCTCGACGGGCTCTTCGCCGTGCTCGTCGGGCCTGGCTTCGACCGGCTTGGCTTTCTTGATCAGGCGCGGCGGTCCCAGCGTCGGCGCGGCCGGCTTGGCCGGCTCCGGCGCAGCGGTGCCCTTCTTGGCCGCGGTGGCCTTCGACTTGGCGGCGCTCTTCACCGCCTGCGAGGCCTGTTCCGAGAAGACGTCCCCCTTCGGCAGCGTGATGCCGCGCTGCTTGGCGAGGCGATCCACGAATTGCCGGGCGACGATCTCTTCGAGCGTGCTCGACGCGCTCTTGAGCTCGATGCCGTGGGCCTTCTTGAGTAGAGCCAACACCTCCTGGGAGGTGGTGTTCAGCAACTCGGCGACCTTGTAAATCCTGACAGTGGACAAAACGCGTTTCCTCTGGTCTCGACTACTTTGTTTCTTCGGCAGCCGGTTCGTCGGCGACCACGTCCGCGCTCGCCGGCTCGCCCTCAACCGCGACGGCCTCGCCCTCGACCGGTGCGGTCTCCCCCTCGATGGGGGCGTCGGCTTCGGCGCTCGCGGCTTCGATCGCGCCGAACTCCGCCTCGACTTCCTTGCGCTTCTCTTCTTCGCTCTTGATGTCGATGCGCCAGCCGGTCAGCTTCGCCGCGAGCCGCACGTTCTGGCCCTTCTTGCCGATGGCGAGCGACAGCTGGCTGTCTTCGACGACCACTTCCATGACCTTGTCCAGGTCGCTGACGATGGTCACGCGCTGCACCTTGGCCGGGCTGAGCGCGTTCATCACGAACTGGACCGGGTCGTCGGAGAAGTCGACGATGTCGATCTTCTCGCCGCGCAGCTCGCGGATGATGGCCTGCACGCGGGTGCCCTTCATGCCGACGCAGGCGCCCACCGGGTCGACGTCGCGCTCGCGCGAGTAGACCGCGACCTTGGCGCGATCGCCGGCCTCGCGCACGGCGCCGCGGATCATCACGGTGCCGTCGTAAATCTCCGGCACTTCCTGCTCGAACAGCTTGATCAGCAGGGCCGGGTCGGTGCGCGACAGCACGATCTGCGGGCCTTTGGCGTTCTTGCTGACGCCGCGAATCACGGCGCGGACGCGGTCGCCCTGGGCGTAGCTTTCGGCGCGCGACTGTTCCTTGCGCGGCAGCACCGCTTCGACGCGGCCCACCTCGACGATGATGTCGCCCTGCTCGAAGCGCTTGACCAGGCCGTTCATGACCTCGCCGACGCGCTGGTTGTACTCGGCGTAGACGTTCTCGCGCTCGGCCTCGCGGACCTTCTGGAAGATCACCTGCTTGGCGGTCTGCGCCGCGATGCGGCCCAGCACGTCGGTGCGCTTCGGGAACTCGATCTGGTAGCCGACCTCGACCTCGGCGTCCTCGCCGTAGATCTCCTTGGCTTCCGCCATCGAGATCTCCTTGGCCGGGTTGGTCACCTCGTCGACGATCGTCTTCACCGCGAACAGTTCGATCTGGCCGTTTTCGGGGTTGAACTTGGCCTTCAGATCCTCGTCACCCTTGTAGAACTTCCGCGACGCGGTGAGCACGGCCTCTTCCATCGCCTCGATGACGACTTCCGGTTCGATGCCCTTTTCCTTGGCGAGCGCTTCAATCGTCTGCTGCAGCGGATTGGTGGTCATGATTCGGTGATCAGTTTCGCATTCCGGGTCGCGACCCTTCGACCTCGCTCAGGGTCGCCCTGAGCATCGTCGAAGGGCGACAACGTCCCGCAGTTACACTAAAACTCCAAGTCGAGGCGGCCCCGCTTGATGAGGCTCAACGGCAGCTTCACCAGTTTCTTGCCCTCCGACTCAAACAGCACGTCGTCGCCCTCGACACCCTTCAGCCGGCCCGAGAACGCCGTCTGGCGCTCGACCGGTTGCGAGGTGACGACCTTGGCCCAGCGCCCGGCGAACCGCCGGTAATCGTCGGCGTGCCGCAAGGGCCGGTCCAAACCCGGCGACGACACCTCAAAGGTGTAATCACCGGGCATCACATCCTCGACGTCGAGCAGCGTGCCCAATTCCTCGGCGACGCGCGCGCAGTCTTCGATGCTCACACTTTCTTCCGGCTTCGACGCAGGCCCCGGCCGATCGACGATGACCCGCAGCACATGCTGGCCACCTTCTCGTTTCAACTCGACATCAAAAATGTCGAGGCCGTGGGACCCGGCGATGCGGGCCGCCATTTCGCGGACGCGTTCGAGCGGGCTCAAAAAAAGCCCCCTATAAACACAAAGAGTGGGCTAAAAGGCCCACTCTGGTTACCCAGACTAAGAACCGACCTCACAGTGTAACACGTCCGCCTTTCGCCTTTCGCCCACGGCCAGACAGGCCGGCCAGGTCAGAAGCCGGCGACCGGCCTGGCGATGAGGTCGTAATTCTGGGCGCCGACGATTTCGACGTCCACGAAAGTGCCCATGGGGAAGCTGGAGGGGTCGCATTCGGTCAGGTAGACCACCGGGTCGATGTCGGGGGCCTGGCCCGGCAGGCGGCCCTGAAGGACCAGCTCATGCTCTGGAGAGGGGCCGTCCACGACCAATCGGGTCTTTTCGCCGAGCCGGCTCTGCTGGCGGGCCGCGACGATGTCCCGCTGGCGGGCCATCAGCCGGTCCTGCCGCTTCCGCTTGGTGGCCGCCGGCACGTCGTCCTTCAGGTCGTGCGCCGAGGTGCCCTCCTCGTGCGAATAGGTGAAGACGCCGACATGGTCGAAGCCGACTTCCGAGATGAAGGCTTCGAGCTCGGCGAAGTCGTCCGCGGTCTCGCCGGGGAAGCCGACGATGAAGGTGGTGCGGAGGGCGACGTTCGGGATGCGGGCGCGGATGTTCTCGAGCAGCCGCACGTACGACTTGCGGGTGCCGGGACGCTTCATCCGCTTGAGCACCGCGTCAGACGCGTGCTGCAGCGGCAGGTCGATGTACTTCACCACCTTGTCGAGATCGGCAATGGCGTCGATCACTTCGTCGTTGATGGTGGTGGGGTAGAGGTACAGGAGGCGGATCCACTCGATGCCGTCCACCTCGTTGAGGGCCGTGAGCAGCTTCGGCAGCGCGCCGCGCTCGCCACGATCGATGCCGTAGAACGTGCTGTCCTGCGAGATCAGCAGCAGTTCCTTGACGCCGTGCGCCGCGAGCTGGTGCGCTTCCTGCACGATCGAGTCGATCGGCCGGCTGCGATAGTGGCCGCGCATCTTCGGGATGATGCAGAAGGCGCACTTGTAGTCGCAGCCTTCGGCGATCTTCACGTAGGCGTAATGGATAGGAGTGACGCGCTTGCGCGGGGTGTTGGCGTCGTAAATGTAGGTGGGCAGGTCCACGCCGAAGACCGGCTTCTTGTGGAACGTCATCGGCACCGCGGCGCCCGCCCCGACTCCCGACTCCCGACTCCCGGCTCCCGCCATGAATCCAGCAAGCCCTTCGACTTCCCCCGTCCCGTAGATCGCGTCGATCTCCGGAATTTCCTTCTTGAGCTCGTTGCGGTAGCGCTCGGCCATGCAGCCGGTGACCACCAGCCTGCGGCCGGGCACCTGCTTCTTGAGTTCGGCCATCTCGAGGATCGTGTCGATGGATTCCTGCTTGGCGCGATCGATGAAGGCGCAGGTGTTCACCACGAGCACGTCGGCCTGCGACGCATCCGCGGTGATCTCGTGTCCGTCCTTCTCGGCCATGCCGAGCATGACCTCGGAATCGACGAGATTCTTGGGGCAGCCTAACGATACGAATCCGATCTTCATTGCGAACTAACCAGTTTAACAGGAGTTCAGAAGATCAGAAGAATTCGCGGCTCCTGATCTCCTGACCTTCTGTTTATGGGTAGATCCGGTAGAGCATGCGCGGGTAGGGAATGGTCTCGCGCACGTGTTCGAGGCCGCAGATCCAACTGACGCAGCGCTCGATGCCCATGCCGAAGCCGCCGTGCGGCACCGAGCCGTAGCGGCGCAGGTCGAGGTACCACTCGAACGCCTCCTGCGGCAGGTCGTGCTCCTTGATGCGCCGCAGCAGCAGATCGAGATCGTCGAGGCGCTGGCCGCCGCCGATGATCTCGCCGTAGCCCTCGGGCGCGAGCACGTCCACGCACAGCGCCTTGTCCATCTCGTTCGGATCCGGCTTCATGTAAAACGCCTTGATCGCGGCGGGGTAGTGCGTCACGCACACCGGCCGATCGAACTGCTCCGACAGCACGGTCTCGTCGGTGCCGCCGAAGTCGCCGCCCACCTGGAAGGGCAGGCCCTTGTCGAGCAGGATCTTCGCCGCCTCGTCGTAGTGCAGCCGCGGGAACGGCGCCTTCACGGCTTCGAGCTTCGACGTGTTGCGTTCCAGCGTCTTCAGTTCCTTCGCCCGGCGATCCAGCACGCGCGCCACTACCGACGTGATCAGCCCCTCGGCCAGCGTGATCACGTCGTTCAGATCCGCGTAGGCCATCTCGGGCTCGACCATCCAGAACTCGGTCAGGTGCCGCCGCGTCTTGCTCTTCTCGGCGCGGAAGGTCGGGCCGAAGGCGTAGACCCTGCCGAGCGCCATGGCGTTGGCTTCGTTGTAGAGCTGCCCGCTCTGCGTCAGGTAGGCCTTCTCGTGCTCGAAGTACTCCACAGGGAACAGCGTCGTCGTGCCTTCGCACGCCGCCGGCGTGAAGATCGGCGTGTCGGCCAGGATGAAGCCCTGGCCGTTGAAGAAGTCGCGGACGGCGTTGATGATCTCGTGGCGGACACGCAGGATCGCCGTCTGCCGCTCGGCGCGAATCCAGAGATGGCGCCGGTCCATGAGGAAGTCCACGCCGTGTTCCTTCGGCGTGATCGGGTAGTCGTGCGCCTCGTTCACCACCTCGAGCGCGCTGGCGATCAACTCGTAGCCGCCCGCCGCGCGCTGGTCGGCGCGGACCGTGCCGGTAACGATGATGGCGCTCTCCTGGCTGAGGTGATCCGCCACGGCAAAGGTGGCCTCGTCGACGTCCTTCTTGCCCATCACCACCTGCAGAAACCCCGTGCCGTCGCGGATCACGATGAAGTGGATCTTGCCGCTCGACCGCCGGTTGTGCAGCCAGCCCTTGATGGTCACCGCCGTGCCGACGTGCTCGCCGATTCGGTTTATGTATGTGTGGTTCATCTGTGTCTAATCCGTGGCTGTTCAATCGGTGGCTAATCTGCGGCTGTTCAATCGGTGGCCAATCTGCGGCTGTTCAATCGGTGGCTAATCTGCGGCTGGCCCAATCGGTGGCTCGTCGCCGATATTCAGGAAAGACTCAAACCGTTCACGCGCCTTCACCGCGCGCTCGAGCACCGGGCGGCGTTCGGCGGCCACCGCCAGCTCGAACATCCACGCGCCGTCGTAGCCGACCTTCTGGAAGGCCAGCAGCGTCGCGTCCCAGTCCACCACACCCTGGCCGGGAACCAGGTGATCGTCACCGCGGCCGCGATTGTCGTGCAGGTGGGTCGTGAGCAGGTGGCCCGAGCACGCTTCGATCGCGTCCACCACGTCGCCCATCAGCCGCGCGTGGCCCACGTCCATGCAAATGCCAAGGTCTGCCGCGTCGAAGTCGCTCTCGAGCAGTTCGACCAGCGACGCCGGGGTGGACAACACGTTCGGGATCACCTCCACCGCCAGCTTGACGCCGACACCGGCGGCGGCCGGCGACAGCTCTTCGAGGCTGCGGATGAGCGACGGCAGGTGGTTGTCGGCCGGCAGCCCGTGCGGCGCCGGGACGCCGCAGTGGAGCACCAGCACCTGGTAGGGCAGCACCGCCGCGACGTTCAGCACCGCCGTGGTTTCCGCCACCGCGCGCGTCCGCCTGGGCTCGTCCAACGCGGCCAGCGTGTAGCCGTCCTGCCACGTGCCCTTGACGTAGGCGGCCGCTATGGGGGCGTGGAACGAATGCAGCGTCAGCCGGGTGTCGTCCAGCCATTCGGCCAGCGCAATGGCGGCGCGGCGATCGTGGTAGTCGAAGTGATCGCGCACGGCGAACACTTCAACGGCATCGAATCCGTGTGCCGCAATCTCGACCAGGTGGTCCCGGTCCAATCGGTCGCTCAGATACAGGTGAGTGGAAATGCCAAACACGGTTCGCTGCCTCAAGCCTCCCGCCTTCGCCAGGGCTTCGGCGAGGCAAGCAAGCCTCAAGCCCCAAGCCCCAAGCCGTTAGTCTATAGCCACTCGTCGAGCAGGTCCCGCA
>CAYHCX010000034.1:0-20840 GCA_964355095.1 uncultured Acidobacterium sp.
GGTGCCTAGGGTGCCTAAGGTGCGCAGGGTCGGGGCTGGGAATGGTGCGCACGCCATCACAGACGTCGGAAGTGCCAACAAGGTTCGTTCGGCCCCCTATGTTCCCGCCCAGCGGATTCGGGCGAATCCCACCACCCGCGCGGGGGTCACCGTGAGGCCTTCCGCCGCGAGCAGCGACCGCTTGAGGGGGAGGCTTGAATACCCGCCGAGCCGCCCGCCGGCGGCAATCACGCGGTGATAGGGGAGGCCCGGACGGTCGGCGCCGCGCATGATGTTGCCGACCGCGCGCGCCGCGCGCGGCTTGCCGGCCAGGCGCGCCACGTCGCCATAGGTCGTGACCCGGCCAGGCGGAATGCGGGACACGATGGTCAGCACCTTTCGCTCGAAGGGGGTCACCGGCCTACCGTGATGCGCGCCCGGAAGCTGGTCCCTCCCAGGTCGGTCTCGTGAAACGAGGCCGACACGCCGCCTTCGCCGATGGCGTCCCGCACCGTCGTCCACGCCACTTCGCCGGCCACTCCCAGCCAGCGCGTGATCTTGTATTCCGCGCCGCCGCGGACGTGATAGCCGCCAAACCGCTCGTCCACGTCTTCGCTCGCGCCTGCAAACGACGACGTCTCCTGGTAGCCGAACGAGGTGTAGCCGGCCGCCGCGTACGGCACCAGCTTGGGGACTCGCGGGAGGCGGAACCTCCAGCCGGCGCTGAATTCAATCGGCACGATCGTGACGTCGAGCGGGATGCCGAGCGGAATCACGTCGCCGTCCAGCACCAACACGCGCTCACCCGACCCCGCGAGGCGCCAGGCGCCCACGTCCACGAACAGCCCGCCGAACGGCAGGCCCACGGTGGCGCCGCCGCCGACGATGGGCGCGGCCGTCTTGCCGAGGATGGCGTCAAAGCTCTCGGTCGCCGCGAAGGTGAACCGGCCGACCGTCGCGTAGCCGCCAATCTGGATGCTGCTCGACGTCGTCGAGGGCCGCCGCGCCGGCCGGCGCGTTTGCGCCGCGGCCGGATTGGCACTGGCCACCGCCACGAGCACGGCGACGGCGGCGAGAAAAGGCAATCGGCGTGTCATCGATGGGGTCCTAACGGGCGAGGCCCAGGCCGCGCAGCGTGGCGCGAGGGTTGATAAGGCCGTAGCCGAAGAGGTCGTCGCGGCCGGCGGTCCCCTTGTCGGTGGCAAATGCCTTCATGGCGGCTTCGATCGCGGCCGGGCTGGTCACGCCCTGCTGCATCAACAAGGCGGCAAAGCCAGACACGTGCGGGGTCGCCATCGACGTGCCCTGGAAGTAGTAGAACGCAAACGAATCGGCACGCGGCGGTCCGTACTGCGACACTGGCCGCTCGTAGGTCTCGAGCAGGTCGAGGTCGAGGGTCTGCTGGAGGATGCCGGCGCTGGTGCCCCCGGCGCGCTGATCGCCGCCGGGCGCGGCGAGTTCCACGAAGGAGCCGGACGTCGAGTAGTACGCCGATTCGAGCGTGCGGCCGACGGCGCCGACGGCGACCATCCCGTTGATGTCGGGCGCCGGTTGCGCCAGGCGGTTGGCCTGGTTGCCGCTGTCGCGGGTGTTGCCCGCCGCCACCACGACGAACACGCCCTTGCTCACGGCGTAGCGCACGGCATCGGTCACTACCGGCGCCGGTCCGCCCTCGTTGCGGCCGATGCTGAGGTTGATGACCTTGGCGCCGTTGTCGGCGGCGTAGCGGATGCCCCTGGCGACGACGTCATCGGTGCCCTCGTTGGGGCTCGAGAAGATCTCATCCCATACCGCCTGGATGATCTTCACCGGCATGATGCGCACGTTGTAGGCCATGCCGGCGCCGCCGATGCCGTTGTTGGTGAGCTGGCCGATGGTGCCGGTCACGTGGGTGCCGTGTGAATCCAGGTCCACCGGCGCGTCGTCATCCCAAATGAAATCGTGCGGCGCGACGAAACGGGTGGAGCCGCTGGCGCCGAGTTCCGGCGCCGCCGCGAAGGGCACGTCGACGACGCCGAGCGCGGGATAGATCGGTCCGTTCTGCGTCATGCGGAAGTTGAAGCGGGAGTTGTAGCGGAAGGTGCCCGACTTGAAGGCGACGCCGCTGTCGAGCACCGCGACGATGATGTCGGAGGTGGCGCCAGGCTGGATGTCCCAGGCCCGTTCCATGTCGATGGCGGGGAAGTTCCACTGGTTGGTGTAGAGCGGATCGTTGGGCCGGCTCAGCGCGTAGTTCTTGTACCGCGGTTGCGCGTACTCCACGTCGGGGCGCTCGCGCAGCGCCGCGGACGCGGCCTCGGGATCCGCGGAGTCGGGGATGTCGATGATGTCGAAGTTGGCCCAGCCGGAGCGATCCATCGTGTCGCCGGCAACCTGCCGGGTCGCGGCGGTGACGGCGGCGGGGCCGGTGCCGTCCCTGAACTTCACGATCACCGAGCCGCGCACGTAGGGCAGGGCGGCCGCGCTGCGATCGGCGCGCACGCGATCCGCGTCGTCGTGATTGCGCGCCGCGCGTGGCGGCTCCTGGTCGCGCAGGCCGCGATCGATTGGCGGCAAGGCGGCGTCCTGCACCATCAGCCGCGAGGCGGCGGGCGCCGGCCGCTCCTGACCGGAGCCGGCGGCGGTGAGGAGGCCGGCCATCGTGACGCCCACGAGTCCCGCCCCGCGGACGGCCCACCACACTGGTCGCGCAACAGTCATACCGCCATGTTAGCCCGGGTTGCGCGTGCTCGTTGCGCGGACGCAGGTCGGCGCCGCGGCCGAAACACACGTCTACAAGTAGCTGAGCGGATCGATCCCGTACTCGGCGGGATCGAGCGGCGCGGTGACCGCCTTGGGGCCGGGGCCCTCGTCGGGCGCTTCCCAGAGGTTCACGTCCAGCGGCACATCCAGCCGTTCGCGCGACGGCGAGACAATGACGCGGACCCGGGGCTTGTACGGTTCCGGGGCGTGCACCGCGATCACCACGGCGAGCGCGCCGGAATCGAGCCGCACCAGGTTGCCGGGCGGGTAGATGCCGAGCAACTGCGTGAAGCGCCGCACCAGGTGCTGGTCGAACTGCTGGCCGTCGTTGCGCTTCATCACCTGGAGGATGCGGTCCGACGGGAACGCCTGCTGGTAGGAGCGCTGCGAGCGCATGGCGTCATAGACGTCGGCGATGCTGCACAGCATGGTGCCGAGGTTGAGGCCGGCCCGTGAGACCCCAAACGGGTAGCCGGTGCCGTCGAGGCGCAGGTGATGCTCGAAGGCAATCACCGGCGCAATCGCCGGCATCTCCGGCGTGCGCCGCAGGATCTCGGCGCCGTCCACCACGTGCATCCGCATGATGTTGAACTCGCTGTCGGTCAGCTTGTCGGGCTTGTTGAGGATCTCGGTCGGCGTCCGCACCTTGCCGATGTCGTGCATCAGCGCCGCCAGCCCCAGTTCGCGCAGCATCGGTCCCTCCATGCCGAGCGCGCGCGCCTGCGACATGGTGAGAATCGACACGTTCACCATGTGCGTGAAGGTGTAGTTGTCGTAGTTCTTGAGCGCGGTCAGCGCGATCAGGGCGGTGCGGTTGGCCGACACCGCCTGCGCCAGCGAGTCGATCAGGGCGCGCGCCATCTTCGGATCCGGCGTGCCCTCGGTCTTCGCGGCTTCCCACACCGAGCCCGCCACATTCGAGGCATCGGCGTACAAGCGCCGGATGGTCGCCACGTCGGCCGCCGAGGCCTCGACCTTCTGCTCGGTCTGGATGCGGCCGACGCGAATGTGCGGCAGGGCGGCGAGCACGCCGAGCGGGTCGCTCGGCACGACGCCGGGCCCGCTCTGGCCCGGGCGACGCTCCGGATGGGCGATGGTCAACGCCAGCGTCGCCAGTTCCTCGGGCGTGACCCCGCGATCGAAGACGATGCGCTCGATGCCGAGCGACTTCAGCCGCCGGATCATCTCGCCCATCGACTCCGCCGCCCGCGGCAGCGGCACGTCGCCGACGATGACCTCCTGCCCGATGATGCCGATGGCAATCGACGGCTGGTCGGTGAGCAGCCGGGCGACCGACTCGTGCAGGCCGTCGAAGGCGCGCTGTACCAGCGGATGCGTCGGCGCGTAGAGCTGCGCGCCGCGCAGGGCCCCGGCCAGGCGGCGCATGAACTCGTCGGCGGTCCGCAGGCTCGTGACGGGGTCCACTACTGGGCCCTCCGCATGGCCGGCCGCATCGGCGCCGGCTCGGCGAGCGCGGCCTTCGCCGCCCGCTTCACGCCGCCCGACCCGCCGGTGGCCGCCTCGGTCAGCGCCCGCTCGGCGCTCGGCAGGCTGATGCCTCGCAGCGCCCGGGCCGCGGCGCTGCGAATGCGCGCGGTGCGGCCCGGCGCGTACCACTCGCCGCGATGCAGGATGTCCTTCAGCGTGGCCACCGACCGCTCGTCGTTGGCGACGCGGCCCAGCGATTCGATCGTCGACAGGTAGTCACCCTCGAGCGATCCGGTGTAGCCGGAGTGCGTGAGGAGGTGGACGAAGAGGGGAGCGGCGCGCTCGTCGCGCAGCGACCCGAGCGCCTGCATGATCGCGTCACGCGTGTGGGGCTTGCCGCTCTTGAGCGCCTGCTCGAGTGCCCCGTAGGCCTCGTTGCTGCCAATCTGCACGATCGCCCGCAGCGCCTCCCGCTGCACTTGCGGGTCGTCATCGTCCAGCAGGCCGCGCAGGTCGGGCAGCGCGGCTTCGCCGCCCAGGGCGCGCAGCAGATCGATCGCCGCCCGCCGCACCGCCGGGTTCGGCGACGTCCGCAGTTCGTCGGCGTACTGCCGGGCCGCCGTGCCGAAGCCAATCAGGATGTCGCGCAGGAGCCGCACCGTGCGGGCGTTGTCTTCGGCGGCCAGCGCATCGGCGAGCGGCTCGACCAGGGTCGGGCCAATGGTCCGGCAAATCTGCGTGGCCAGCGTCACCTCCGCCTCGGTCGCCTGCCGCAGGAACAACGTCAGGTGCCGGACCAGCGGGCCCTCGACCAGCCGGGCGACGCCGGTCGCGGCCGCGGCGGCGAACGGCGACGACGCCTGCGACGTGTCAACGACGGCGTCAACCAACTGCGCGGCCAGGGCGAGGTCGCCGACCAGCACCAGCTGATCGACGCTGCCGACGGCCTGGTCGAGCACGCCGGACCAGGCGTCGGGGCGAGCCTCGATCGTCAGCAGATCCAGCAGCAGCCGCTGGTCGAGGGCGCGCACTTCCTCGTTGCTGACCGTTGACACCCAGGCGCGGATGCGGACCGGCGGGTCGTCGCCGACCTTGTCGACGTTCACCGCCTCGGTGCGCGCCGAGGTCAGCTCGCGGGCGTAGTCGTCCGACACGTACTGCGCGTCGGAATACGACATCAACATCTCGGTGGAACTCGACCACACGCTTTCAAACTGCGGGTCCTGGCCGAACAGCGCCGCCGCCTGTTCGGTGGCGGCGGCAAGAATGCTCTGCTGGCGCTCGGTGTCCGGCACCAGGGTCTGAAACGCGGCCGCCAGCCGGTTGCTCGCGCCGCGGTCGGTCACGACGTTGTCGACGAGGAACTTCGTCAGCATCTCGTCGGTCAGGCGTGACTGCAACTCACCGCCCAGGTCCATGCGCGGCGCGGTGGTGCCCGGGGGTTGCAGGGGCGGCGGATCGGTAATCAGCGTGAGCAGCATGTCGGGCGCCATCTGCGCGGCGGCGCCGGCCATGCGGTTGAGCACGGCGTCGAGCTGGTCGGGTTGGCGCTCGGCGGCGTAGTTGGCCAGGCCGTGCATCAGTTCCAGCAGCGACTTGCGCTGCTGAATCGAGTCGTCACCACTCGTGCGGCCGTGGGCCTGGAGGCGCTCGGCGAACTGGGCGAGACGCTCCGAATCCTCGGCCACCTCGAGCATGCCCGCCATGCCGGCCGGCCGCCCGGCCGCCCCGGATTGTTCTTCACCGAGCGTCGCCAGAATCCGGTCCCACGATGCCGACTCGCCGCTGCCGGCGCGCTCGCGGAGCACCTCGGCGTAATCGATCTCCTTGAGGGCAATCGCCTGCTCGCCGGAGGTGGCCCACGCCTTCGCCACGCCGCCGATCGCCCGCGCATCTTCCGGTGACTTGGCGAGCAGCGACAGGAACGCGTGCCACTGGTCGTTGTCGAGCGTGCCGTGCAGCGTCATCTCGCCAATCAGCTGCTGGTGGAGCAGCGCGGCCAGTTCGCTCGCGGCGGCGTCCGGCTTCGCGAAGGCGCGCCCCTCGACCAGCAGCGCATCGGGCAGCACGGTGATCGCCAGCGGCCCGTTGGCCACCGCCCGCCGGCCGCTCTCGGTGATCCGCGACAGGGCCGCCTGGATGGTCGGATGGCTGGGCGGGTACATCGAGACAATGCGCGTCGCCGCCCGGCACGCCTTGGCAAACTCGGAGAGCCGGCCGGCGGTGTCCGGAGGCAGCGGCTCCGGCGGGGGAGTGGGAGGGGTCGCCATGGATCGGGTACCCACGGATTATAGGTACGCCAGCGGGTCGATGCCGACCTGCGATCCGTCAATCGCCTCGACCACCGCGCGCGTGAACTCGCCGCGCGCATCGCGGTCCCAGGTATTGGTGAGCAGCGGCGTTTCGTACGGCGCGCCCTTGCTGTCCAGCACCAGCTTCACTTGCGGCCGGAACGGATCCTCGGGGTGGGTCTGCGTCACCACCCCCACTTCCTCGGTGCTGAGGCGCACGACCGTGCCGATGGGGAACAGGCCCATCAGGTTCACGAAGCGGCGCAGCAGCGCCGGGTGGAACGCGGTGCCGTCCTGCTGACCCATGATGTGCCTGATGCGATCGGTCGCCAGCCCGGCGCGATAGGCGCGATTGCTGCGCAGCGCGTCGAACACGTCCACCACGCTCACCACCATGGTGCAGAGGTTCAGCGTGCGGCCGCCGATGTTCTCCGGGTAGCCGCTCAGGTCCTGCTTGAGGTGATGTTCGAACGCCACCACCGGCGCGAGCGCCGGCGTCTCCGGTGTGCGGCGCAGGATGTGCGCGCCGTTGACCACGTGGAGCTTCATGATCGTGAACTCTTCGTTGGTCAGCTTGTCGGGCTTGTTCAGGATCTCCAGCGGCGTCTCCACCTTGCCGATGTCGTGCATCAGCGCGGCGTAGCCAAACTCGCGCAGGATCGGGCCCTCGAGGTCGAGCGAGCGCGCCATCGCCATCGACAGCGCGGCGACGTTCACCATGTGAGTGAAGGTGTAGTTGTCGTGGCGCTTGAGCGCAGTGAGGGCCAGCAGCGAGGTGCGGTCCTGGTAGACCAGTTTCGACAGGCTGTCGATGATGCCGCGGGCGTCGGCCGGGTCGGGCTGTTGGCCGGCCTTCGCCGTGCTCCAAATCGTTTCGGCCGTCGATACCGCGGTGGAATACATGTGCTTGGCCGCGGCAAGGCCGATCTCGTCGAGGTCTTCGTCTTCGGTGACGACCTTCGACACCAGGATGCGGCGAATCCCGCGCGAGGTCAGGCGTTGGTTGACGGCGGTGCGCGAGGTGCGATCCGCGAACTCGTCCATTAACGCGCGAATGTCCGTCAGCTCGACCCCGCGCGCGAAGGTGATCTTCTCGATCTTGCGTTCGCGCATGTCCCGCAACAGCCCTGCCAGCGATCCCGATCCACGCGGCAGCCGGAAGTCGTTGATCACGACGTCGTCTTCCAGAAAGGCGACAATGACGGTGGCGGCATCGACCAGCGCCGGCGACAGGATCGCCGCGAGTGCCGTCGCCGACCGATGCACCTGCGGGTGGGTCGGGGCGTACAGCTCCGAGGCCCGCACCGCGGCGCCCAGGCGGCGAACGATCTCTTCTTGGGGCGTGATCATGAGGGTGGTAACCGTGACACCGCGGCGGCCGCCATCCGCCGGAGAAAGTAGTCGCCGGTCCGGGCCAGGTCGGCGAGGATCTGCCGGGCCCGGTCGGTGCCGATGCGCGAGAGTGTGCGGAGCGACGCTTCCCGCAAGCGTTTCGTCTTGCCCCACGCCAGCCACCGCCGCCGCCTCGCCATCGCGGCTACCTGCGGCAGCGCCCGATCGTCGCGGAACGAGGCCAGCGCGTCCAGCATGTCGAGGACGACGGACAGGTCGTCGCCGAACGGATTGCTGTCGTCGAGGATCTTACCCAGCATCGGCACCACGCGTGGGTTCTTGAGGCCGACCAGGGCCGCGATCACCGCGGCGCGCGCCGCGCCGGTCGTCGCCTTCAGCACGGTGTAGATCGCCCGGGCCGCGGCCGGGTCGTCGATCCGCGCCAGCGACGACACCGCGGCCTGCATGACGCGGACCTCGGTGCGGCGCACCAGGGTCTGCAGCGGCGGCACCGCGGTCGAGGTGCCAATCTGTCCGAGCAGGCGCGCCAGTTCGCGTTGCACGAACCAGCGCGTGTCGTCGATGGCAGCGGCCAATCCGGGAATGGCGGCGGGGCCGAGCTTGACGAGCAGGGCCGACGCGCGCTCGCCGGTCACCCCGCTCTCCTCTTTGTGGTGCGCCCCCAGCAGTGCCGGGACCGTGGTCGCGCCGATGGCGCGGATGATCGCCTCGAAACTGGCGAACTCGTCGCGCGATTGATCGGCGAGGCCGGTGATGGCCTCGGCCAGGGCGTCGGAGGTGCCGATGCTGTCGAGGGCGCGGCGGCAGGCATCGGGCGCCAGCGCCGGCGCGCGGGTGACCGCCTCCGCCAGCGCCTGGACCACGGGGACGACGTCGGCGAAGGCGCCGGCGAGCAGGAGCTCATCGACAAAGGCCGCCATGTCGCGCGCCGTCTCCCCCATGCGCTCGGCCTGCGTCTCGTTGCGGAGCAGGTCGATCAACAACTGGCCCGACAGCCGGCGGACGCTGTCGTAGCCGAGCGTGTCGAGCCAATCGGCCATCTCCGGGGGCAGGCCTAGCGCCGCCAGGTTGGCGGCCCGCTCGCCGGCCTGATCCATTGATTCCCGATAGTCAGCCGACACGTAGGTCGACTCGTTGTACTTCAGGAGCAATTCGTCGAGCGACTGGCGAATGTCGTCGATCGGGCGTTTGCTGCCGAAGTCGCGCTCCGAGATCAGGCGCCGGGCCAGCGTCAGCACCCGGAGCTTGCGGTCGGCATCGGGGGCCAGGGTGTCGAGGACCCTGGCGAGCCGGTTCGTGGGGTGGCCGGGCGACGACAGGGCGCGTGCCAGCAGCAGCGCCACCTGCTGGTCGTCGAACGCGTGCTTGAGGGCGCCGACGATCGGGACGCCTTCGCCGGCGCTCTCTTCCTGCAGCATCATTTCCAGCGCCGTCGACGAGTCGAGATTCGCCGCGGCCAGGGCCAACGAGCCCATCACGTCCTGCATGCGATCCGGCTCGAGGGCCGCGACCGTCTTGGCAATGTGGCGATAGACCGCCAGCACGGTGGCGGCCTGGGTGGTGACCAGCGGCGAGCCGTCCGGCGTGACGAACGCCTCGCGGCTGTCTTTGGTCAGCTCGCCGATGGCGCCGACGTCGCGGGAGATGTCCAGCAGCCGCTGCTGTTCCTCGGCCGAGAACGTCGTGCGGCCCATGATGATGGACCGGACAATGGCCTTCCAGGTGGTGTCGCGCCGCGCCGGACCCTCGTCCATCTCGCGTTCGAGCAGTTCCTGGTAGTCGATCTGCTCGATCAGAATCGCGCTCTGGTCTTCTTCGCCCCAGATCGCCGCCGGTCCGCCCCGTGCGCGCCGAGTGTTGCGGTCGAGCGACAGCACCGCCAGCAGCGACCGCGCCACCGCGTCTTCGGGGGGCAGCATGAACGTGATTTGGAGGATGTCGCGATCGTGGAGCAGCTCCGCGCACTCGACCACTGCCAGGTCGGTCGAATCGAGCGCCACGCCGTCGATCAGCAACTGGTGTGGGGTGACGGCGAGCTGCATCATGCCGCCCGACGCCGCCTCGGCGGCGGCGCCCACCAGGCGTTCCACCGCCAGCGCCACCGCCGGATGCTCAGGCGGATAGAAGCCCCAGCTGCGCAGCGCGATCGTGATGGCGCGCGCCAGCGGGACAGCGGTCTGGGTGAGGTCGGCGGCCGAGGCCGCTCGCTGAGCCATGCGAATACCTAAGATATACTGCCGCCGTTCATGCGAGCCGTCGACATCATTCGCGCGAAGCGGGACGGCGAGGCCCTGTCGCGTGAGGCGATCCAGGCCTTTGTCGGGGGCGTCACCGACGGTTCGTGGCCCGACTACCAGGCCTCGGCGCTGCTGATGGCCATTGTCCTCAAGGGCATGACCGCCCAGGAAACCGCCTGGCTCACCGACGCCATGGTGCGATCGGGCGACCGGGTTGACCTGAGCCACATCCCCGGCATCAAGGTCGGCAAGCACAGTACCGGCGGCGTCGGCGACAAGGTCTCCATCATTCTGGCCCCTCTGGCGGCGTCGTGCGGGGTCGTGGTGCCGAAGATGTCGGGCCGTGGCCTCGGCCACACCGGCGGCACGCTCGACAAGCTCGAGAGCATCCCCGGGTTTCGCGTCGCCCTGTCGATCGACGAGTTCAAGGCGATGCTGGCGGAGGTGGGCTGCTGCCTGATCAGCCAGACCGCGACCATCGCGCCCGCCGACAAGGTGCTCTATGCGCTGCGTGACGTGACCGGGACCATCGAGAGCATCCCGCTGATCGCCTCGTCGGTGATGAGCAAGAAGCTGGCCGAAGGCAGCAACGCCGTGGTGCTCGACGTCAAGTGCGGGCGCGGCGCCTTCATGAAGAACCGCGCCAATGCGCGCGAACTGGCGCGCGCGCTGGTGTCGATTGGCACCGCCGCCGGCGTGCACACCGAGGCCTTCATCACGCGGATGGACGTGCCGCTCGGCCGGGCGGTCGGCAACGCCGTGGAGATCGCCGAGTGCATCGAGGTGCTGAAGGGCGGCGGGCCTGCCGATCTGTCTGGCCTGGTCGTCACCTTCGCCACCCGCATGCTGCGCGTGGCGGAGCAGGCGGCCACCGATGATGACGCCGCGGCCAAGGTGCGAGCCGCGCTCTCATCCGGCGCCGCGCTCGCGAAATTCAAGGAGATGGTCGCGCGCCAGGGCGGCAATCCCGCGGTGGCCGACGACCCCGGCCTGTTGCCGCAGGCGAAGTTCACGCACCTGGTGCCGGCCCCGCGTTCAGGGTTTGTGGTGGAACTCGACGCGCTGTCGATTGGGCGGGCGGCGGTCGCCCTGGGCGCCGGCCGCGACAAGAAGGGCGACCAGGTGGACCTGTCGGCCGGACTCATCCTGCGCAAGAAGCCCGGCGAGGCGGTCCAGGCCGGGGAGCCGGTGGTCGAACTCCGCTACAACGATCCCGCCCGACTGGAGGCCGCGGTGGCGCTGGTCACGCAGACGATCATGATCGGCGACACCGCCCCGACGGGGCAGTTGCTGGTCCTCGAGTGGGTCCACGCCGGCGGCGAGACGATGTTCGTTGGCGGCATGTAGTTGGCGGCATGTAGGGCGCCCCTTTATGGGGCGCCGTGAGTGAGGGACATGTGGGGCTGTTGAGCACGCTGCAACCGCTGATTGGGCTCGTGGGGATCCTCGGACTGGCGTACGCGTTGTCGACCAACCGGCGCGCCATCAGTCCGCGGGTAGTGGGATGGGGCCTCGGCTTGCAGCTCCTGTTCGCGTTGATCGTGCTGAAGACCGACCTCGGGCAGCGCGTCTTCCAGGTGCTCGGCGACAGGATGCGGCAACTGCTCGACTTCTCAATTGTCGGGTCGGGCTTTGTCTTCGGCGCGCTCGGCGATGCTTCGGTGTGGGGCCGCGTCATGACCGGCGCGCTGGGGGAGGAAGGCGCGCGCTACGGCGTCGTGTTCGCGTTCCAGATCCTGCCCACCATCATCTTCATCGCCGCGCTGTTCGCGATCCTCTACTACCTCGGGATCATGCAGGTCATCGTCCGCCTGCTGGCCGTCGTCATGAACAGGGTGATGGGCGCGAGCGGCGCCGAGTCCCTGAACGTGGCGGCGAGCATCTTCATGGGCCAGACCGAGGCGCCGCTGACGATCCGGCCGTTCATCGCCAAGATGACGCAGTCGGAGCTGATGACCGTGATGACCTCCGGCATGGCCCACATCTCCGGCGGCATCATGGCCGCCTACATTGCCTTCGGCATCGACGCCAAGCACCTGCTCACCGCCGTGATCATGACGGCGCCCGGCACGCTGATGATGGCCAAGATGTTCGTGCCGGAAACCGAGACCCCGGAAACGCGCGGCACCGTCAAGCTCGAGGTGGTGAACCAGGACGTCAACATCATCGACGCCGCCGGCCGCGGCACCGGCGAGGGCCTGCACCTGGCGATGAACGTCGGCGCCATGCTGATTTCGTTCGTGGCGCTGATCGCGCTGGTCAACGCCATCCTCGGCGCCCTCGGCGGCGCCATCGGCCTGCAAGGTTTCTCGCTGCAGACGATTTTCGGCTGGGTCTTTGCCCCGGTGGCGTGGAGCCTGGGCGTGCCGTGGAAGGACGCCGCCGCGGTGGGGAACCTGCTCGGCACGCGCATGGTGCTCAACGAGTTCATCGCCTTCGCGCAATTGGGCGGCATGAAGGACGCGCTCGATCCGCGCTCGTTCACCATCGCCACCTTCGCCCTGTGCGGCTTCGCCAACTTCGCCTCGATCGGCATGCAAATCGGCGGCATCGGCGCGCTCGCGCCCAGCCGCCGCGGCGACCTGGCCCGGCTCGGCCTGCGGGCGATGCTGGCGGGCACACTCGCCAACTTCCTGACCGCCATCATCGTGGGCTTCTTGCTGTGAGCGTCTTCGAACCGGCGACTGAAGCAGCCGAGTGGCTGCGCGGGCACGGCTGCGGCGGCGCCGACGTGGCCGTGGTGCTCGGGTCCGGGCTGGGTGATTTCGCGGATCATCTTGGTGACGCGTTAACTATTCCGTATGCCGACATTCCGCACTGGCCGGCGTCGCGGGTGATCGGCCATGCCGGCAAGCTGGTGGGCGGCACCCTGCGCGGCAAGCGGGTGCTGGCGCTGTCGGGGCGGGTGCACGTCTACGAGGGCCACGCGATGGCCACCGTGACCTTTGCCATGCGGGCCATGGGACGGCTCGGCGTGCCGCGCGTGATCCTGACCAACGCCGCCGGCGGCATTTCGCCGAAGTGCTCGCGCGGCGCCCTGATGGTGATCGACGATCACATCAACCTGATGGGCAACAACCCGCTCGTGGGACCCAACGACGACCGGCTCGGCCTGCGCTTTCCCGACATGACCCACGTCTATTCCCCCCGGCTGCGCGCCCTCACGGACGAGGCCGCGACGGAACAGGGCCTGCCCGTTCAGCACGGCGTCTACGTGGCCGTGCTGGGCCCCAGCTACGAAACCCCGGCCGAGATTCGCGCCTTCCGGACGCTCGGTGCCGATGCGGTGGGGATGTCCACCGCGCCGGAAGCGATCGTCGCGCGCCACATGGGCATGGAAGTGCTGGGCATCTCGTGCATCACCAACGCCGCCGCCGGCGTCTTCCCCGAGCCGCTGCATCACGAAGAAGTGATGGAGACCGCGCGCCAGGTGAAGGGACAGTTCATCGGTCTGCTGGAGGGGGTCATTGGCCGCCTCTGAGGCATTGCTCGCCGCGGCGCGCGCCGCGCGCGAACGGGCGGTGGCCGACTTCTCGGGCTTCAAGGTCGGTGCTGCGCTCGAGACCGCCGACGGCCGGATCATCACCGGCTGCAACATCGAGAATGCCAGCTACGGCCTGACGGTGTGCGCCGAACGCGTCGCCATCTTCAAGGCAATCTCCGAGGGCCACCGCGCCTTCACCCGCATGGTCGTCGTCGCCGACACCGGCTCGCCCACGCCTCCCTGCGGCGCCTGCCGCCAGATCATGTGGGAGTTCTGCGGCGACATCGAAGTGGTGATGGCCAACCTGACGGCCGAAACGGCAACGTTGCAGATGAAAGACCTGTTGCCGCTGCCGTTCGATCGGCGCCTCTTGTAACGGGCGGGGCGAATTGCCTTCCCGTCGAGAAGTGCCCTCCCGGTATGATCGGTGAGACATGCTTCCAACGATCGCCTGGCACGACACCGACATCGTGATGATCGACCAACGCAAGCTGCCGGCCACAGAGGTCTACGTGACCTGCCGCAGCGTGAACGACGTGGCCAAGGCCATCAAGACCATGGTCATTCGCGGCGCGCCAGCCATTGGCGTGAGCGCGGCCATGGGTCTCGCGCTCGGCGCCGCCCGCAGCAAGGCCACCGGCACCAAGCAGTTCACCACCGAGTTCCAGCGCAACTGCGAACTGCTGGCCGCCACGCGGCCGACCGCGGTGAACCTGTTCTGGGCCATCGAGCGCATGAAGCAGTCGTTCGCCGAGGGCGCCCTTGCCGGCGAGTCGGTGGACCAGTTGAAGACGCGGCTGCGAACGGCCGCCGATGCCATTCACGATGACGATGTGGCGAGCTGCCGGGCGATTGGCGCGCACGGCGCGACGTTGGTGCCGGCGGTGGCCACCATTCTCACGCACTGCAACGCCGGCGCGCTGGCCACGGCCGGCTACGGCACCGCGCTCGGCGTCGTCCGCGGCGCGGTCGAAGCGGGCCGCCAGGTGCGCGTGATCGCCGACGAGACGCGGCCGTTCCTGCAGGGCGCGCGGCTCACGGCGTGGGAGCTGGTCAAGGACGGCATCGACACCACCGTCATCACCGACAACATGGCCGGCGCCATCATGCGGGCGGGCGAGGTCGACCTGGTGGTGGTGGGCGCCGATCGCATTGCCGCCAACGGCGATACCGCGAACAAGATCGGCACTTACTCGGTGGCCGTGCTGGCGCGGGAACACGGCATTCCGTTCTATGTCGCGGCGCCGTGGTCGACCATCGACCTGGCGACTCCGGATGGCGATGCCATCCCGATCGAGGAGCGCGATTCGCGGGAAGTCACGCACGTGGGATCCACGCGGCTCGCCCCTGAAGGCGCGCACATCCGCAATCCCTCGTTCGACGTGACGCCGGGCAAGTTCATTACCGCCATCATCACCGAGCGCGGCATAGTCCGCCCGCCATTCGGGGATGGGTTCAGAACGGTTCTGAACGGTTCTGAACCGTTCTGAAAGGTGCCATTGCTGGTTCTTGGGATTGAGACTTCGTGCGACGAGACCGCGGCCGCCCTCGTTGAGGCCACCGCGGGACAAGGGCCGCCTGCCCTGAGCTTGTCGAATGGGTGGCTGATGCGGTCGAACGTGGTCGCCTCGCAGGTCGAAATTCATCGGGAGTGGGGTGGCGTGGTGCCCGAGCTGGCCTCACGCCAGCACGTGCGCGACATCTGTGGCGTGGTCGAGCGCGCGCTCGCCGACGGCGGTGCCGCCTGGCCGGACGTGGATGCCCTGGCGGTCACGCAAGGCCCCGGGCTGGTCGGTTCCCTCCTGGTCGGCGTGTCGTTCGCGAAGTCCGCGGCGTGGGCGTTGCAGAAGCCCCTGGTCGCCGTGCATCACCTCGCCGGCCACATCGAGTCGATCTGGCTCGAGCACGGGACGATCCCGCTGCCGGCCGTCATCCTCGTCGTCTCGGGCGGTCACACGAGCCTCTACTTGGTGAAGCAAGAAGGCGAATACGAACTGCTGGGCCGTACGCGAGACGATGCGGCGGGGGAGGCGTATGACAAGGTGGCGAAGCTGCTGGGGCTCGGCTATCCGGGTGGGCCGATCCTCGATCGCCTGGCCCAGGACGGCAACGACGTGGCCATCCGCTGGCCCGGGACGCGGCTGACCAATCCCGATCGCAACGCCCCCGAGCGCGACGGCCGTTTCGACTTCAGCTTCAGCGGCCTGAAGACGGCGGTGCTGCGCCACGTGCGGCAACGCCAGGCGGTACTCGGCACCGAGCAGTTGCCGCCGAACGAAATCGTTGATCTGGCGGCGAGCTTTCAGCGGCGGGTCGTGGACACGCTGATCGAGCGGGCGTTTGCCGCCGCGCAGTGGCACGGCGCCCGCGCCATTGGCATCGCCGGCGGCGTCTCGGCGAACTCGCGCCTGCGGCGCGAGGCGCTGGCCAAGGCCGAACGTAGTGAGATCCCGGTCTACATCCCCAGCCTGGCGCTCTCGACCGACAACGCGGCGATGATCGCCGCGGCCGGGATGCGCCTGCTGGCGGCGGGACGCCTGGCGCCGCAAGACCTGAACGCAGCAGCCAGCCTGGCGCTGTGACGGACGTTCGCCACAGAGACGCAGAGACACGGAGAAACACTTTCCTTAATGCGGCGGTGCACGTTGGCGGGCACGTCGCATTTTGAACGCATTGGCTCTGTGTTCTCTGTGTCCTCTGTGGCCAATCTCTGACAGTCGCCGAGTGCGGGAAGGTGGAACGTCAGGTATTCTGTGTGCGACTTCATATGGCCAGAGAATACCCCGCTCACCCCGTGGTCGGCGTCGGCGCCGTCGTCGTGCGCAACGGCCGGGCGCTGATCGTCCGGCGCGGGCAGGAGCCCCGCAAGGGCGAGTGGTCGCTGCCGGGCGGCACGCTCGACCTCGGCGAATCACTGGCCGACGGCATGCGCCGCGAGGTCAAGGAAGAGACCGGCCTCGACGTGCACCCGGGCCCCATCATCGAGACCTTCGATCGCGTGCATCGCGATGCCGATGGCCGCATCCGGTATCACTTCGTGATCGTGGACTTCGTCTGCGAAGCGGCGGCTGGCGAGGCGGTGGCCGGCTCCGACGCGGAAGCAGTGGCCTGGGTCACCGCCGGCGAGCTCGACGCCTACGGCGTCAACGCCCACGCCGCGGCCGTGATTCGAAAGGGCTTGGAGTATCCTTTTCCGTCATGACCCTTTCACGCGACGCCGCCTGGCAATTGCTGACCGAATGGACCCAGAGCGAAAGCCTGCGGAAGCACGCGCTGGCAGTCGAGGCCGCGGTGTGCGGCTACGCCCGGCAGCAGGGCGCCAACGAAGAGGAATGGGGCGTGGTGGCGCTCCTCCACGACTTCGACTACGAGAAGTACCCGACCCTCGGCGACCATCCGAACAAGGGGTGCGAGCACCTGCGCTCGCTGGGTTATCCCGAATGGGTCATGCGGGCCATCCTGTCGCACGCGTCCGAGATTACTGGCGTGCAGCCCGAGTCGCCGGTGGAGAAGACGCTGGTGGCCTGCGATGAACTGGCGGGATTCGTGACCGCCGCCGCGCTGGTGCGGCCGTCGAAGAGCGTGCTGGATCTTGAGGCCGCGTCGGTGATCAAGCGGATGAAAGACAAGGCCTTTGCCCGGCAGGTGCCGCGTGACCACTTGATTCGTGGCGCCGAGCTGATGGGCCTGCCCCTCGACCAGCACGTGACCAACGTGATTGGGTTCCTGCGGCTGCAGGCCGATGCCCTCGGCTTACGGGGAACGCTCTGAAGGCGGTGCGCGCTACTCTTCGAAGAACGCGCTGACGGCCACCGCGAAGCCCGGCACGTGCGGGTCGGCGTTGGCCGTGTCGGTGTCGCGCATCACAAGCGGCGCCTCGCCGCGGGGATAGGCACGCAGCGTCATGGTCTGCGGGTCGAGCACCCAGACCAGGTCGACGCCCATCGCCTGATAGTCGGCCACCTTCTCTTCCATCTTCTCCCACGAGGTGTCTTTGCTCAGCACTTCGATGACCAGCTCGGGGGGTTGCTTCAGGAAGCCGTGTTCCGTCGGTCCCTTGGGGAGGCGCTGATACGAGATGAAGGCCACGTCTGCTCCGCGCACGGTGTCGGGTCGTCGAGCGACCACGACACCGGCTTCGCCGGTCAGCACACGGCCGATCTTCAAGGGCCGGACGTGTGAGTCCAGGAGCCGGGCAGCGTTCATGGTGACTTGGCTGTGCAGAATTCCCCCTGGTGACATCGGAACAATCTCTCCTCTCACCAGTTCGCAGGACCCCAGTACCTGGGCGACCCGCTCGAAGTCCTCGGCGCTCAGCAACGTGGCAGTTCCCATGAGCGGATTCTAACAGAAGGCCGCAGGCATGGCAGATCCATGGGTTCGAAGAGAGTCCGGCTGAAGCCGGACACCACATCGGCACGTGCACCGAGGTGGTGTACGTGCCGAACTTCTTTGACGAGCTCCGCCGTCTCGCGCCCGGCAGGAGATAATCAAGCCTCGGGCGAACGCTGAACCCCAGGTTTCCGTATACTCAACGCAGATGCCCCCTGAAACCGGCCACGCTCAGGCCCATCCCTTGGACGCCGCCCGTTTTGCCGGACCCGTGGTCCAGTGCCAGAACTTGAGCGTTCGCTTCGGCAAGCAGTGGGCGCTCACCGACGTGACGGCGGTCTTTCCAGCGGGCGCGGTCGGCCTGCTGGGTCCCAATGGCGCCGGCAAGAGCACCCTGCTCAAGTCGCTGCTCGGCTTCATCAAGCCCGACAAGGGCAGCATGAAGGTGATCGACATGGATGTCGCCACCTCGCCGCTCGAGATTCGCGAGCGCATTGGCTACATGCCTGAGAGCGACTCCCACATCCCCGGCATGAACGCGGTCTCGTTTGTCGCCTACTGCGGCCAGTTGTCGGGCCTGCCCGCCACCGACGCCATGCAGCGCGCTCACGAGGTCCTGTATTACGTCGGCCTCGGCGAAGCGCGCTATCGCAACATCGAGACCTACTCGACCGGCATGAAGCAGCGCATCAAGCTGGCTCAGGCCATCGTCCACGATCCCGATCTGCTATTCCTCGACGAGCCGACCAACGGTATGGACCCAAAGGGCCGCGACGAGATGCTCGAGTTGATTCACGACCTGGCCCACAACAAGAACGTCAACCTGATCCTGTCATCGCACCTGCTGCCCGACGTCGAGTTCACCTGCGACCACGTCGTGGTGATGGACAAGGGCACCGTCGCGACCTTCGGGCCGATCGCTGCGCTCAAGGGGACGACCGGGCGGGTTTACGAGTTGCGAATCAAGGGCGACGAAGCGCGGTTCATCAGCGCGCTGCGCGGCGAAGGCTACGACGTGCACGACTCGGACGAAGACGTGATGCGCGTGTTCGTGCCCGGCGCCAGCGGCGACAATCCCAAGGTGCTGTTCGAGCTGGCGGCGCGCGAGCGCGTGCAGGTCCGCCACGTGCGCCCGAGCGTGCCGACGCTCGAAGACGTGTTCGCCCGCGCGGTGGGAGAGAAGTAGCCGATGCCGATTCACGATCAGGGCTACCGCCGCTACGGGGGGACCCGCACCGCCGTCGGCCACGCCTGGCAGGTGATGACCCGGGCCGGCGTGATGTCGATCATCTCCAACCGGAAGTTCCTGGGCCTGATGCTGTTCGCCTGGGCGCCGTTCGTCGTGCGCGCGGTGCAAATCTACGTGGCCGCCAACTTTCAGCAGGCCTCGTTCCTGGCGCCGAAGGGCGAGACCTTCCGCGAGTTCCTCGACCAGCAGGGCGCCTTCGTCTTCTTCGTGACCATCTACGTCGGCGCCGGCCTCATCGCCAACGATCGGCGGGCCAACGCGCTGCAGCTGTACTTGTCGAAGCCGATGACCGGGGCCGAGTACATCGCCGGCAAGCTGGCCATCCTGTTCCTGTTCCTGGTGTCGGTCACGTTTCTGCCGGCCATGATGCTGCTGCTGACGCAGGCCATCTTCGCCGGCAGCCTCACGTTTGTGCGGAACAACCTCTACCTGCTGCCGGCCATCACCCTGTTCTCGCTCGCGCAGGTGCTGCTCGCCTCGACCACCATGCTGGCGTTGTCGTCGTTGTCGAAGAGCAGCCGGTTCGTGGCGGTGATGTACGCCGGCCTGTTCTTCTTCACCACGGCGCTGTTTAACGCCCTGCGCGGCATCACCGGCAAGACCGCCTTCGCGTGGCTGTCGCCGACGGCCGCCCTCGAGCAGTTGGGCGACGTGATCTTCCGCCTGCCGCCGCGGTATCAACTGCCGCCGAGCATCGCCGGCATCACCGTGCTGGTGCTGATCGCGGCGTCGTTCTACATCCTGCACCGGCGCGTGCGTGGCGTGGAGATCGTGACATGACGACCAGCTTCGCGGCGCCGGGAGTCGGGAGTCGGGAGTCGGGAGTCGAGACGGTGCTCGTTCAAGCCGATCACGTGTCGAAGTGGTACGGGCAGGTGAGTGGCCTCAACGACGTCACCGTGTCCATTCCGCCGGGCATCACGGGACTGCTGGGGCCGAATGGCGCCGGCAAGTCCACGTTCATGAAGTTGATGACCGGGCAGCTCAAGCCGAGCCAGGGCACCATCCACGTGCTGGGCGAGCCGATCTGGGGCAACCCGGGCGTCTACGCGCGCATCGGCTTCTGTCCCGAGCAGGACGCCTTCTACGACCGCATGACGGGGCTCGAGTGGATTACGGCGCTCGTCCGCCTTAACGGACTGAGCGACGCCGACGCCGATGCCGCGGCCACGCGCGCGCTCGACCGCGTGGATCTGCTCGACGCCGCCGGGAAGAAGATTGGCGCCTACAGCAAGGGCATGCGCCAGCGCGTCAAGCTCGCGCAGGCGCTGGTGCACGACCCCGAGCTGCTGATCCTGGACGAGCCCCTGACCGGCATGGATCCGCTGATGCGGCGCAAGACCATCCGCCTGATCAAGGACTGGGCCCGCGCCGGCAAGCACATCATCGTCTCGAGTCACATCCTGCACGAGATCGAGTCGATGACCTCGAACATCCTGCTGATCAACAACGGCCGCATCCTGGCCGAAGGCAACGTGCACCAGATTCGCGACCTGATCGACACCCATCCGCACACGGTGTTCGTGCGCGGCGAAGACCCGCGCGCGCTGGCCCGCCGCTTCATGGCCGAAGACGACGTGCTCAGCCTGAAGTTCGAGCCGGGCGCAGTGATCGTGGAAACCTCGAAGCCCGACAACTTCTACGCGCGGCTCACCGATCTGGCCGCCTCCGGCGAGGCCGGCCGCATCGACGAGGTGCAGTCGCCCGACGACAACCTGCAGGCGGTCTTCAAGTACCTGGTGAAG
>CAYHCX010000034.1:20940-35800 GCA_964355095.1 uncultured Acidobacterium sp.
GACAGCCGCAGATTCGACGCCGATGAAACGCGGATTGAGTTTCTTCAACGCCTCACGTCGCGTCTTCGACCTGTCGCTCGGCGAAATGCTGTGGTCGCGCCGCACCATCTTCATGGCGCTGGTGGTCGGTGGCCCCGTGCTGCTGGCGGTGATCGTCAAGGTGGTGGAGATGTTCGGCATGTCGGCGCTGCGCGTGAACGGCCAGCGCGTCGCCGGCTTCGGCGTCTTCGGCGTGATGATCTGGATGCTGTTCCTCCGCTTCATCGTCCCGGTGCTGGGCGTGTTCTACGGCACGGCGCTGATGGCCGACGAAGTGGAAGACAAGACCATCACCTACTTGTTCACGCGGCCCATTCCGCGCGGGGCGGTGCTGGTCGGCAAGTACCTCGCCTACCTCGCCTGCACGCTGCTGGTAGTGCTGCCGTCGGTGATGGTCGTCTACTTCCTGCTGGTGCCGTTTTCGGCGCTGCCGGAAACCTTCGGCTCGCTCGCGATCGACATGGCGCTGCTCGGACTGGGGCTGGCGGTCTACGGGGCGGTCTTTGCCTTCGTCGGCGCCTTCTTCAAGCGCCCCCTGGTCATCGGCCTGCTGTTCGCCTTCGGCTGGGAACAGGTGGTCATGGCCCTGCCGGGCTACCTGAAGCAGTTCACCATTGCCTACTATCTGCAGGCTCTGGTCCCCCACGCCATGCCGTCCGACGGCGTGACCAGCATTCTCCAGGGGATGTTCCGCGAGAACCCGCCCATGGCGGTCTGCCTGGCCTGGCTCTTCGCGTACTTGGTTGGTTTTCTCTATCTGGCGACCCGCGTGGTCGAGCGGAAAGAGTACATTTTGGAGCAGTAGAGACATCGGGCCTTCGGCTCCTGGCCGTTCGCCGTGAACCGGCCGAGCCCTGCTAGAATCCCTCTGACTGGTCGTCTCTCCTTGTCCGGAGGTGTTGCTTGCTTGGTCGCGCGGTTCTGGTCGTCACTCTGGCCACGGGCGTGATGGACGCCGCGTTCGCACAATCGCCGGTCGACCCGACGTTGGAGCCGGTGCTGGCGAAAATGGGCGCGTACATCAGCGCTTACGGCGAAAAGGCCGCCCTCATTGTCGCGGTCGAAAAATACACGCAAACCGTGATGTTCGAGGGCGCACCGGCGCCCACGCAGCCGCGTCGTCTTGTCGCGGAATTCGCGATCGTCAAGACCAGCTCGGGCTGGGTGGGCTTTCGCGATGTGGTTGAAGTGGACGGCAAGGCGCTGTCCGATCGACGGGACCGGCTGGTCTCCCTGTTTACCTCGACCGCCAACGCCGACGCCAGCGAGGTCGCACGCATTGCCAACGAGAGCGCGCGGTTCAATGCCGGGCCGGTCAGCCGCAACTTCAACGTGCCGACGACGGCCATGTTCTTCTTTCTGACGGAGCACCTCCCGCGCTTTGCGTTCACGCGCAAGGGCTCCCGGAAGATCGACGGCGTCGACACGTGGGAGATCGCGTTCAAGGAAACGCGGACGCCCACATTCATCATGACCCGCGCCGGCGCCGATGTGCCGGTGTCGGGCACTCTGTGGGTCAAGCCCGACGACGGCACGGTCGTGCGGACGCGCCTGCGCATGAACAACTTCGCCGACCAGATGACGTCGCCGGTGCAGAGCGCCCCGGCTCAGCGGCCGGAGATGGATCCGTCGAAGCCGCAGGGGCGGCGCTCGGCGGCGGTCCCGACCATGTACTGGCAGAAAGTCGAGAGCTCCGCCGACATCGAAGTCACTTACAAGCGGAGCCCGGAGGTCGGTGTGTGGCTGCCTTCCGTGATGGAGGAACTGTACAACGGCCCCATCACCTTGACGGTGAACCCGTCGGTGGGGCGGTCGACGACCCGCGCCACCTACTCGGACTTCAAGCAGTTCGCCACCGCCGGGACGCTCGTGGTCCCCAAGCAGTAGATCTCGTCAGGAGAGTCCACGTGCGCTGTACCGCTACCTTGCTGTGGCTCGCAATCACGACCTTCGCGATGCCGCTGCTCGCGGCCGAACGCGAACAGCAACCGGCTGCCGCATTTCGCGCCGGCATCGATCTGATCACCCTCGAGGCGACGGTGCTCGACCGCGACGGTGTGCCGGCGCGAGATCTGCAGCCCGGCGACTTCACGGTCACGGTCGGCGGACGGTCGCGCAAGGTGGTGTTCGCGGATTTCCATGGCGATCGAATGGAACCGGTGACCGACGCGGTCGCCGCGGTGCGCGCGCGGCGCGCCGGCGCGACCGGAGGTGACGGCCGCATCGTGGTCTTCGTGATCGATCGCGACTCGCTGGCGTCCGGGAACGAGGCCGCGCTGCTGCAAACCGCATCGACCGTGCTTGACAGCCTTGGTCCCGCCGACGCCGTGGGCCTGCTTGGCATTCCCGTGGGCGCCGTGGACCTGACCCGCGATCACGACCGTGTGCGCGCGGCGCTGCCATTGATGACCGGCACACGCCCGCGACAGGACATGTATCGCGACCGCAACGTCACTTGGGAGGAGGCGGTCGCCTACGAGCGGCGCGACCCGCGGGTCATTGCCGAGGTCATCGAGCGCGAGTGCTATCGCATCCCGGACGACCCCGGGGGACTGCAGAACCGCTGCCCGGACGACCTGGTCGGCCAGGCCCGCGAACTGCTGCAAGCCGGCCGCGCGCAGGTCCAGAGCACGACGTCGGCGCTGGAACGCCTGGCCGCACAGCTGGCGCCGCTGCGCGGATCGAAACACGTCATCCTGATCTCTGGCGGCCTGCCGTTTGGCCAGGATCTCGTCGTGCACTTCGAGCGGTTCGCGAAGAGGGCCGCCGAGGCGCAACTGGTGCTCCACGCCCTGCATCTGGACCAGCCCGATTCCGACGTCACCAATCGGCGGACCATCGCGTCCGCCTTCGGCGGGCGCGACATGACCGCGGGCCTCGGCGCCCTGACCGGCATGACCGGCGGCGCGCTCTTCATGGGCGTGGGCCGCGCCACCGGGGTGTTTGACCGCATCACGACCGAGATCAACAACTTCTACGTGCTGGGCGTCGAGAGCGAGCCGGACGATGCGTCAGGGGCGCCCCGTGAGGTGAAGGTGGCCGTGAGCCGGCCGGGTATGACGGTACGATCGCGTCGCGACGTCGTGTCCCGTGCCGGCCTGCCCGTCGCGGCCGCCGTGGATCCGCTGGCGACGCTGCTGGCGCAACCGACTGACATTGGTGAGCTGGCACTCAGCGCGACCGCCTATTCGACGCGCGGCACCGAAGCCAGCGCGCTGCGGGTGCTCATCTCGTCTGAACTGGGGGCCGAACGTGCGCGCCTGCCGGCCGACTGGGGATTTGCCGTGCTCAACGAAGGCAACGTCGTTGCCACCGGCCGCGAGCGAATCGAGGCCGGAACGCCGGGTCCGCCGGCCGTGACGATTTCGGCCAAGCTCCTGCCCGGCCGCTACCGGCTCCGCGTGGCCGCTAACGACGCAGACGGCCGCGTGGGCGTCGCCGATGTGCCCTTGGTCGTCGGGCTGCGCGCCGCGGGCGATTTGCAGCTGAGCGACTTGATTGTTGGCGTTGCCGATGCCGGAAAGCTACAGCCACGCTCCCGGATTGCGCAGGGGACACCGCTATCGGCCTTGATCGAATTGATGTCCGGCGACCCCGCCCGGCTGGAGGCGGCTCGTGCGGTCCTGGAGGTCATTCCGGCCGGTTCGGCGGAGCCGGTCCGGCGGGTTCTGATGGCGGCGCGAACGGGCAGTTCCGACACCATCCTGCTGAACGGGGCAGAAGTCGGCACTACCGAGCTCCCGCCTGGCCGCTACACCGCCAGTGTGGTGGCGATGCTCGGGGACCAGCCGGTGGGACGGGTCAGCCGGGCCTTCGAGGTCGTCCCGGCCCCCTGAACCCCCGGCGCCCCCGGAGCCACTGGGCGAGCGCGGGCGGCCGGGGGGAGCCCGTCACCGGAAATGGCCAGCCGAATGGAACTTAGGCCCCGGCAGTTCGTATACACAGGCAGGGAGACCCGCATGTCGAACAAGACGCGTTATTTCGTGGCGGTTTCGGGAGCGATTCTGGTGATTGGCCTGGGGACGGGCATTGTCGCGTCCTACATGGGCCTGCCGGTCTCGGTGTTCTCGAGCGCCGCCGGTCCTGACGAACTCCAGTACGTGCCGGCCGATGCGGCGGTCGTGGCTTACGCCAACGTGCGGGACGTCATGAACTCGCAACTCCGCCAGCGGTTCCGCGAGTTGGAACCCACCCAGGAACATCGGAACGAGTTCGAAGAGAAGACCGGTCTCAACTTCGAAGACGACATCGACAGCGTGGTCGCGGCGGTCATGCCCAAGGGCAACCTCGCCGACAAGCCGCAGGAGGCGTTCCTCATCCTCGCCCGCGGCCGCTTCCAGGCGGCCCGCCTCGAGGCCCTCGCGCTCGAGCACGGCGCCACGGTGGGCGACTACCAGGGCAAGCGCCTCATCACCCATCACGACACCGACAACACCAAGGACACACCGGCCGACGACATGGCGGTGGGTTTCGTCGAAGCCGACCTCATCGCCTTCGGCAGCGTGAACACCGTGCACGCCGCGATCGACGCCCACCGCGACAACCGTAACGTGGTGTCGAACAACGAATTGATGCGCCTGGTGAACGAGCTCGACAACGCCAACGCATGGGCCGTCGGCCGCTTCGACGCCATCGCCGGACAGGCGGGTCTGCCGGGCGAACTGCAGGCGCAGATGCCCGCCATCGCCTGGTTCTCGGCGGCCGGCCACATCAACGGCGGCCTGAGCGGTGTGTTCAAGGCCGAAACCAAAGACGAGGCCTCGGCGCAGAACCTGCGCGACGTGCTCAAGGGACTGCTGGCGCTGGCCAAGATGCAGGCGGGCACCAAGCCCGGTATGCAGCAGATGGCCGACTCGCTGGTGCTCTCGGGCGACGGCAAGACCGTGGCCCTGTCGTTCTCGGTGCCCACCGAAGTGCTCGACGTCCTGGAAGGCCTCGCCAAGGGGCGTAAGGGGCTGTAAAATACCCGGACGTGTCCGACCACGTCTTCTTCTACGGAACCCTGATGTCGCCGTTCAACCGGCCCGGACGGCAGCGCATCACCCCCAAGCTCACCTTCAGCGGCCGCGCCACCATCAAGGCCGCGCTCTTTGACCTGGGCATCTACCCCGCGGCCGTGCCCGCCGACGACGAGAGCGTGGTCTGGGGCGAGGTCTACGAGACAGAAGACACTCCATCGGTGCTGGCCGCGCTCGACGAGATCGAGGGCTACCGGCCCAACGAGCCGGAGCGCAGCTTGTATACGCGCATCCTCACCGACGTGACGCTCGACGATGGGCGCGCGGAGAAGGCGTGGGCGTATTTCTACAACGCGCCGCTCGGCCAGGCGCGGCGCATCGAATCAGGCGATTACCTGGAACACCTCAATGGGAAGTGAGAAGTCGGAAGTGAGAAGTCGGAAGTGAGAAGTACTTCTGACTTCTGACTTCTCACTTCCGACTTCTCACTTCATTTAGCGAGTTCGTCCACGAAGCTGGCAATCGCGGCGGCGACGCGATCCGACAGCTCGATGAACTCGACGCCCGTGCGGTAGGTGATGATGTCCTGATCGACGTCGCTGATGCGTGAATGCGCGACGCGGCCCTTCACGACGACCGAGCGGTTGCCCAGCGTCAGGCGGAACTCGTGCAGGGAATCCAGCTGCAGCGGAAACGCGGTCTCCACCTGCATGCCGCCGTGGCTCATCTGGCGCACGGCGGTCGGCTGATACACCATTACCTCGCCGTGTAACGCCCCCAGGAGTTCGACGCGCTCGGAATCTCTCTTGTCGTCCGAGGCCATTGGTTCGGAATTATAGCGTAGGCCTCGCCGTTGACGTAGGTGAGGATGGGCAGCCGCCGCGTGGACGGGTCGATCTGCAGCATCTGCAGCACCTGGCAGGCTTCCTCATCGTCTGGCGAGAAGCACAGCACCACGAGGTCGGGACGCCGCTCGCGGATGGCGATGTACGGCGTGGCGTTCTTGTCGAGAAAGCTCACGCGGAAGCGGTTGGTGCCGAGCATCGGCTCAATCCCGACGAGCGCCTCCGGACCCGCGCCAACAATCAGGGCTTGGGGTATTACGCTGCTTTCCACCTGCGCCTGCACCGGCCTCATGGCTGCCTCCCTGGCCATCGGACACGTGCCGATGACCCTCGCTCCGTTGACCTACAAGAACCGCGCCACTCGGAATTGGCGTGATTCCTACACAAATAGACGTGTGCCGCGGTCAGAAAGTGACACACCTCGTCACTGGCGGAGCAAGAAGTGTCAGAAGAGGGGCTTGGGACTTGGGACTTGGGGCTTGAGATCGAAGAATCGAGGCATGAGGCCTGATGCCTGAGGCTTGGTGTCCTCAAGCCCCAAGCCCCAGGTCCTAGAGCGCTAGAATTTGACGCGTGCGCGCGGGCGTTGGGACGACCGACCATTCCTCAGGGACGAGCGTTCTTCTTGTCTTTGATCGCCTGCTCGAGTTGCGGGTTCACCTTGAAGCCGGCCTTCTTGGCCTCCTTCAACGAAACCTCCGCTTCAGCGATCCGATTGGTTTCGAGGTAGACCACCGCGAGGTTGTTGTGGGCTTCGCCGAACTTGCTGTCGACGGCGATGGCGGCCTTGTATTCCCGCTCAGCGTCAGTGAGCTTGCCGGATCGAAAGTAGGCGCTGCCCAGGGAGAGAGACACCCATGGCGGCACGGAGGCGTCGATGCTCATGCCACTGCCCTTGGTAATGGCATTCTGGATGTCCCGCCGCTGGTTATTCAGTTGGCGAAGAAGGTTTTGCTGCTGCGCCGTCGGCGGCATGCCCTGCACCTGCCTGATCTGCTCATCGATCTCGGTGATGCGGTCCTGGCGGAACCGTTGGGCGTCCTGCTGGTTCGCGAACTGCTTTCCGGCCTGGGAAACATAAAGTTGCCGGCAGGTGGTGAGCGTTTCGATGGCCAACACATATTGTTTCAACGCGATGTGGGCGCGGCCGAGGCCATAGTGGGCGTCTTCAAAGGTCCGGTCGATGGCAATGGCCTGCTGGAATTCCCGCGCGGCACTCTCCCAGGACTCCGCGGTCATCAAGTCCCAACCGAGCCGATTATGGCTGCGCGCCCGTTGGCGGTCCGGTGGCGTCTGCGCTGCGACGACGGCCGCCAGTGTCAGCGACACGATTAGGAATGAGACTGTCTTGCGCATGGTGCGCTCCTCGCCGGTGCCAAAAGACAACTGCCCCGCGGACCGAAGTCCGCGGGGCAGTGATGATACTCGAAGCGACGAGGCGCTCTAGAAGAGGAAGCGCACGCCGATACGGGCCTGGAGTGGCGACTGGAACCGGTCGGCCATCAGGAACCGCGGATCCTTGACGACGTTCTCGCTGACGATGAGGTCGGCCAGGTTCTGGCGACCGGTGTAGAACAGGGTCTCGTCCGGCGTCACACCGTTGGTCTTGTGATAGGTGGAGTACTTGCCTACGGCCGTGCCCTGGTTGAACAGGTTGATCACGTTCAGGCTGAGCTGCACTTCACGCGAACCGCCGACCTTGAACCCGTGCTGGACCAGCAGGTCGGTCTGCGTGAACATCGGCGTGCGGCCGTCGCTGCCGCGGCCCAGGTACTGGACCGGCAGGTTGTTGGGCGCGTAGATGCCGATTTCGCGGGTCACGGGCAGGCCGCTCGCCACGTATTCGTTCAACCCCACGCTCGTGCCGAAGCCGAACATGTAGATGAACTGGGTCTTGAACTGATGCGGGCGGTCGGTGGCCAGCGGGCCGAGAGCCGCCGTGCCGCCGTCTTGGAACATCATCAGCGGGTAGTCCCACAGCCGGCCCACGTTCGGGCTGGTGCGGCCGTTTTCGTCTGACTGCGACAAGCCCGAGTAGTTGCCATACAGCCGGCTCCACGTGTAGCCCGCGCGCAGGTACCAGTTGTCGGCGTACTTCTTGTCGAAGGCAAACTCCACGCTGTCGAAGTCGCGGACCGCTTTCGGGTTCTGGACGTTCGGGTTGGTGAATGCCAGCTCGGCGAGGTTGAAGCCGGGGTTGGCGATGATGTAGATCTCGTTGCCCTGCGCGTCGAGCGCGCCCGTGTCTTCGATGGCGCGGTCAACCTGCTTGTGCACGTAACGAACGCTGACGGCCATGACGTCGTTCAACTGGTGCTCGAGGCCGGCCGAAGCTTCCTGCAGCTTCATCGGTTTCAGGTCGGGGTCGATGGCGTCCGATCCGAACGAGGGATGCCGGAAGTCGATCGGCCCGCGAATCAGCGTGCCGTTGCAGGCGGGCGGGCAGTTGGCGCCGGCGGTCAGGTTCTGCCAGTCGGGCGTGTCGAGCGTGTAGTAGTACTCGAGCCACTTGTCGCCGCCGAACGAGCCGCGCGGCAGTTCGAGCTTGAAGATGTCGTAGAACACGCCCCACGAGCCGTAGGCCTTCCACTTGCCGTCGCCCTTGATGTCGTAGGCAAAGCCGACGCGGGGCGCCAGCTTGTCTTTGAAGCTGAACTCAAGGCCGAACTCCGGAATGTCGGCACCCGCGGAGTAGGTGGGCACCCGTTCGCGCTCGGTGCGCACGCCGGCGTTGATCGTCAGCTTGTTGTTGATCGTCCAGGAGTCCTGGATGAACAGGCCGATGTTGGTGGTGTGGATGTTGCCTTCGGTGATGAAGCCCTGCTTGGGGTTCACGCCGTTGCTGCGCACCTGGTAGTAGCCGTACGGTCCGCGGAGGCCACCGAGGGCGGTGTTCCAGCGAATGCGCACCAGGTTGGCGGACTCGCCGCTCAGCACGTCGTTGCCGACGCGGTCGGCTTGCACGCCGAACTTGATCTGATGGGCGCCGCCGGCGTTGGCGTAGAGCGTGCCGTCGGCCTGGAAGTAGAGACGCGTCTGCTGGTCGCGCGTTACCTTGTTGTTGGACGGGATGTTCTGGAACCCGGTGGACCGCTGCAGGCTGACGGGCGTGTCGAGCAGGCCGATGTTGTTGCCCGTCGAGAAGATGATGCGCGGCTGTTCGGTGACATTCGAGTCGTGCTGGTCGGCCATGTAGTAGCCGCCACGCAGGCCGAGGAAGAAGCGCGGTGAGGCCACCCAGTCGAGGTTGCCCGACACCGAGTAATTGGGGAACTTCGAGATCTTGCTGTAGTTGGTTCCGGCCGGGTCGGTGCCGGTCAGGGCGGGCAGCAGACCGTTGTCTTCGCGCCAGCTGCTGTTGTAAGACACGCGGCCGCGGACGCTGTTGCTCAGCTGCGACGTGATGTTGGCGGTGATGTTCTGCGCCGGCGTCTTCTGCTCGACGGAGTTGGTGGAGGCCGCCGGGTTGCCGGCGCTCGAGGGATCCACGCTACGCGTCGTGGTCTCGATCACGGGCAGGTAGGCGCCGAAAAACCACGCGCGGTTCTTCATGATCGGGCCGCCCAGCGAGAAGCCGGGCTCCACGCGCGACTCGTCATCCTTGGGGTAGGTGATGTACTCGGCGATGTCCGAGTTGACCAGGTTCTGGCGCAGCGTCGGCTTGCGGGAGCCGGCCAGCGAGCTGCCCTGGTAGTTGAACAGGGCGCTGCCGCGCCAGTCGTTGGTGCCGCTCTTGGTGATGGCGTTGATGACGCCGCCGGTGGCGCCGCCGTATTCCGCCGTGTAGCCGCTCGACTTGACCTGGACCTCTTCCACGAAGTCGGCGATCAGGTTCTTGCCTGACGTGCCGTTGCGCAGGTTGGTGGTCTCGATGCCGTCGATGATGTAGCGGTTCTCACCGGCGCTGGCGCCGTCGATCGACAGGCCGCCCAGCTTGTTCTCCTGGTTGGCGCCGGGCGCCTGCGTCACGAGGCTGGTGAAGTCGCGGCCCTTCGGCAGCAACTCGACCTGCTCGGCGCGGATGTTGGCCTGGCGAGAGGTGCTGCGCACATCGACCAGCGGCGTTTCGGCGGTGACGGTCACCGTCTCGGCGACGCCCGCCAGCGGCAGCGCGAAGTCGACCTTCTTGACCTGGCCGAGGGCAACGCGCACTTCGACCACTTCCTTGGCGACGAAGCCCTGGAGGTTCGCGCTCACGCGATAGTTGCCGGGAGCGAGGGACGGGAACCGGTACACGCCCACCGCGTCGGTGGTGGTCGAAGACACGCGACCATTCGCGGTGGCTTCAACGGTAGCGCCGGGCAGCACGGCGCCGGATGCGTCTTTGACGACGCCTTCGATCGAGCCACGCTGTTCCTGCGCCCATGCGGGAGCAACCAACGCGCCGATCAGTAACAGTATTGCGAAAGGTCTTGCGAACATTACCTTTCCTCCTTTGGAAAGCAACAACAACAACGAGGGAGAAACCAACACGGCCCGGCGGCGTCTCCGCCGTTCCGGTTCCCAGAATTCGGGAACAATGAATGGTAGTCCAGTCGAGGGCCGAAATGTGGGACGAATCGACGAATTTGTGTGATGAAGTGCAGGGTTTCAGGGGTCGGACGCGACCGGAATTCACTGTTTTTGCGCGTAATTGCTGGGTTTTTTGAACGTTCGTTTGATATCATTTCCTCAGCAAATGCCCACCCCATCCCAGTCAGCCACGCAGGTCGTGATTCTCGGTGCCGCCCGCACCCCAATCGGCAAGTTCGGTGGCGCCTTCAAGGACGTGCACGCGGCGGAGCTCGGCGCCGTGGCCGCCAGGGCGGCGTTGGCGCGCGCTGGAGTGACCGCCGCCGACATCCACGAAGTGTTGATGGGCCACGGCCGCCCCGCCGGTGTCGGCCCCAACGCGGCTCGCCAGGTCGGGCACCGCGCCGGTGTGCCGCACACGGCGCCGGCCTACACCATCAACAAGGCGTGCGCGGGCGGCATGCAGGCGGTGGCGTCGGGCGCGCAGAGCATCCTGCTCGGCGAATCGGAGGTGGTCCTGGCCGGTGGCATCGAGAACATGAGCCGCACGCCGTACCTGATCGACGCGGCCGACGCGCGCTGGGGCCACAAGATGGGCAACTTCCAGTTCGTCGACGCCATGTATCGCGACGGTTTCCAGGATCCGCTGTCGGGTCTCATCATGGGCGAGACCGCGGAAGTGCTGGCGCGCCAGTACGGCATCACGCGCGAGCAGTCGGATGCATTTGCGCTGGAGAGCCAGCGCAAGGCGGAAGCGGCGCAAAAGGCCGGTCACTTCACGCGCGAGATCGCGCCGGTAACTGTGCCTTCGGCCAAGGGTCCGGTGGACCATGTCATCACCGAAGACGAGCATCCCCGGCACGGCTCGACCATCGAGGCGCTGCGCAGGCTTCCGCTCACCTTTCCGAAAGTGGAAGGCCACGACGGCATCGTCACCGCGGGATCGGCGTCGGGCATTACCGACGGCGCCGCCGCGCTCGTACTGTCGTCGGCCGCCTTCGCGGAGTCGCGCGGCCTCACCCCGCTCGCGCGCATTGTCGGGTGGGCGAGTGCCGGCGTGGATCCGCGCATCATGGGCATTGGCCCGGTGCCGGCGATTGCGAAGCTGCGACAGCGCACCGGCCTCGGCATCGATGATTTCGATCTCGTTGAGATCAACGAGGCGTTCGCCGCGCAGGTCCTGGCGGTGCTGAAGGACGTGCCGATTCCGGCGGAGAAGCTGAACGTGAACGGCGGCGCGATTGCACTGGGCCATCCCATCGGCTGCACCGGCGCCCGGATCATCGTCACCCTGCTCCACGAGCTGATGCGCCGGGGACAGAAACGCGGCCTCGCCACGCTGTGCGTCAGCGGCGGCATGGGAATGGCGATCGCCATCGAGGTTTGCTGATGACATACAGGCCACGGAAACACGGAAACACAGAACACGTCTTTCAAAATCCAGATCCGTGCTTCCGTGCTTCCGTGGCTCGTACGGTGGGGATGTTGTGAGGATTGCAGTCATCCCCGGCGACGGCATCGGCAAGGACGTCACCGCGGAAGCGGTGAAGGTGCTACAGGCCACCGGTCACGCGTTTGGGCGGCGGTTCGATCTGGTGCACCTGCCGTGGAGCGCGGATCACTACCTGAAGACGGGCGAGACGCTGCCGGCCAACGGCTACCAGATGCTGCGCGACGACTTCCAGGCCATCTTCGTCGGCGCGCTTGGCGATCCGCGCGTGCCCGGCAACCAGCACGCGCGCGACATCCTGCTCGGCACGCGGTTCGAACTCGATCTCTACGTCAACTACCGCCCGGTGCGGCTGCTCGACGATCGCCTCTGCCCGCTGAAGGGTCGCGGGCGCCAGGACATCAACTTCGTGGTGTTCCGCGAGAACACCGAAGGCGTCTACGCCGGCATCGGCGGCCGCTTCAAGGCCGGCACCACCGACGAAGTGGCGATCCAGGAAGAGATCAACACCTACAAGGGCGTGCACCGCATCATCCGCCACGCATTCGAGTACGCGACGGCGAACGGCCTCGCCAAGGTGTGCATGGCCGACAAGAGCAACGCCATGCCGCAGGGGCACGCCTTGTGGCAGCGGGTGTTCAAGGAAGTGGCGGCGGCGTATCCGGGCATCACCGCCACGCATCAGTACATCGACGCGCTCGCCATGTTCCTGGTCAAGGATCCCGGCCAGTACCAGGTGATCGTCACCAACAACCTGTTCGGCGACATCGTCACTGACATCGGCGGCGCGTTGCAGGGCGGGCTCGGGATGGCGGCGTCGGGCAACATCCACCCCGGCAAGACCTCGTTGTTCGAGCCGGTGCACGGGTCCGCGCCCCCGCTGGCCGGGAAGAACGTGGCCAACCCGGTGGGCGCCATCCTGTCGGCGGCGCTCATGCTCGAGACCCTGGGAGCCGCGGACGAAGCGAAGGCCATCGAACGCGCCGTGGAAGCGGCGATCGCGCAGAACCAAACCACCGCAGACATCGGCGGCCCGCTCGGCACGCGTGAAGTCGGCGACTGGATATCGAAGAGAATCTCCAAATGAGCGCCG
The DNA here is from genome assembly GCA_964355095.1 of uncultured Acidobacterium sp. Taxonomy (GTDB): domain Bacteria; phylum Acidobacteriota; class Vicinamibacteria; order Vicinamibacterales; family UBA2999; genus 12-FULL-67-14b. The sequence continues at coordinate 33,838 of CAYHCX010000034.1, forward strand.
AAGGCCCAAGCCCCAAGGCCCAAGCCCCAAGGCCCAAGCCCCAAGCCAATAGCGACAGTGCAGGTATTTATGGCCAAGCAAGTGTTTATTCTCGGCGGCGCCCGCACGCCCATGACGCAGTATGTGGGCGCGCTCAAAGACCTGTCGGCGATCGAACTCGGCGCCATCGCCTCGAAGGGCGCGTTCGAACGCACCGGCACCAGGCCGGAGTGGGTCGATCACGTCGTGTTCGGCAACGTGCAACAGAGCAGCGTGGACGCGCACTACGGCGCCCGGCACGTCGGCCTGAAGGCGGGCGTGCCGATTGAAGTGCCGGCGCTCACCGTGAACCGCCTGTGCGGCTCAGGCATCCAGGCGGTGCTGAGCGGCGCGCAATGCATCCAACTGGATGAAGCCGGCGTCGTGCTGGCCGGCGGCATGGAGAACATGAGCCAGGTGCCGCACGTCATTCGCGGCGCGCGCTCGGGCTTCAAGCTGGGCCAGGGCAAGCTCGAAGACTGGCTGTGGGAAGGCCTGACCGATCCGTACGCGGGCTGCTCGATGGCGATTACCGCCGAGAACTGCGCCGTCAAGTACGGCATCACACGCGAAGACTCGGACGGGTTTGCCCTGCGCAGCCAGCAGCTCGCGCACCAGGCGTGGTCCTCGGGGATCATGAAGGACGAAGTGGTGCCGGTCGAGATCAAGACGCGCAAGGGCGTCACGATGATCGAGCAGGATGACCACATGCGTCCCGAGACGACCATGGAGATCCTGGCAAGGCTGCCGGCGGCGTTCAAGAAAGACGGCGTGGTCACGGCCGGCAACGCCAGCGGCATCGTCGATGGCGCCGCGGCGCTGGTGATTGCCGGCGACGACGCGGTCAAGACCCGCGGCCTGAGGCCGCTCGGCCGCATCGTGTCGTGGGCCGCCGTCGGCGTCGACCCGACCATGATGGGCATGGGCCCGGTGCCCGCGATCCGCAAGGCCCTCGAGAAAGCGGGCCTCTCCCTCGGCGACCTGGATCTGATCGAAATCAACGAAGCGTTCGCGGCGCAGTATCTCTCGTGCGAGAAGGAACTCGGCCTCGATCGCAACAAGGTCAACGTGAACGGCGGCGCCATTGCGATTGGCCACCCGCTCGGCGCGAGCGGCGCGCGCCTGCTGCTGACGCTGTTGCTCGAACTGCGCCGGCGCGGCAAGAAGTACGGGGTGGCGTCGGCCTGCATTGGCGGCGGCCAGGGCATTGCGATGATCGTGGAGGCACTCTAATGGCCATCAAGACAGTGGGTGTGTTGGGTTGCGGGTTGATGGGCGCGGGCATTGCACAGATCTCGGCGGGTGCCGGGTTCAAGACCTTCGTGCTCGAAGTGAACGATGACGTGCTCAAGAAGGGCCTCGGCCGCATCGACAAGTTTCTCACCGGCGGGGTCGAGAAGGGCAAGGTCACCGAGGAGCAGAAGGCGACCGTGCTCAAGAACCTGACCGGGACGACGAACTACGCGGACCTGAAGGATTGCGACCTCGTGATCGAGGCGATCATCGAGAACGTCGAGATCAAGAAGCAGGCCTACGCGCAGGTCGAGGCCGTGGTCGGGCCGCACTGCCTGATCGCGTCCAACACCTCATCCCTCTGCATCACCGAGCTGGCCGCGGCCACCAAGCGGCCCGACCAGGTTGGCGGCCTGCACTTCTTCAACCCCGTGCCGCTGATGAAGCTGGTGGAAGTGATCCGCGCGCTGACGACGAGCCAGGAAACGCACGAGGCGCTGTATGCGTTCGCCAAGGCCATCGGCAAGGAGCCGATCTCCGCGCCCGACCGCGGCGGCTTCATCGTCAATCGCCTGCTGGTGCCGTATCTGCTCGATGCGATCCGCTGCCTCGAAGACGGTATCGGCACCGTCGAAGACATCGATAACGGCATGAAGCTCGGTTGCGGCTACCCGATGGGTCCGTTCACGCTGCTCGACTTTGTCGGCCTCGA
>CAYHCX010000035.1:0-25589 GCA_964355095.1 uncultured Acidobacterium sp.
GCGACGCTCATGGGACGACGGCTCGAATCACCCGACCGTAATCTGTGTCCAATCTGCGTCTAATCTGTGGCTGCATCTATTCCGTGGCTGCATTTATCTGCGGCCTGCCATTGGCCGTAAGATGCGCATGAATGGCTACCTCCATGACCCAACGCGCTGACGTGGTCATCGTCGGCGGCGGCGGCGTCGGCTCCAGCGCGGCGTGGCACCTGCGGCAAGACGGGTTCACCGGCCGCATCCTGGTGGTCGAACGCGATCCCAGTTACGCCCGATCATCCTCGTTCCTGGCGATGGGCGGCATCCGCCAGCAGTTCTGCACGCCGGTCACCGTGCGCATGGTGCAGTTCAGCGTCGAGCTGTGGAAGCGGTTCGACAAGAAGCTCGGCGCGCCGAGAAAGCGGCCGCATGCGTGGTTCCGGCAGCGCGGCTACCTTTTCCTGGCCAATGGCGCCAACGCCACCGCGCTCGGCAAGCGCTACCGCGAGGAGCAGCAGGCCGGCGCCGCGGTGCGCATGGTCACCGTCGAGGAACTGAGCGTGATGCTGCCCGGCGTGATGCTCGACGACATCCTGTTCGGCGTGCTCGGCCCCGACGACGGCTACGCCGATCCGCGTGAGGTGCTCGCCGGGTTTCGCGCCGGCGCCGAACTGGCCGGCGCCGAGTTCATCGCCGACGAAGTCACGGCCATCGATCAGAAGAGCGGCGCGGTCACCGGCGTCCGGCTGAAGAGCGGCACGCGTGTCTCGGCGCCCATCGTGGTGAACGCCGCGGGGCCGTGGGCCGGAGGGCTGGCGGCCCTGGCCGGGCTGAAGGTGCCGGTCGAGCCGATGCGGCAGATGCTGTTCCGCTGCACGCTGCCGCGGGTGTGGCCGTATCGCTTCCCGATGCTGATCGATCCCGGCGGCGTCCACTGGCGGCACGATGATGCGGCCGAGCCGGGCGGACCCGACAAGATCATCCTGGCCTTCACCAACTGGCACGAACAGCCGGGAGACAACCTCGAGCCGGACGAGGCGCGGTGGAACAACGACTTCTACCCGGCGATGGTGAACCGCGTGCCAGAGCTGTGCGACGTGACGGACGTGCACGGCTGGGCGGGGCTGTATGAAATGACACCGGACCACAACCCGGTCCTCGGGCCGCATCCCCGCCTCTCGGGCTTCATTTTCGCCAACGGCTTCAGCGGGCACGGCTTGATGATGTCGCCGGCCACCGGCAAGATCGTCAGCGAGCTTGTGCGGCTGGGGCGCTCGGAGACGTTCGATGTGACCGTGTTCGCGCCCGATCGCTTCGATCGCGGCGCGCTCGTTCACGACGCCGCCACGATCTAGGCGCGGCGGATCCTCACGAAGTTCGAACCGCCGCGATCGAGGTCGGTGGCGGTATTCACGAACACCAGTGTCGCGTTCTCCGGCGCGCCCGAGCGCTCTACCGCGCCGTCCACGACCCGCGTGATCACGTCCTCGATGTCGCCGCCCAGCTCGCAGACCATCGGGATCACGCCGCGCCAGAGATTCAGGCGCCGCGCCACTTCCTCGTTGTCGGTCGCCGCCAGGATGATGGCCTCCGGACGCGCGGCCGACAGCAGCCGTGCCGTTTGCCCTTCGCGCGTGACCGCGACAATGGCGTGCGCGCCGGAGCGGCGGGCCAGCGTGACGGCCGCCTCGCTCAAGGCGCGGGTGTGATCCACCCTGGGAGGACGGCCTGCGGGCTCCACCCACGCCGGCGGCATCGACTCGGCATCGCGGATGATCGCGTCGAGTACCTCCACCGATCGCACCGGATAGCGCCCGGTCGCCGTCTCGCTCGATAGCATGATGGCGTCGGCGCCGCCGTCCACGGCGCCGGCGGCATCGCTGGCTTCCGCCCGCGTCGGCCGCGGCTCCGTGCGCATCGATTCGAGCACCTGCGTGGCGACGATGACCGGGACCGAGCGGGCGTGGGCCTTGCGCAGGATCTCCTTCTGCACGCGCGGCACGCGTTCCAGCGGGATCTCGAGGCCCAGGTCCCCGCGGGCCACCATCACCGCGTCGCTCGCCTCCAGGATTTCATCGAGATGCTCGATGGCCTCCGGCCGCTCGAGCTTGGCGATGATCGGCACCTTGGGACGGCCCTCTTCGGCCATCACCGCCCGGGCGCGGGTGATGTCACCCGCGGCCTGCACGAAACTGAGCGCCACCAAGTCCACGCCCAGGGCCAGGCCGAAGGCCAGGTCGCGGCGATCCTTCTCCGTCAGGTCGGAACCTAGCGGCACATGCGGCGCGTTGATGCCCTTGTGCTCGCCCAATTCGCCGCCGTCGATCACGCGCGTGTGGATCTCGCCTGGCGAACTCGACTCCACTTCCAGCTCGATCTTCCCGTCGTCGATCAGCAGGCGGTCGCCCTTCGCGACCTTGAGCGCAAGTTCCGCGTGGCTGGTGAAGACGCGGCCCGGGCCGCCAACTTCGTCGCCGATCGCCACCACCAGGCTGCCGCCGCGTTCGAGCAGGATGGGACGCCCGCCCTCGAGGCGGCCGATCCGGATCTTCGGGCCGCTGAGATCCTGCAGGATCGCGACGTGCCGCTTCGCGCGCTTCGCGGCCTCGCGGATCCCGTGGAACTTGCCGGCGTGGTCGGACTGGGAGCCATGTGAGAAATTGAGGCGGATGATGTCGACGCCGGCCGCGATCAGCTGGTCGAGAACCTCAGCCGAACTCGACGCCGGGCCGATCGTGGCGATGATCTTGGTGTGCCGCACCCCACCAGCTTACGCTGCCTCGCGTAATCAGCGCGCGCCGATCGTCGCTTCAGAGCACGACCGGTGCCGTTCGAGCGAGCACCTCACGGAGCTTCCGGCTGAGGGTCTCAGACGTGAACGGCTTGCGGAGGAACGCCACACCCGGATTCAACACGCCGTGCTGGGCGATGGTGTCGTCGGTATACCCGGACATGTAGATCACTCTCAGCGCGGGGTAGCGTTCCAGGAGTTGCCTGGTCAACTCCTGCCCGCTGGCCCCTGGCATGACAACGTCGGTCAGGAGCACGTCGATGAACGGCTGCTTCTCGAACTGCTGGAGGGCTTCGGCCGCGTCGGCGGCGACATGCACCGTGTAGCCTTGCCGCTCCAACAACCTCCTGGCCATGTCGCAGAGGCCCGGCGAATCATCCACCACAAGCACCGTGCGCGCCGCGGTCTGTGGACGCGCCACGGGCGGCGGTGCGTCCACGGCTGTGCCGGCTTCGCCGGCCTTGGGCAGGAAGACCTTGAACGTCGTACCGTTGCCGACTTCACTGGTGACGACGATGCGTCCGCCGCTCCTGGCGACGATGTCGTGGACGGTGGCCAGACCCAATCCAGTGCCCTCGCCGGCCGGCTTGGTAGTGAAGAACGGCTCGAACAGGCGGGCCCGGACGTGCGGTGACATGCCGGTCCCGGTGTCGGTCATGGTGAGCACCACATAAGATCCCGGTGCGATGGCGGGCGGCGACTCGAGGTCGTGGCCGGCTTCGACGTTGGCGGTCGCAATCGTCAAGGTGCCGCCCTTCGGCATGGCGTCCCGCGCGTTAACCGCGAGGTTCATGACGATCTGCTCCATCTGCCAGCGATCCCCCTTGACCGATCCCAACGCCGAATCGAGATCCAAGATGACCTTCACGTCCTCGCGAATCAGGAGCCGGAGCATCGGTCGCATGCCGGCGACCACTGCATTCAGGTCGAGCAGCACCGGTTCGATGAGGTTCTTGCGGCTGAAGGCGAGCAGTTGGCGCGCCAACGCCGTGGCCCGCGCGCCAGCCTTCGCGATTTCATTGATGTCGGCCCGGCGCGGGTCGTCCGGCCCGAGGTCATCCAGCGACAGCTCGCAGTAACCCAGGATCACGGTCAGCAGGTTATTGAAGTCGTGTGCCACGCCGCCGACGACCCGGCCGACAGCTTCCATCTTCTGCCCCTGCTGACGCTGTTCCTCCAACGCGCGGCGGTCGGTGATGTCCAGGGAGATGCCGACGGCACGCACGGGCTCGCCGGTCTCGCCGCGCTGGATGCGGCCGGTGCCGCTCAGCCACCGCACCGCGCCGTCTGGTCTCAGCGTGCGGTGCTGCTCGCTGAAGTCGGCGCCCGTCCGGACGGCCTCGTCAAAGATCTTGGTGAGCCCGTCGCGATCCTCGGGATGCACAACCTCCATGAACGCTGCGAGCGTCCCGCCAAACGTTCCCGGCGACAGGCCGTGCTGGGACTCGATGATCGGCGACCACTCGAGCCGGCCGGTCTTGAAGTTCAAGTCCCAAATCCCGACGCCGGCCGCCTCCAGGGCAAAGCGCGTGCGTTCTTCCGACGTCTGCAGCGCCTCGACCGCCCGGTGGCGCGCCGACACCTCCTGCTCCAGCTCCGCGGCCCGCTTGAGCGCGACGGCCGCGAAATGGCCGGTCTCGTAGATGCGGCCAACCAGCCCGGACAGCGCGCTGACCAGGTGTTCATCGTTCTCGCTGAACGACTGTCCCTCGTTGCCGACGAAACAGATCCAACCGTAGACGTTGGCCGGCGACGCAATCGGCGCGGCCAGGAACGCCTGCACCTCGGGATGGAGCGGCGGGAACTGCGGTCCGGGCGCATCGACGCTCGGCGGGCCACCACGCGCGGTTCGGCGCTCGGCCACGACGGCGGCGAGGACGCCTGAAAGCGAGTCGCCCACTTTGATCCAGTCGGGGCTCACGCCACAAGTCGTCGACCGTTCCACGATTCGGCTCTTCAGGTCGAGAATGCCGAGCGTGACGTAGGTGGCGCCAAACAGGTCCCGTGCAGCGGTGCAAACGTGCTGCAGCAGGCGGTCGAGGTCGCGCTCGCATGCCAGGTCCAACCCGATGTTGATGACCGCCCTGAGCCGGGCGTTCGAGATCTTCAGATCGTCGGCGGTGTCCGACAGTATGTCGGTCAGCAAACGCAGGTGCTCGCGGGCGAACGCCGTCGTGATCGTCGCTGCCGGCGCCGGCAACGTGCGCAGGCCCGGGGAGAGCAGGCCGTTGATGACGCGCGTAACGTCGTCCGCCTCGGCGGGTTTCAGCAGCACGTCGGCCATGCCAACGGCTCTCGCCAGGTCTCTCGCTTCGGGCTCGCCATAGGGCGCGGTGTAGAACGCCACCGGAATCGCGCTGGTCGCCGGATCGACGCGGAGCCGCCGGACAAACTCGTGGCCGTCCATCACCGGCATGAGCAGGTCGGAAATGACAAGGTCTGGAGGCGATTCGCGGACGACGACCAGGGCGTCGCAGCCGTTCGCCGCCTCGAGAAGCCGATGCCCCTGGGCGCGCAGCAGCGTGACCAAAAGCTGCCGATTGGCGGCGAGGTCGTCGACGACGAGGATGGTGGCCACTAGGCGCCGACCCGTCTCCGGCGGGAGCAATGCGACTGCCGAGCTGGTGCGAGGGACGTCATGCGAGCAGCATAGCGCGCTCCAGTTGCCGGGCGTTCAATTCCATACGTGCGGGCCAGCCCGGCTATTGGCGCCTGGCCAACGCCAGGTACAATCGGCTCTTCCATGTCTCGGCTGACACCCGAACCAGTGCTGGATTACCTCACGCGGCTGCGGCGCGACCCGCACGAGTACCTGGCCGTGATCGAACGCGAGGGACGCGCGGAAGGGCGGGCAATTGTCTGTCCCGACACTGGGGCCCTGTTGCACACGCTCGCCCTCGGCTGTGGTGCGAAGCGAATCCTCGAAATCGGCACCTCGATCGGCTACTCCACGTTGTGGCTGGCTGCGGCGCTGCCGGCCGATGGCATGATGATCAGCATGGAATGTGAAGCCGCGCTGGCCGGCCGCGCCCGTGACCACCTCATCGTGGCCGGCTACGGCAGCCGGGTCAGCGTGATGGTCGGTGATGCGACGCGCTTTCTCCACAAGATCGCCGGGCCGTTCGATTTCATCTTCCAGGACAGCGACAAGATGCTTTACCTGCCGATGCACCACCGGCTCGTGGAACTGCTTCGTCCGGGCGGCGTGCTGGTGGCTGATAACATCCTGTGGAACGGCGAAGTGATCCCCGGCTACGTGAATGACAAGAGCCACAGCGACACAACCACGGCGGCGATCGTGAGCTTCAACCGCCATTTGGCCGACGACCCGCGTCTCTACACCTCCTTCCTGCCGGTGGGCGACGGCGTGTCGGTTTCCGTAAAGCGAGCATCATGACCGTAGGTGAATGGCTGGAGTGGGCGAAGGCCGACGCGGTGAAGCGCGGGCTGCCCGAAATGATCGGTCCTCTCGAGGGACTTGCCCAGGCGACCGAACGCCTGAGGTCGGCGGACTGGAATGACGATGCCGACCGCGAGACGCCCTTCGACTTCGCTCAGGGCGGGCCGGTGGACGGCACGGAGGGCCGGGTCGTCAGCCCCGGCCGCGCGAAATGAGGACGATCGCCGAGGTCGCGCCGCGCCTCGCCCGGGGCGAGCTGACGTCGGAGAAGCTGACGGAAGAATGCCTCTCGCAGATCGAGGCGCTCAACCCGAAGCTGAACGCCGTCATCACCATCACCGCCGATGACGCGCTCGAGACCGCGAGAGCGGCCGACAAAGAGATTGCCGGCGGGCGGTATCGCGGCCCGCTTCACGGCATCCCGGTCTCGCTGAAGGATCTCGTGGACCTGAAGGGCGCGCCGACCACCGCCGGCTCGCTGGTCCGCCGGGATCACGTGGCGAGCGCCGACGCGGTGGTCGCCGCACGGTTGCGCAAGGCCGGCGCTGTGTTCGTGGGCAAGACCAACCTGCACGAGTTCGCCTTCGGCACCACCACGGAGGATTCGGGGTTCGGGCTGGCCCGCAATCCGGTGGACCCGACGCGTTCGCCGGGCGGATCGAGCGGCGGATCGGCAATCGCGATTGCCACCGGCATGTCGCTCGGCACGGTCGGCACCGACACCGGCGGCTCCATCCGCATTCCCGCCGCCGCCTGCGGCATCGTCGGCTTCAAGCCGGAGTGGGGACAGATCTCGGCCTCCGGCATCGTGCCCTTGAGCCGCCAGCTCGATCACGTCGGGCCGCTGGCCGCATGCGTGGCCGACGCGTGGATTCAATACAACGCGTTGCTGCCGGCCAGCCTCCGCGTCACCGGCATGCCCGAGGCCTCACCACTCAAGGGCGTGCGGCTGGGCGTGCCCGCGGGATACCTGTTCGATCGCCTCGACGCGGACGTCGAACGCGTGGTCGATCACACCATCGACTCGCTTCGCGCCGCCGGCGCCATCGTCACCGACGTCACCATTCCGCACGCCACCGACATGGCGGCCATCTACCTGCACCTCGTGTTGGGCGATGCCGCCGAGTATCACGCGCGCACGCTGATGTCGCGGCCCGGGGACTACACGCCCAACGTGCGGCTGCGCCTCGAGATGGCGCGCTACGTGCTGGCCGAAGACTACATCCGCGCCCTGCGCGGCAAGGCGATCATCGCGCACGAAGTGGACCGCGCCCTCGACGGCGTCGACGCGCTGGTGCTGCCGGCGCTGGCCATTCCCGCGCCGCCGATCGGCGCCACCACCATGCCGGTGAAGGGCGGGCCCGAAGCCGTGCGCACGCTGATGCTCCGCTGCACGCAACCATTCAACCTCTCCGGGCACCCGGCCTTGTCGCTGCCCTGCGGCGCCACCCATGGCGGCCTGCCGGTTGGCTTGCAGCTGGTAGGCCACAAGGGCCGGACGCCGGCGTTGATGCAGACCGCGCTCGCCGTGGAACGCCTGATCGCGCGGGCCGGATGATTCGGCGGTACTTCCACCGTTGGGAGCAGGCACTCGTTGACGTCCGCAAGCACGAACGGCTGGTCCGCCCGTTCGAGTGGGGCGAAGACTGGATCGACACACCGATCCGGTCCGCCAACTTGTCGGCCGCGGAGCCCGGCGCGAGCTCGGACTTGTCCACCGGGGCGCCGGAAGGCGTGCGCGGCGCGACGATGGAGGGCTTGACGAGAGTCTCGGACTGGGTCGAACGCGTCATGCAGGACACCGACGCGTTCTACACGCCGGAACCGGCGCGCTATACGTTCACGCGGGCCCTGCCCGGCGTGCGCGCGGGCGGTGAAGAGGGGCTGCTGACCTACCCGAGCGGCTTCACCACCCCGCACGCCGAGAACAACGTCGTGCAGGCGAGGTACTTCCCCGCCAACCCGATCAGGAAGCCGAAGCGCGGCGCCACGCCCGTCCGCCGGGCCGTGGTTGTGCTCGCGCAGTGGAATGCGGATCCCGAGGGGCACGTCGGGTTGTGCAAGCTGCTGTCGAAGCTGGGCATCGCCTCGCTTCGCATCAGCCTGCCCTACCACGACACGCGGATGCCGCCTGAACTGACGCGCGCCGACTACATCGTCAGCTCGAACATCGTCCGCACGCTGCAGGTCTGCCGGCAGGCCGTGCGCGACGTGCGACTGGCGTTGTGGTGGCTGCGCGACCAGGGCTACGGGCGGCTGGGGTTGGTGGGCACCAGCCTGGGCTCGTGCCTGTCACTGCTGACGACCTGTCACGAGCCCCTGGTGAACGCGCAGGCGCTCAACCACGTGTCGCCTTATTTCAGCGACGTGGTGTGGCGCGGCCTCTCCACCGAACACGTCCGCGAGGGCCTCGAGGGCCAGGTGGACGCCGACCAGTTGCGCCACCTGTGGCGCCCGATCAGCCCGTGGTCGTTCCTCGATCGGCTGCACGATCGCCAGACGCTGCTGGTGTATGCGAAGTACGACCTGACGTTCCCAGTGGACCTGTCGCTGAAGCTGATTGACGAGTTCCGGCGGCGCCAGCTGCCGGTGGAGGTCAGCGTGCTACCGTGCGGGCATTACTCGACCGCCGCGGCGCCGTTCAAGTTTCTCGATGCGTGGTATTTGGGGAAGTTCCTGGCGACGAGGCTCTAGGGATGATTGGGGTCAGGCCGCGAAAAACGCCCTTTTGAACTACTGGTAAGGGCGTTTTTCGCGGCCTGACCCCAATCATCCCTAGAGCATGCGCATCAGCTTGACGAGCGCGTCGTAGATCGACCCCGCCAGCGACTGTACGAGCGGCGTGACCTCGCCGGAGTCCATCGACTCAGCCACCGTCACCGGATCGGTGAGCAGCAGCCAGACCGTGGCGCCCGCGATGATCGTGGCCAGCAGCCCGATGATGCCGACCAGGCTGAACAGCCGGCCACCGAGGCCCGACGGCTTCCGCTGGATCCTGATATCCATGGCAAGACGAGGATCATACACCTCGCAATCCAAGGGTTGGACGTTGGCGGCCCTCCGCCGGTTTCAGCCTTCGCCAAGGCGACGGCCGACAAGTCAGGCGATCAGGACGATCTTGCCGAATTGCTCGCGCGCTTCCAGCCGCCGCTGGGCCCCGGCCGCCTCGGCCAGCGGGTAGGTGCGGTCCACGACCGAGCGCAGTTCGCCGGAAAAAAAGAACTGTGCAGCGCGCAGGAGCTCGGCCTTGCGGCCCATGTACGAGCCCAGCAGCGACAACTGCCGCCCGAACAGGAAGCGCAGGTCAATCTTCGCGTCGTGCCCGGTGGTGGCGCCGCAGGTCACGAGCCGGCCGGCGCGCACGAGGCACTTCAAGCTGCGGTCCCAGGTCGCCGTGCCGACGTGCTCGACCACCACGTCAACGCCGCGGCCGCCGGTCAACTCTTTGATCCGGGCCGGCACGTCTTCCGTGGTGTGGTTCACCACGTCGTAAGCGCCAAGTTGCCGCGCCCTGGCCAGCTTCTCGTCCGTCCCCGCGGTGGCAAAGACGCGCGCGCCGTGACGCCACGCAATCTGGATGGCGGCCTGCCCGACGCCGCTCCCACCACCGATCACCAGCACATCTTCGCCGGCGCGCAGCTTCGCGCGCGTCACCAGCATGTGCCACGCGGTGAGGAACGCGAGCGGGAACGCCGCCGCCTCGACGAAGCCAATCGCATCCGGAATGGCGACGAGGTTCTGGATGGGCACCTTGACGTACTCGGCGTAGCCGCCATCGCTGCGGTAGCCGATCACGTCGTAGGTGGGACACTCGTTGTCGCGGCCATCGAGGCAGGCCGCGCAGCGCCCGCACGACAGGCCCGGCTGCAGCATCACGCGACGGCCCGTCGCGTACTCGCCGCCAGGCGCGCTCGCCACTTCGCCGGAGATGTCGGCGCCGGAAATGTGGGGGAACGGGATGGTGACGCGCTCGATCCCGCGGCGTTGCCACAGGTCGAGGTGGTTGAGCGCGCAGGCACGCACGCGCACGACGGCTTCGCCCGGGCCGGCGACCGGTTCGGGGACGTCCTCGTAGCGGAGGACGTCGGGACCTCCGTGCGCATGGAAGCGGATGGCTTTCACCCTAGTGGAACATCCTCTCGAATTCCCAATGGGCCGTTCCTACGGAACGGCCCCTGAACGTTGGCTGAGCGACGCCGCCAAAACGTGCGGACTGGTTGATACGCTCCATTAGATTTCCGGAGTCAAGACCTGATGAGGGCCGAGCCCAAGGTCAGGGAGCGATTGGCCAATCTTATCCAAGTCCCCGACGATCAGCGTCGTCATTCTCGGCAGGTCCAGGTACCGGGCAGCCACCCGGCTGACGTCGTCGATCGTGACCTGCGCGAGGCGCGGGATGAAGTCCTCGAAATAGGAGTCGGGCAGCCCGTGGAGCGCCAATTGGGCCACCGATCGCGCCACTTGCGAGGCGGTCTCGAAGCCGCGCGGATACCCCTTACTGATGGTGGCAAACCCCAGCGAGAGCTCGTCGGCGGTAGCCGGGCGGGCGGAGGCGATGTCGCCGATCTCTTTCAGCGCCTCGCGAATCGCCGGCACGGTGACGTCGGTGCCCACGCTGGTCTGCATGACGAACGGGCCAATGCCGCGGCGCAGGTCGAAGCCGGTGCGCACGCCGTAGGTGTAACCCTTGGCTTCGCGCAGGTTGAGGTTGATGCGGCTCACGAACTGGCCACCGAGAATGGTGTTGAGCATCAGGAGCGCGTGATAGTCGGGCGTCGCGCGGGGCGCGCAGGCGTGGCCGATGCGCAATTCCGATTGCGCGGCGCCGGGCCGCGACACCACGCCCAGCCGGGTCAGCGGCACGGCTGGCGGCGGCGCCAGCGCGGCGGCGCGATCGATCACCATGGTCGAAGCCGAGGCGCGCCAGCCGCCGAACGTCGACGCCGCGGCGTCCAGCATTTCCTCGGCGGGACGGTCGCCAACGACCACCAGCGTGGCCCCGGCCGGCGAGAACAGCGCGGCGTGCAGCAGGCGCGTTTCCTCCACGGCAATAGCGGTCAGCGACGCGGTGGTGCCGAGTCCCAGATGGCCGTATGGATGGCCGTCGTAGAGCACGCGCGCGAAGGCCCGCTCGGCCATCGCCCCGGCGTGATCCTTCATCTGGCGCAGCCGTTCCAGCCGCAGGTTGCGGATGCGGTTGAAATCGTCGGCGGCAAGGTTCGGTGCCGACACGATCTCGTGAATCAGCGCCAACCCGGTCGCGTAGAAGCGATCCAGCGTCGTCAGGCCGACAACGACGGCGTCGGCGCCGACCTCGATGTCGAGGTCGCCGCCAATGCGGGCGACGCGGTCGGCGACCTCGAGCGCCGACTGGCCGCGGCTGCCCTCATCCAGCAGGCCGGCGGTGATCGACACCAGGCCGTGACGATCGGCCGGGTCGGCCGACGATCCGCCGGGCACCAGCAGCACGATGGAGATCACCGGCACGGCGCTGTGCGTGACGGCGCGCAGCTCGAGCCCGTTCGCCAGCGTGCGGCGCGCGATGCGGGGAAAGTGAAAAGGACGGTCGGGTCCGGGGATCGGCAGCCGGCTGCGATCAACCGGGCTCACGAGACGCTGACCTCGGCGGCATTGGGAAGCGCCAGCTGCCGGCGGCCACGCGGCACGACGCTCAGCGTGACGAGGGGAGCGTCCTGCAGCCAGCGCCGCGCGGCGGCGGCGACGCCGGCAGTGGTGGCATTCACGTAGCGCTGTCGATCGCGATCGAAGTAACCGGGGTCGCCGAGATAGGTGTTGTAAGCGTTCAACTGATCCGACTTCCCGCCGAACCCGCCGATGGTCTGGAGGCGATAGAGGAACTGCGCTTCAGACTGCGCGAGGGCGCGTTCCATCTCCGCCGGCACCGGTCCGTCCGCCGCCAGTTCCGCGACCGCCGCGCGGATGGCGGTGTCGAGTTCCGACAGCGCCACGCCGGCCGCCGCGGTGCAGGCGATCTGGAACAGGCCGCCGATCTCGCGCGAGTGTTGATACGCCGAGACGTCGGTGGCGATCCGGCGCTCGTAAACCAGCGACCGGTAGAGCCGCGAGGTCTTGCCGTGGGCCAGCACGTCGGCAAACACATCCAGCTCCGCGTCGTCGTCCGCGAACATCGCCGGCGAGTGCCAGCCCAGGTACAGCCGCGGCAGCTCGACGCGATCCTCGAGCACGAAGTCGGCGCTCGACGCGAGTGCGGCATGGGCGCGCACCGGATCGGGCACGGGTCCGGCTGTCAGATCGCCGAAGAACTGCTCGGCGAGATCGAAGCCCTGCCCGGTTTCGAGGTCGCCGGCCAGCGCCAGCGAGGCGTTGGCGGGGTGATAGAAGGTCCTGAAGAAGGCGTGGACGTCGTCGAGCGACGCGGCGCGCAGGTCCTCGGGCGCGCCGATGGTGGGCCAATGGTACGGATGATCCGGCGCGAACATCGCCGCCGACAGCGCCAGGCCCGCCATGCCGTAGGGCCGGTTCTCGTAGTTCTGCCGGCGTTCGTTCAGCACCACCTCGCGCTGGTTGGCGAACTTCGCCTCGGTGAGCGCGGGCAGCAGGTAGCCCATGCGGTCCGATTCCATCCACAGCGCCAGTTCGAGCGAGCCGGTGGGCACCACTTCCCAGTAGTTCGTGCGGTCGGTGCTGGTCGAGCCGTTGATCAGTCCGCCGGCGCGCTGCAACGGCGGGAAGTAGCCGTGATCGTGGTGCGCCGAGCCCTCGAACATCAGGTGCTCGAAGAGGTGCGCAAAGCCGGTGCGCCCGGGCCGCTCGTTCTTGGAGCCGACGTGGTACCACAGGCTCACGGCCACCATGGGGAGCTGGTGATCCTCGTGCACGATCACGTCGAGCCCGTTCGACAAGGTGCGTTTGGTGTACGGTATCTGCATTCTGGAAGTGAGAAGTCAAAAGTGAGAGGTGAGAAGGTATTGTACTTCTGGAGTTCGGAACGGTTTGCACATCCGTCCATCTGAGTCATCTGTGCCATCTGCGGCTTTGGTGTCCCCGTCATCGGCGTGGACCATGCTCGGCGTCGTCTCACTCGCGCAGTTCCTGGGAATGACGCTGTGGTTCTCGGCCACGGCGGTCACGCCCCTCCTCGTCCGTGACTTCGCGATTCCCCCCGGTCAGGTGGCCTGGCTGACCATGGCGGTGCAGGCCGGCTTCGTCGCCGGCACGCTGGTGAGCGCGCTGGCCAATCTCGCCGACATCCTCAACGCGCGGACGTTGATGTTCCTGGGTTCGCTGGTGGGCGCGGCGGCCAACGCCGCCGTGATCGTGGCGCCGGGGCCGGCGTCGGTGATTGCGCTGCGGTTCCTCACCGGCGCGTCCCTCGCGCTGGTGTATCCACCCGGCATGAAGATCGCCGCCGGGTGGTTCCGCGACCAACGCGGCCTCGCGCTGGGCCTGCTGATCGGCGCGCTCACACTCGGCAAGGCGTTCCCGCACTTGTTGACCGCGATCTTCGGCGCCAACTGGCACGAGCCGATGCTGCTGGTCTCGGGCCTGGCTGCCAGCGGCGGCGTGCTGGTGCTGGCGGTGGTGCGCGACGGCCCGTACGTGGCGGCCACCGCGCCGTTTGATCCGCATGCCATCCGGAAGATCCTGGCCAGCCGCGGTGCGCGCCTGGCCACCTTCGGCTACCTCGGCCACATGTGGGAGCTCTACGCGATGTGGACGTGGGTCGCGGTGTTCGCCACCGCGAGCTTCGCCGCGTCTGGGTTGGCCAACCCGGGTGGCGCCGGATCGATCGCCGCGTTCCTCGCCATCGGCAGCGGCGCCGCCGGCTGCGCCCTGGCCGGCTACCTCGCCGACCGCCTCGGCAAGGCGCGCATCGCGATGTGGGCCATGCTCGCCAGCGCCACTTGCGCCGCGCTGACCCTCGTCGTCTTTGGCGCCGCGCCGATCTGGCTCTACGCGCTGGTCATGGTGTGGGGCTTCGCCGTGGTCGCCGACTCCGCGCAGTTCTCCGCGCTGGTGAGCGAATTTGCGCCGAGCGATCACGTCGGCACGGCGCTGACGCTGCAGACCTGCGCCGGCTTCCTGCTGACCATGGTGACGATTGAGTTGCTGCCGATGCTGGCGGACGCGACGAGCTGGCGGTACGCCTCGCTGCTGCTCGTGCCGGGACCGTTGCTCGGGGCGTGGGCGATGGCGCGACTGAGAACCAGGGTCTGACCCCGAGCAAGGAATTCCGAGGGGTCTGACCCTGTCGCAGCGGCGCGGAGGGGACAGACCCCTCGGGCACATCCCGCTCGGGGTCAGTCCCCGGCTACTTGACCTGAATCAGCGGAATCTTGCCCCTGTGCGTGATCGCGTTCTTCTGCGCCGCCACGGCGATCTGAATCACCGTCGCTTCGGCGAGCGCGGAGAAGGCGCGCGCGGCGACTGACTCGGGCTCGGCGATCACCAGCGGAATCCCGCGGTCGCCGCCGACGCGGATCGGCTGGTAAAGCGGCAGGCGGCCGAGGAACGGCACCTCCAGTTGCCGCGCCATTTCTTCCCCGCCGCCGTGACCGAAGATGTCGGCTTCGTGATGGCAGTTGGTGCACTCGTAGAAGCTCATGTTCTCGACCATCCCCAGCGTCGGGATGTTGAGCTTCTGATACATCCGCACGGCGCGCCGGCTGTCGGCGAGCGACACCTGCTGCGGTGTGGTCACGACGATGGCGCCGGCGGCCGGCACCGTCTGGCTGAGCGACAGCGCCACGTCGCCGGTGCCCGGCGGCATGTCCACGATCAGGTAGTCGAGGTCCTTCCAGGCGACGTCGCGGCAGAACTGCTGGATCGCGCTGTGCAGCATGGGCCCGCGCCAGATCATCGGCGCCTCGTCCTGGGCCAGGAACCCCATCGAGACAATCTGGACGCCGTACTTCTCGGCCGGCCGGATCATCTTGCCGTCCATCTGGAGCTGCGCCTGCAGGCCGAACATGAGCGGCACGTTGGGCCCGTAGATGTCGCCGTCGAGCATGCCGACCCGCGCGCCCAGCTTCGCCAGAGCCACCGCGAGGTTCACGGCCACCGTGGTCTTGCCGACGCCGCCCTTGCCGGCGCCGACCGCAATCACGTTCTTCACGCCGGGCAGCGGCGGCTTGCCATGTTCGGGGGCCGACACCGCCCGCACCAGGAAGGTCATGGTCACGTCCACGCCGGTGACGCCGGGCAGGGCGCCGGCCACGTCGCGGGCGCGCGCCGCCACCTGCTCTCGGGCCACCGCCGAGGGACTCGACAACTCGATGGTGAACGCGACGCGGCCGTCGGCAATCCGCACGTCTTTGACGAACTTGAGCGACACGATGTCCGCGCGCAGGTCGGGGTCGTGCACACCCCTGAGCGCATCAAGGACCAGGTCCGGTGTCATAAGAAATTCAGCTTACCATGCGCTCGAACTTGATAGACTTCGCCCAGCTTTTCCGCGCTTCCCCCCTGTGAAGGAGATATCAGATGGCCGACGCGACGCCCGGTAGCGCCCCCTCCAGCAACCGCAATGTGATGATCGTGTTGTCGTACCTGTGGCTGCTGGCGCTGGTGCCGCTGCTGACGGAGAAGGACGACAAGGAAGTCCAGTGGCACGCCAAGCACGGCATCGTGCTGATGCTGGCCGAACTGGTGGTGTGGATCGTCGTCAACTTCGTGCTCGTCGCCCTCGGCCCGATCGGCTGCATCGTCGCGCTGATCACGCCGCTGCTGGCGCTCGGCCAGCTGGCGCTCCACGTCATGGCCATGGTGAAGGGCATCAACGGCGGGCGGCTGATCATCCCCGGCCTCAGCGAGTTCGCGGACAAGTTCTGAAGCGGAAACTCTGGATCGCGGTTGCGGTGAGCGTCGCCGCAATCGCGATCGATCTCCGCCGCCCCCCTTCCGCACAAGTGGCGACCCGTGTTGCCGTCGGCGGCATTCACCTGTATCAAGCGACGCTCTCGCCCCTCTACGGCCGCCTGGGCGTCGGCTGCCGGTTCGAGCCCACCTGCAGCTATTACGGCGAGGCCGTGATCAAACGCTTTGGGATTGTGCGCGGCGGATGGATGGCGGCGACGAGAGTCTTCCGTTGCGGCCCGTGGACGCCGGCCGGCACCAAAGACGGCCCGCCCACGTAAATTAGCCACAGAGACACAGAGAGCACCGAGAATACTTTTCGAAATGCCAGCAATCGGTTGGCGAAGCCGAGTGGCCTTTGCATTTAGAAGAGCATTCCTCTGTGCTCTCTGTGTCTCTGTGGCTAATTACCCTCGAAGAGGCGCCTGCCCTCTTCATTCAGCAACACCCAACACGCGTAGGCGCCAAGCGCGGTTCCGAACGGCAGCAGCACGAGATTCCCCACCGCCAGCCCCAACGCCATCAGCCGCGCCGACGGACGATGGCGACGGAGGGTCCGGCCCACGAACAGATGGAGCGCGCCCCAGATCAGGGCGATGAAGGCAATCACGCTGATGGTCACCGCGGTCAGGCGCGCGGCCATTTCGGAGCTGAACCGCACCGGGCCGTCGGACGAGGCGATCGCCGCCGCCCCCGCGGCCAGGGCGAAGCCGGCGAGCGCGACCAGGGTGAAGATGCCGCCCCAGGTCAGGTAGAGCGTGGAGAGGAAGTCGACGTGCCGCTTCACGCCATGACCGCGACGCGCACATCCACGCGCGTGCGCGGACCGCGGGCGAGCGACACGTTGAAGCTGAAGCGATCGCCGTGGACGACGCCGGGCGGCACCGCCACCGTCAGGTGCCGTGTGTGCAGTTGCTGGCCGTGGCCGTCGCAGTGGCCGCAGTGCTCGCTCCACACCTCGCCGCGGCCGCCGCAGTCACCGCACGTGCGCGGCACGCGCACGTCGAGCGGAACCATGGCGCCGGTGCCGGCCTGGCAGCGCGAGATCGTGATCTCCGCGTGCGTTGATCGATCGGCGCCGCTGGGCTCGCCGTGATCCCGGCGGAACAACTCGGCGGCGGCGCGAGACGAGGGAAAGTCGATGGCCACTTCGTCGCTGAACGAGCGGCGATACGCGCGCTCGTGAGGCACGAGCGTTTCAAGAGCGAGGCGCGAGGCGCCGGATCGGCGAGGGCGAAACACCTTGGCCGTACGATAGGTTCGGGCCCGGAGGTTGTCAAGAACAAGCGGCGCGGTTACCATGCGCGGATGGGGAAGGAATGCCCGATGTGCGCGGAGTTCATGCGCCTGGTGACGCGCGAGACCGTCACCCGCGTGCCGGGAACCTCACAGGACGTGAAGACCACGGTGCGCGAGTGGGTGTGTCCGGAGTGCGACTATTTCGAAGAGGCGGACGCCGGCGACGAAAACTAGCGGGCGCCGAGGGTGAGGAGCACTTCCTTGCGAATCGCGTCCTCCACTTCGTCGAAGTTGAGCGCTGTTTCGCACTCGTCGCACAGCACTTCGATCACGCCGGGCTTGCTTTCTTCCGACACTTCCACCCGCGTGTCATCGAGTTGCACCACGTGCATTTGCAGCGTCTTCACGAGGAATTTGCGGGTGTTCCCGCAAGCCGAACACGTCAATGGCACTTAAATCAGCTCCTTGATCCTGCAAAATTGTATGGGATGCCTTCGGCCGAACGCAACGCAAATCGGCCCGTCCTAGGGAGTTTCGGCGCCACCCGGCCCCGGGCGCGCCACGAAAGCCTCGAGGTCCACGAGCGCGTCCCGCATCGACCGCGACGGCCGCCAGGCCCGCGGGGCCTCGCCGGACGGTGAAATGCGGCGGATCCGGTGCGCCGCGGATCGTCCCTGCCACATCAATTCGGGCCCGGCCGTCGCCGCCGCGGCGGTCATCAGGGTCGCCGGCAGGAGGCGGCCCAGCGACCCGCGCTGAAGTATCACCTTGCCGCCAGAGACGGTGCCCGACACGTACAGCCGATCCCGGGCCCGCGTCAGCGCGACGTACAACAGCCGCTTCGTCTCCTCACGGTCCTTCTCCTCGTGGTCGCGATCGCTCGCGTTGTCGTGAATGCTCACGCTCACCGATGCCTCGCCCGCCTCGCTGTCGCCGTCCACCAACGGCGGCGCCACCACGCGAATGTCGTGGCGGCTGCCGCCGGCGCCCTTGCCGATGTTGACGACGAACACGACCGGAAACTCCAGACCCTTCGCCGCATGCACCGTCATCAGGTTCACCGCGTCGGCGGCGTCGATGATCGCGTTCGACTCGTCACCGCCCGCCACCAGCCCCGCGAAGTAATCCGACAGGCGCCCAAGCGTCGCGTAGCCGCGGTTCTGGATGCGGCGGATCAAGCCGCGGACCTTCTTCAGGTTCTCCCGCGCCTGCAAGAAGCCGTCGCCGCCAATCTCCGCCGCATAGGCCGACTCGGCCAGCACGCGATCGACCACCTCGGCGGGCGGCAGCTGGTCCGCAATCACAATCCAGGCGCCGACGCTGTCGCGGGCCAGCATCAGCCGGTCGCGATCGTCCTCTTGAAGGCGCTGCGCCGGCTCCGGCATTTCGGCCGACGTCAGCGCCGCCGCAATCCCCGGCGCCAGCAGCTTCAGCGCTTCATCCGACAACCGGACGATGCGGGAGCGAAGAAACGCGGCGGCACGGAGATTTGATCCGGGGTCGGCCAGGTAGGCCACCAGGGCAAGCACGTCCTTGACCTCGTCGGCATCGAAGAACCCGAGCCCCTTGTAGACGTAGAAGGGCACGCCGCGCCGCGCCAGCGCGGCCTCGAACAGCGTGTGACCTTCACGGGTGCGGAACAGGATGCCGATGTCTCCCGGCGCCATTGCCCGGCGCACGCCGCTCCGCCGGTCGCGGATGATGGCGCCGTCGAGCAGCAGGCGCGCGATCTCGCCGGCCACGGCGTCGGCCTGCGCGGCGTCGGTGTCGGCCATGACCACGGCCACCGCCTCGGCGTCGCGCGCCCCGTCCTCGATCATCGGAAACGCATCGTCTTCGGAGTAGCGAAAGGCGTCGGGCCGATCGGGGGCCTTGTCGACGTCGGCGAACACGTCGTTCACAAACGACAGCAGCTCCCGGACGGAGCGATAGCTGCGCGTGATGGCGGCCCGCGCCGGCGCCTCGGGCCGCAGCGCCGCGATGAAGCGGGAGGCCGCGTCGAGCACCACCACCTCGGCGTCGCGAAAGCCGTAGATCGACTGCTTCCGATCTCCGACGATGAAGATCGAGGGCGGGATCGGTCCGTGGGCCATGCCCTCGCCCGCGGCCCAGGCGCGGACCAGCTCGCGAACCAGCTGCCACTGCGCGCGGCTGGTGTCCTGGAATTCGTCCACCAGCACGTGCTCGTACCGCGACTCGAGCCGGTAGCGGCTGCGCGAGAATTCCTCCATGTGCCCGAGCAGCTTCAGCGTGCGCTCGAGCAGGTCGGGGAAGTCGAGCACGCCGTGCTTGTCGAGCGTGCGCCGGTATTCGTCCTGCGCGATGGCGAAGAGCCGGCGCACCCCGCGCGCCAGCACGATGTTAATGTCGCAGCGGTAGGCGGCGGCCGCCGCTTCCACGTGAGGGCCGAGGCCGAACACCACCGCCTTGTGCCGTTCGTGGGCGGCGGCTGACGGGTAGTCCGCCTTCTTGTGCTTCAGCCGCTTCCGCGGCTCACCGCCCTGGGTCAGCACCAGGTCCGACAGTCGATCCAGCGCGCCTCGCAGCAGCGCCGGCGACGGCCCGGGCTCCGCCATGATCAGGTCGACGTCGCGCGCCACCAGATCGAAGCCGGGCGCCAGCGGTCCGGAGGCACGAAAGGCCGCGGCACCGCCGACCGACGACACCGCGGCGTGCAGCGCCTGCAGCAGACGCTGGCATGCCACCTCCACCGTGATGTCGCGCCCGCGCAGGAAGCGGTTGAGCGCGTCCCATGCGACCAGCCGCCGGTCGAGCAGCGCCGTGAGGCCCTTGCGCAGCCGCGGCTCGCCCAGTTCGGTGAACAGCAGCGCCACATCCGCATCCTTCAGCGACACGCTGCGGCCGATGCCGAGCGCGCGATCGAGCGACGATTCGACAAACCTCGGCGTCTCGGTTTCGTCGGCCAGGTCGAAGCCGGGATCGACGCCGGCCTCGAGCGGAAACTCGTGCAGCAACGACAGGCAGAAGGCGTCGATGGTGCTGATCGAGATGTCGCCGAACGCGTCGCGGATCTCGCGCCAGCGGTCGCTGGTGAGGCTGCCCAGGCGGTGACGCTCGCGGAGCGTGGCCATCACGCGCTGCCGCATTTCGGCGGCGGCCTTGCGCGTGAACGTGATCGCCAGGATGTTGCGCGGGGCCACGCCGACTTCGAGCAGGCGGACGTAACGGTCCACCAGCACGCGGGTCTTGCCGGTGCCGGCCGAGGCTTCGAGCGCGACGTTGCGCGACGGATCGACGGCGATGCGGCGGGCGCGTTCGTCCGCCGTCTCTTCGTCGAAGAGGAGCCGCGGCTGCTCAGACATCGTCAACCCCTGCCTCGTCGCCGATGCCGCCGGGGTTGCGGCACACCGCCACAAACGCGCACATCGCGCACAGGTTGCGGGTTTCCGGCCGCGGCGGATAGTGTCCGGCGGCGATGTCGTCCAGCGCCCGCACCAGCCGATGCTCGGCGGCGGTCACCAGTTCGTCGAATGACTTGCCGCGCTCTTCGAGCGGCCACACCGCGTCCCGGCCTTCGAACGACAGGTACATCGCCTCGCTGGGAGCGATATCGCGGCCGCGCTCGGCCGACAGCCGTGCCCGCACGCCGGCGCTGTAGATCGGCAATTGCAGCGCCACCTTCCGGTCCGGCACGTACCTGGTCTTGTAGTCGATCAGGCGGAAGGTGCCGTCGGCGAGCACGTCGACGCGATCGATCTTCGCGCGCAGCCGCACCCGGCGGCTGCTGCCGTCTTCACCGGTGAACGCGAACTCGCCGTCGAGTTCGTACTCCATCAGCCGCTCGCGAATCTCGACGCCGCGCTCCGCTTCCATGGCAAACACGCGGTCGCCAATCCCCGACCCGACCGCCGAGCCGAACAGCCGCGCCCGCTCGAGGCCGGCCTCCGAGGGCGACAGCGTGGCGAGGGCGGGCTCGCAGATCTCGACGAACAGCGCGCGCGCCTCGGTCATGCCGGCCGCGGTGATGCGGCCG
Organism: uncultured Acidobacterium sp.; assembly: GCA_964355095.1. GTDB lineage: Bacteria > Acidobacteriota > Vicinamibacteria > Vicinamibacterales > UBA2999 > 12-FULL-67-14b. Next base: position 21,238 of record CAYHCX010000035.1, read on the forward strand.
CGGCCGCGCGCCTGCCACTCGTGAAAGAACCGTTCGAACAGCTCGTGCAGGAACCGGCCGCGTTCGAGCGGCGACCGCGTGTCTTCGTCTTCGGGCTCCTCGGCGACCTGCAGCACGTTGGCGACGTAGAACTGGAACGGGCATTTCAGGTAGCGCTCCAGCCGGCTCACGCTCACGCGCGGCAGCGTCCACGGCCCGGCCTGCCCCTCGAAGCGCGTTCGATCGCGGCCGGCGCCGCCGGCCCGCACCCGCGCCCAGCGCGCCACGCTCTCCGGCATCGCCCCGGCGGGAACGGCGTTGGCGGCCAGTGCTTCGTAGATGAACACGCGGACCGACGGATCGACCGTGGACACCTCTCGCGAGAGGCCGAACGACGGCAGGTCCTCCAGCAACGCGGACGGCTCCACCACCGCATCGGCTTCGAGCGCGAACGTGGAAGCGCGGGTCCGCAGCCGCGCCGAGCCCAGCAAGTCGCGAAACGACGCGCGCGCGAATCGCACGAGGTCGCGTTCCTGGTGAATGGCCACCCGGTCCGGGCGCGCGGGCTCCAACTGCGCCAGCAGCGACTGCGGATAGAAGATGTTGCGGCGCGGACGCTCGGGCCACTCCCCTTCCACCAGTCCCAGCACCTGCAGATCGTCGAACTCGCCAAAGCGCGCCGCCTGGGCGTCCACGATCTGCAGGCCGCCTTCGCCGGTGCGGATCGCGAACGTCTGGGCGCCGAGCCAGCGCCGCACGGCGGCCGCCAGGTCGGCCACGGTGCCGGAGGCGCCAGGGTCGTGACGACGGTAGGCGTCGCCGAGGCCAGACAGGGCGAGCATGACCGCGGCGCGCACGCGGTCGCGCCGGTCGTTACCGGGCAGCGGCCGGTCGTGACGCTGAAGGAACAAGCGCAGGAGATCGACGTGATCGACGAGCGGACGCGATTGGGCCAGCGGCGCCAGCAGCGTGGCGGCGGCCAGCGCCGCGGCCAACGCCGGCCTGGCGGGTCCGCCGCAGGCCTCGGCGAACGAAGCGAGGCGATCGAATCCGCCGAGGTATCGCTGCTCCGCCAGCGTGACGTCGAGGGCGGCGATCGATTCGCGGGCGACCTCGACCCCGTCCACGGCGAACCGGAAGTGCGGCGAGCGCAGCAACGCGACCAGCGCCCGGCGCGTGAACGCCGCGGCCGCGCATTCCATGGCGACATCAACCGCCGCCGCGTACGGCTCCGCGGCCAGCGGCAGCGTGTCGAGCGCCTCGAACGGAATGCCGGCGCCATGAAACACGTCGCGCGCGAGGTAGAGATACGGCAGCGGCCGGGCGACGACCAGCGCCGTCTTCTCGAGGCGAACCGCGCGGCCCGATCGGCGATCCGACTTGAGCCGCCTGGCCACGCCTTCCAGCTCCTCTTCGCGATCGCGGTACTCGAAGACGAACGGCAACTCGCCCGCGGCGCCGGCCGGCACGACGATGGCGGGCACGGGAGCGGAGGGGCCGGCCGCGACTTCTTCGATGCCGACGAAGGCCAGGCGCAGGCGATCGAGATACCCGGCCTCGAGGGTTCCGTCGGTGGCGACCACGTCGATGCGGTCGAGGCCGCCGATGCTGGTGAGCAGCGCAACATCCGCCGGCCACAGCCCGTCCGGGTCCAACGGCCGGTCGCCCACGGCGATCACGATGTGGCGCAGCGGATGGGCGGCCGCGGTGTCGATCAAGCGCAGGCGCGCGGCGTGCTCGTCGAGCGCGCCGCTTTCGAGCAGCCGCGCTTCGTAGCCGCGGAAGGCCGCCACCAGGAAGCGGGTCTGTCCGAGCAGTTGCGCCGCGCCTTGATCGAAATCGGCGGCCGGCGCCAGCTCAAGGGTCAGCAGACGATCGAAGTCGTCCACCGTGCGGTGCAAGCGGCGGAGATAGTCGTAGAGCGCCAGCATTTCGGCGACCAGGGCCGGGCGCACGTGGAAAGGAGGCGGCAGGCCGGCGTCTTCGGCGTCGCGGGCGGCCGCCGCCACCAGCGCCTCGCGCTCGAAGCCCGACAGGCTGCGCGCGTCGGGCAACAGCCGCGCGATCAGCAGGTCGTGGAGGTCGGTGCGCGTGCCAATCGCGGGCACGGCGATCTCGGCACCCAGGCGATTCCGCAGGGTGCGCTGGAGTTGCTCGCCCGCCGCCCGGGTCGGGACCAGGATGAACGCGTCGGTGCCGGCGGCGTTGGCGCCGGCTATCTCCACGAGGTGCGCGCGAAAGCCCGCCAGATCTGGCGCGCGCAACAGGCGCGTGCGTCGGGGCGTGATCACCGGGGCGATGGAGGCTCCATGGCCGCCGCGAGGTCGGCGCGGGCGCGTTGGTAGAGCATGAGCGCGCCGGCCGCCGCGGACGAGGCGCGCTGGGCCATGTCGATGTTGTTGGCCGACACCGACTCCGTTCGGAGGCGCAGGGCATTCTCCGCCAGCTCCCAGGCGCTGCGGATCAAGGCATGCCCGTTGGCCAGCTCGGGCGGCGCCGTCACCTTGGCGATCTTCCGCGAGGCGCCGGCGAGCCGCGTGGCGAGCGGGCCGATGCTGTGGAGCGGCGGGCCCGACAAGGTCCGTACCTGATCGAGACTCACGGTCGCGTTCCTGAACGTGTTGAACGCGCCGTTCATGGCGCGGCGGTAACGGCGGTACGCTTGCGCCCGCTTCTCCCACTGCTTGCGTGTGTCCCGGCCCTGCACGGCGCCCTCGGCTTGCAGGTCGAGCGTCGCGAGCAACGCCGCCACTTCACCGGCACGTTGCCCGCCCAGGCGCCGATCCTCGTCCTTCACCCGCTCGCGCAACCGCTCGAACTCGGCGGGGTCGCCCTTGAGCGACAGCTTCACGGCCGCCTGGAGCGTGCGCTGGCGGAGGGCCGTGTAGTCGCGTTCGACCTCCTGCTCCTGGCGGAGGTCGCCGCTCACGCCGTGCCGCACGCGATCGGCCCACGCCCGCGGCAACAGCCCGACGGCGCGGTCAAGCAGCCGGAGCACGGCTTGCAGCAGCGTGACGCGCTCGCCCGGCGACTCGGCGAGGGAAGCCGCGGCGACCAGCTGTTCCACCAGCTCGGCGTCGGTCGGCGGCGGCAGCGGCGGGGGCGGTGGCACCGCGAGCGGCGCGCTCAGCGACAGGTCGAAGCGGGTCTGGCCGACGGCCACGCGCAGTTGCGAGATGATCTCGTCCAGCACGTCCAGCGACTGCCGCACTTCGCCGATGCGATAGCCGTAGTGCGAAGCGGGCCAGTCGGCCAGCGCCTGGCGGGCGCGCTCGGCGGTGGCCAGCCGCACGCCGGGATCCGCCACGCGCGAGACGTCGTTCAAGGCCTTGGCGACCCCGGCGCTGAACGTCGCGAAGTCGTCTTCGCCGCGGGTTCCGGCGTAGGCGACCGCGCGCACCGATTCCGCGTACAGTTCCGTCCGCGGCCAGTCGACGCGCCCCGACGGGATGTTCACGAGGTGCAATTCCACGGGATCGCTGGTCAATTGGGTCGGAATGGAGAAGATCACGCGGTCGGCCACGCGGGCCCACTCGCCGTAGCTGGCCAGCACGCGCCCGTCCGCCAGGAAGACGCGGAACAGCACGCGGCTCGCCGGCGACTGCGCGGCGGCAGCCACCGGCACGAGAGCGGCGATGAGCAAGAGGGCGGCAGTTGACCTGCGGGTGCGCAACATGTGCGGGGCTTGTCGGTTTACCCGCCGTAGCTTTAGCGAAGGCGGGAAGGTTAGTTTATCGCCTTGTGGAAATCCTGTGGACGAACGGTCTAAAAACTGTGGATGAGGCGACAGGGAAAATAAAGTCAGGGCCGTTGTTCCTCTGAACTCGGGGCTCGAAATCCGCAAACCGCCGCTTTCGCGCGGCGCTTCGCTTGATCCGTTCCACCAACGACATACAATCGTCATCTTTCACCGTGACTGTCCAATTTTTCGAAGAGCACATTGCTGGTCGCACGTACCAGATCGAGGTTTCGCCGGTGTCGGCGGAGCGCTGGCGCGCCCAAATCGCGCGGCGGCCGGGGATCCAGACCTCGTTGATGCCCTTCTACGGCAAGACGCCCGAAGATGCGGCACGAGAGCTGAGCAAGTGGCTGACTCTCGTATCCGGCGCGGCCCCAGCCAAGACATAATCAGGCAACCATGACCAGACCTGTCTTAGGTCCGACACTCGTGTCGGCGTTCGCCCTGCTGTGCCTCTCCGTTGCCGGCCCGGTCCCGGTCCTCGCCCAGCCTGACCGCGGCGCGCTCCCGCGCGTCCACTTCGTCGCCACCGGCGGCACCATTTCCAACCGCGACGGCGGCCGGCTCACCGCGGAGGATCTGGCCAAGTCCATGCCCGGGGTGGATCGGTTTGCCCGTCTCACCTTCGAGCAGT
>CAYHCX010000035.1:25689-27185 GCA_964355095.1 uncultured Acidobacterium sp.
CTGGCCAAGTCCATGCCCGGGGTGGATCGGTTTGCCCGTCTCACCTTCGAGCAGTTTGCCAACGTGGCCAGCAGCGAGTTGACCCTGCAGCAATGGCTGGGGCTCTCGAAGCGCATCAACGAGATTTTCGACAAGGAAAAGGACGTCGCCGGCGTCGTCGTGACCAGCGGCACCGACACGCTCGAAGAAACGGCGTTCTTCCTGCACCTGACCGTGCGCGACCCGCGGCCCGTCGTCGTGGTGGGATCGATGCGCAATCCGAGCACGCTTGGCTATGAAGGCGCCGCCAACCTGCTCGAGGGCGTGCGGGTGGCCGCCGACCCGGGCGCGCGCAACAAGGGCGCGCTGGTGGTGCTCAACGACGAGATCAACTCCGCCCGCAATGTGACCAAGACCGATGCGCTCCGCCTGCAGACCTTCCGCAGCCGCGAGTACGGGCAACTGGGCGTGGTGGACCGCGACCGGGTGGTGTTCTTCAGCCAGATCACGCAGCGCACCAACGAGCGCGTCGAGTTCGACCTGTCGAAGGTCACCGAGCTGCCGCGCGTGGACGTGATTTGGGTGTACCAGGGCGCGCCCGGCGATCTGATCAAGGCCGCGGTTGACAACGGCGCCAAGGGCATCGTGATGGCGGTGGCCGGCGCGGGCGCCCTCAGCGGCACGCAGAGCGAGGGGCTGGCCTACGCCGCCGGGAAAGGCGTGTTCATTGTCAACAGCACGCGAACGGGCAGCGGCCGCATCGCGCCGCCGCGCGGTAACTTGCCCGTCCCGGCCCAGGCCAACGAGGCCCAGCGCCGGCGCCGGCAGTTCAGCGTGGCCGGTGAGGACCACACGCCGGTCAAGGCGCGCGTGTTGTTGATGCTGGCGCTGACCCGGACCACCGACCGCAACGAGATTCAGCGCATCTTCAGCGAGTACTGACGGCGCTACGCCGCCGCGCGCGCGGCGCGGCGGAACGCGGCGCGAATACGCGAGATCATCACCTCGGGTTCGAACGGCTTGACCAGGTAGTCATCGGCGCCCATTTCGAGCACCTTGCTTTCCACCTCGGAGCCCGACTCGGAGGTCAGCACGAGCAGCGGGATCGAGGCCAGGTTCTTATCGGCGCGCATCATCTGGATCACCTGGAACCCGTCGATATCGGGCATCTGCAGATCGACCAGCATCAGATCGGGTTTTTCCCGCCGCGCCATCTCCATGCCAACCGCGCCGTTTTCGGCTTCCAGCACCTTGAACCCTTCCTTTTCGAGCAGCATGCGCACGAGCAGCCGGATCATGCGGTCGTCGTCGGTGACGAGCACGCGGCGGCTTGGCAAGGGCCGCGGGCCAAGAGCGACGGCGGCCGCCGGCGGCGCGGGCATGACGGGCAGCGCGGGCGAGACCGGCGGCTCGCCGCTCTCGACGGCCAGTGGGCCCGAGCCGGCCTCCGGGGCCAGGGCCGGCGCCGCCGATTCTTCGGTGTGGTCGGTCAGGACGCGGTTGACTTCTTCGATCGA
>CAYHCX010000035.1:27285-28442 GCA_964355095.1 uncultured Acidobacterium sp.
CGCTGCGACACCACGGCGTTGAGGCTTTCGGCGATCTTGAACGGCTGCAGTCCGAGATTGACCAGCCGGGTAATCGCCGATGCCGCGTCGGTGGTGTGCAGGGAGGTCAGCACCAGGTGGCCGGTGTAGGCGGCCTGGCCGACAATTTCGGCGACCTCGTTGTCGCGGATCTCGCCGACCATGATGATGTTCGGATCCTGGCGCATGACGCTACGCAGGACGCTGGTGAACGAGTTGCCGGCCTTCGTGTTCACCGCGATCTGAGTAACGCCGTCGACCTGGCGCTCGACCGGATCCTCGACGGTGACGATGTTGACCCGGCCGGTCTGGAGGAAGCGGAGCGCCGCGTAGAGCACCGTGGTCTTGCCGGACCCGGTCGGTCCGGTGACCAGCACCAGGCCGTCCGGCTTTGACAAGGCCGTCACCAGCGTCTGCTCCATCTGCGGGCTGTAGCCCAGGGTGTCGACGCCGAGCACGGACGAACCGCCCTGGATCACGCGCATCACGAGTTTCTCGCCGTGAATGGTCGGCAGTGCCGACAAGCGGACGTCCACGACCTGTTCGCCCACCGTCACGCGAAACGCGCCGTCTTGTGGCTTCATCTTGGTCGTGATGTCGGTCTTGGCCATCAGCTTGAAGCGATTGGTCACGCCCCGCACGGCACTGGCCGGCAGCACCAGCACGGTCTCGAGTATTCCGCAGATGCGCTGGCGCACGACCGCGTCGTTGGCCGAGGGCTCGATATGAATGTCGCTGGCGCCCGCGGCGATCGCCGACGCCACGATCCGATTGCAGAGATCGATGACTGGCGAATCCTGATCGCCCGCGATCACGTCGTCGATCGGCTTGACCGGCTCCTTCAGCTTGATCCGATCGAGCAGTTTGTCGATGTCGTTGGCGATCCGGTACGACTGGTTGAGGGCGTCGAACAGCTGCGACTTCCTGACGACCACCATCTGGGGCCGGCGGCCGGACGCAAAGGCGACGTCGCGGTCGACCTCGTCGTCGAACATCGCGGACGAGGCATAGGTCATCATGCGATTGTCGTGGGCAATGGCGAGAATCTGGCGCGCCTTCGATACGCGTTCCGGGAGCAGGCGGGCGGCAGTCGGGCTCGGCGGCGTGTCATGCAGATCCACGAACGGACGGCCCATCCA
>CAYHCX010000035.1:28542-35249 GCA_964355095.1 uncultured Acidobacterium sp.
CCTCACCCTGATCATCACCGGCGTGGTCGGTCTGGGACAGTTCAACGCGTCTCACGAGCGCGCCCGCCTGCGCTTCCGGGCCGACACCGACAAGGCCCGGGCCGCCATCCAGCAGCGGCTCGATACCTACCTCGACATGATCCGGGCGCCGCGCGCGCTGTTCGCCTCGAGCACCGAGGTCACCCGCGACGAGTGGGCCGCGTTCGTGAACGGCCTCGATCCGGCCGGCCGCTTCCCGGGCATTGTCGGGATGACGTTCGTGCGCCGCGTCAGCGACCTCGCGCGCCCGGCGTATATCGAGCGCGTTCGCAACGACACCTCGGTCGTGTCCGAAGGTTACCCCTATTTCGACATCTGGCCGTCCGGGCAGCGCTCCGAGTACTTCGTGTACGAGTATCTCGAACCGTTCCTTCCGAACGTGCCGACGTTTGGATACGACGTAGGCAGCGAGCCCTTCCGCCGTGCCGCGCTCGAGCGCGCGCGGGATGAGGGTGTGCCCATCGTCACGGGCCGGCTGCACCTCATTGCCGATACCGAGGCGACCCCGGCGTTCCTGATGTTCATGCCGGTCTATGCGCGGAACCAGCCGGTCGAGACCGTGCAGGACCGGCGCGATGCGCTCAACGGTTTCATCGTCAACCGCGTGCGGGCGGAGGATCTGTTCGCACCGGTTTTCGCGCTCGACTCCGGCGCCCGCCCGTATCGCGTCGAGGTGTTCGACAGCACCGACTCCGCGGCGGCGAGGCTGATGTTCGTGAACGACGGCGCCTTGGCGCCGACTGACACGCCGTCGTTCGCCGACACCATGCGGCTGGACGTGGCCGGCGACAGCTGGGTGGTTCGTTTTGAAGGCTCCGAAGCCTTCATGATGCAGAGCGAGCGCCTGATGCCGAAGCTGATCGTCGGCGGCGGCCTGGTGATCGGCGTGCTCCTGTTCGTGGCGGTGGGCGCGCTGTCGGGGAGCCGCACCCGGGCCCTGGAGCTGGCATCGCAGATGACCAGCGAGCTGCAGGTCGCGAAAGACGTGGCCGAGGCCGCCAACCGGGCCAAGTCGGAGTTCCTCGCCAACATGAGCCACGAGATCCGCACGCCGCTCAACGGCGTGCTGGGCATGATGGACATCATGCTCGACACCGAGCTGACGCGCGAGCAGCGCGACTACACGGAAACCGCCCGCCAGTCGGGCGACGCGCTGCTCACCGTGCTCAATGACATCCTCGATTTCTCGAAGATCGAGGCCGGCAAGCTCGACCTTGAAACCGTGGACTTCGACCTGCATCAGATCGTCGAGGAAGTCGGGGACCTGGTGGCCAGCCAGGCGCAAAAGAAGGGTCTCGAGTTGGTCTACACGATTGCCGACAACGTGCCGGCCGGGGCGTGTGGCGACCCCACGCGCCTGCGACAGGTCATTACCAACCTGCTCGGCAACGCCGTCAAGTTCACCGCCGCGGGAGAGGTCGTGCTCAGCGTGTCACTGGATGGCATCGACGCCGACTCTCGAGCACAGGTCCGCTTCGAGATCCGCGACACCGGCATCGGCATCCTGCCGGAAGTTCAGGAGAAGCTGTTCCAGTCGTTCACGCAGGCCGACGGTACGACGCGCCGGCGCTTCGGCGGGACCGGTCTCGGCCTGGCCATCAGCCGCCAACTCACCAAGATGATGGGCGGCGAGATTGGTGTGGAGAGCTCGCCTGGCCGCGGCAGCACGTTCTGGTTCACGGCCAAGTTTGGCGTGCAGCGCAGCTTCACGCGTGAAGGGGCGATCGTGGTGTCGCTCGGCGACCGCAAAGCGCTGCTGGTGGACGACAACTCCACGAATCGCACCATCCTCCGGCGCCAGTTGTCGGGATGGGGGATGCGGGTTGTGGCCACCGACAGTGGCGCGCGCGCGCTGGAACTGATGCGCGAGGCGGCCGCAGGCGGCGAGGCGTTTGACATCGCGGTCCTCGACTTCCAGATGCCGGAGATGGATGGCCTGACGCTCGGCCGTGCCATCAAGAGCGACCCGCTGATCGCCGGAACGCCACTGGTGATGTTGAGTTCGCTGGCGCTGCGCGCCTATGCCGACAGCGCGCGCGAGGCCGGTTTCGCGGCGTATCTCACCAAGCCGACCCGTCAACACAACCTCCACGCCTGTATCTCAGAAGTGCTGGCCGGCAGGTTCGGACACCTCGCGGCTCCGGCACCACCGGGGCCGCTCGTGCCGGTTGCCCCATTGACCACCGTCGCGACGCCCGCGGCGCGGACCAAGGCCGGCGCCAAGCGCTTGCTGGTGGCCGAAGACAACCTCGTCAACCAGAAGGTGGCGGTGCTCACGCTCGGGCGGCTGGGCTACGAAGCGGAGATCGTCGGCGACGGTGCCCAGGCCGTGGCGGCATTCCGCCATGGCTCGTACGGATGCATCCTGATGGACTGTCAGATGCCCGAGATGGACGGCTATCAGGCGGCCGCCGAAATCCGCCGGATCGAAGGCGGTACCCGGCACATCCCGATCGTCGCGATGACGGCACACGCCATGAAAGGCGACCGCGAGAAGTGCCTGTTGGCCGGCATGGACGAGTACCTGTCGAAGCCGATCAAGCCGCTGGAGCTGGAGGCCATACTCGCTCGCGTGCTGGACACGGCGAACCCTGCCCTGGACACCGACGAGGCCGTCACGCCGGCGGAGACGGCGAGTGGCGTCGACATCCCGCCGCCACTCGATCCGACCGTGCTCGACACCCTGCGCGCCTGGCGCCAGCCCGACGGGCCGGACCCGGTCGCCGACCTGACGTCGGCGTTTCTCGAGGATGCGACCGACCGGATTGGCAAACTGCGCGACGCGCTGGCGGCCGGCGACGAGGCCAAGGCGCGAAAGGCGGCCCACAGTCTCAAGGGAATGTGCGGCGCCATCGGCGCCAATCATATGAGCGCCCTCAGCTCGCAGCTCGAGCACGCGGAGCCCGGCGCGGTTGATGCCGCGCGGGTTTCCGGGCTCGAGCGCGAGTTCGCCCGCGTGCGGCTGGCACTGGCGGCCGCGGCCTAGGCCGCAGATTGACGCAGATTACAAACCGCTGGAACAGGACAGCGGCGGCACGTCGATGCTCACGACACTTGCCCGCCGTCGATCCCCCGCGCCGCGCACGCCGCGATCCCGTCGGCCGTCCGCGGACACTTCGCTTCCCACATCCGGGTGCCCGCCGCCGTCAGCGCACACGCCTGACACGATGCTTTGTGTAAATCGATCCCGATATACTGTCGCTCCATGGGCTGTCTCCTCTCGTGGCGTGGAGCGTGTGGGAGTGGACACCGGCATTATCCGCAGCCGCGAGTCCGGCGACAGCCCTTTTATCCGATCAGATTCGAGACAGATTGAATCTGCGTCAAAATCTGCGGCTGTGGAACCCGCCTGCGGCCCTTCTTGGGATCGCTCCCTGGCAGCCCGTGGTGAAAGTCCCGCCGGCATTCGGCCGGCGATGCATCCCGCCCTGCGGCGTTGCTCCTCTCTCAAATACACCCGGTATTCTCGGTCGTCGCGCCTGGCAGGCCGGGCGCCTCGCCACCCTCGGTGCTCGCCGGGACTTTCACCACGGGCTGCTAGCTGCGGATCGCGCGGATCGCAAACACGGGCGCCACATCGTTGCCGCTGGTGGCCACGAAGCGCACGGTGATCGTCTTGCGGCCGTTCGTGAGCAGCGGCGGCACGCGGTAGTGCATGTCGTAGAACTTCGCCACGCTGCTTTGCGGCATGATGCCGTTCCCGATCCGCGCCTCGTCCACGAGGATGTCGAACGTCCGCGCGCGACGGTTGTCGCTGTTGTAGGTCACGACCAGCGTGACCGGTTTGGCGCCGTCCACAGGTAAGTCGTACGAGAACCACTTCGCGGCTCGTCGTCCTGATCGGCCATCGTTGCGAACAATCGTCGATTCCTCGCCCCGCTGGTTGAACGGCTTCTCCGACGCGGGATCGATCGTCACCAGCGCCGCGATGGTCGCCGCCTGCAGCGCCGCCTGGCGCTGGCGCTCGGCATCCAGTTCGGCCACCTTCGCCGCGAACTCCACCGGTGTCAGCACATCCCAGTAGGCGGCGTAGACGCGGCGATGCACACCGTAGAAGGGACGGAACTCCACGTCGGTCGCGGCGAATCCGGACGGTGTGCGCAGCAGGCCCGCGGCCATGAAGGTGCCCGGCTTCCCCGCTACCGGCTTCAGCAATTCCGTGACCGGCCGCTCGGTCACGATCGCCGGCGGCTCGGGTGGAGCCGACCGCACGCCGTCGCCGTCGCCATCGTCTCCACGCCGCGGCGCCGGGCCCAGGTCGCCGGCCAGCACCAGCGGTCCCCACATCACGACCGCCTTCTTCCGGTTGTCGGGCAGGCGCTCGAGGCGCAGGGCCTTCGGCATCGCCAGCGTGACCTCATCACCGCTCTTCCACGTTCGCCGAATCTCCACGTACGAACCGGCCTCCGGCAACGCCGACACCGGCCGTCCGTTCACGCGCACGCTGAAGCCGTCTTGCGCCCACGACGGCCGCCGCAGGGCGAGCGTGAACTGGCGCGGCGCCCGCAGCTCGAGCTTTATGGCCGCCGCATCGCCTTCGGGGAAGGTGGTGGCCATGGCGAGCTTCACGCCCGCGGCCTCCCACTGCGCGGTGGACGGCGCGTAGACGTTGACGAACAGCTTGTCGCCCGACTCGTAGTAGAGGCCGAGGCCGTGCAGCGCGTGGCTCTCCATGCCGGTGCCGACACAGCACGTGAAGCTCCGCTGCATGTCCGCGTACTCCCGCCGTACCGCCGTGCCGACGGGCACCATGTAGCAAGTGGACCCGTCTTCGCTGTCCATCGAGCCGAGAATATGGTTGAACAGCGCGCGCTCGTGAAACTCGGCATAGCGGATGTCGGGCTGCAGCGCGAACAGCTTCCGCGTCAGCTTCAGCATGTTGTAGACGTTGCAGGTTTCGGCGGTCCGGCCTTCGGTGATGTTGCCGAGCAGGTCGGGCTCGCGGAAGTACTCGTCCTTGCCGTGGCCGCCGGTGGCGAAGGTGTGGTGGTTGACGACGCGGTCCCAGAACACCGTGGCCGCGGCCTGGTCGCCGCGATCGCCGGCGCAGGCATAGCGGGCGGCGGCGCCCACCAGCTTCGGCACCTGCGTGTTGCCGTGCAGGCTGCTCAGCGGATCCTGTCCGGCCGTGAGCGGATCGATCACCGCCTTGTGGTCGAACTTGTGCGAGAGGTCGAGCCACCGCTGGTCGCCGGTGTCGGCGTAGAGGTCCGCCATCATCTCGTTCATTCCGCCGAACTCGGTGGCCAGCATGCGTTGGATGGTCGCGTCGTCCATCGGCGCCAAGAAAGTTGCCGCCCAGTCGGCGAACTTCACTTCGATCGCCAGGGCGGCCTGGTTGCCGGTGTGGCGGTAGGCGTCGCGCAGACCGGCAAACGTCTTGTGCAGCGTGTACCACGGCGACCACAGGCCGTTCAGATCGAAGTTCGCGGAGCGGATGTTGCCCTTCGACACCTCGGCGAACGCCGCCTTCACGCCCTGGAGCGCGCCGGCATACCCGTCGCCGTGCGCGTCTTGCACCACCTTCAGCTCACTGACGATGTAGTCGGCGCGTTGCTTGAAGCGGGCGTCGCCGGTGGCGGCCCACATCAGGCTGACCGCCGACAGGTAGTGCCCGGCGATGTGGCCGGTGAGCTGGCGGCCCTCCGCGTCCCAGCCGGTGTAGCCCTCGGCCTTGGGCGCGAGGCCGGCGAGCTTGCGATAGAAGGCCAGCAGGCGATCGGGCTCGAGCGACAGCAGGTACTTGGCGTCGAGGTCCTGCGCGTGCTTGAGCGGACCGCCGGTCAGGCGCACCGCCGTCAACGGCAGCGGCCGCGCCGAGTCGGCCACCGCCAGCGCGATCTTCCGGGCAAAGCCGGACGAGACCAGCCACGCCGAACCGCCGGCGACCAGTTGAAAGAACTCGCCGCGGGAGATCCTCATTGCCGCATCCTCTTCCACTGCTCCGCGTATTGCTCGACGTTGTCTTTCGTCACCACGTCCACGCCGGAATCGATGATCGCCGCCGCCGGCATCTTCCCGTTCTTGATGTCGGCCAGCAGCCGGATCGACTCGCTGCCCCACCCGAAGTACTTCTGGCCCAGTAACACCTGGACCTTGCCCTCGCGCAGCAGGTCGAGCGCCGGGTCGATGGTGTCGAACGAGATGACCTTGGTCTTCGCGGGATCGACGCTGGCGGTGGCGTTCCGCGTGAACACCGGCCAGCCGCCCACCGAGATCCAGGCGGCGAGGTCCGGATAACGGCGGCCGCCGCTGGCGATGATCTCGGCGCAGCGAATCGCGTCTTCCTTGATGTCGTAGACCTCGACCACGTCGATGCCCGGCGCCTTGGCCAGTGCTTCCTTGGTGCCTTCCAATCGATTTTGCAGGTTCGCGGCGCCCAGGCTGGTGATGATCGCCACCTTGCCCTTGCCGTTCAGCAGCTTGATGGTCTGCTCGCCGAGGATGCGGCCCGACGCGCGATCGTCCACGCCGTAGAAGGCCAGGCGCTTCGACTTGGGCGCGTCCGAATCCCATGTCACGACCGGAATGCCGGCATCGATCGCGCGATTGATGGTCTCGGTGAGGAAGTCGCCGTTCAGCGCCGAGATGGCGATGCCGTCCACGCGCTGCGTGATGTACGACTCGAGGATCTCTTTCTGCTTCAGCTGATCGGCCGATGCCGGCGC
>CAYHCX010000036.1:0-15847 GCA_964355095.1 uncultured Acidobacterium sp.
GCGACGTCAGCCTGATCAGGAGGGATTCTTTGACGGCCAGAGCATGACGACCGAGGCCTCGTGCGTCGACTGATCGTAGGCGCCCATGACGTAGTTGCCCGCCGACACCTGGGGAAACACCGCCGTGCCGCGCTTGATGAGGAACGACTTCCCGCTTCCGTCGTCGATCAACAGACCTGCGGCAGTAGTATCAACCACCTTGCCCTTGAATAGCTTCGTGACATCCTTGCCGTCGCCCCACGTCACCGTGCCGGACGTGGGACTCAAATCAGCGACAACCTTGCCACTGACGCCTGTCGCCGTGGCGTAATACACCGCCCGCTGGCTGGTCGTTTGTTCCGTGCCCAACATGAACGTCTCGCCGGTGACGTCCAGGGCCTCGAAGCGACCGGTCTTCTCGCGGCCGATCATCAGGTTCAGTGCTGCTTGTTCGAGTTGATAGCTGGCGATCGATCTCAGGGCGCTCGAACCCGTCGACAGGCCCGATGATTGCGCCACTCCCCACACCAAGCCGCATCCCAGCAAGGCACCGGCAAAGGCGCCGGTCGAGCGTTGGAATCGTTTGCTCCGATAGAGCAGGAAGCACATCACGCTGCCGCTCAGAACGATAAACACCGTCTGCAACCGGAAAGCGGTGCTCCGAAGCACCGGAAGGATCGCATCGACGACCCCTCCCATGTCAAAAAAGTAGGTCATCGAGGCAATGACGATGATCACCGCCATGCCGACAGAGGCCGCGTCACGAAAGAACTCTTCCCACAACCACTCGCCGGTCATCGCGTCCAGGCGCGCCAACGCCCTTTGAAATATCGGGACGTAGTCGTGCCCGGCCTCGATCTCGGCTTTTCTCGCACCCAGATACGCGGTGACAGAACTTCGAACAATGGCATCAACATCGATGTCACTGACCGACTCCACCCGCCGGGCCGTGCGCTCGATATTCGCCAGCACGACCTCGTCTGGCCGGAACGCATGTTGGTCGCGCACAGTTTCCTTGGTGCTCATTGTCATTCTCACTCTTCGAACAACCAGTCGTCGTATTGCCCGAACGGCGCTTTGAACTTACTCAGGATCTCTGCCGTGATCGAGCCATCAGTCATCTGCCCAAGACCAGCGCCGTGTTCCAGCATTGCTCTGTGTAGAGCGGGATACGCGCTGCGAACGAGAGCCAGGTCACCGGGCGTTGGCGGCGGCGCACCACGAACATGTTCGAAGGCCAGCCACTTGAGCCAATTGCGGCTCTGGCCCTTCGGAATATCCTCCACGAACTGGCGCAACATGAACTTTCGTTTACTGTGAGAGGTCCAGGAAAAACCGGTTCCCACGACAAATTCCCATAACATCGGAGAAAACCGCTCGGCGTCGGCCAGCTTGTAGATCTCCACGAACGCTTGGTGGACGTTATCGATGGCATCTTGCACGTCCCTCTTGGACCTGATTTCTTTCAAGTCCAAATACTCCTTCAATAGTCCCTCGTAGCGGGCGAGCAGTTCCGCCTCGTATTCGATGGCGCGTTTTTCCCATGTCGCACCCCTGGACTTCGTAAGGTAAGCCCACGGCTTATCCAACGCCATCGGGGCGAGGCGATCCTCGGCCTGCTTCACCGCGTCAAGCAACCGCCGGACGACCCACAGGGTCGGCCGGTCTTGAAGCTCGGTCCTAAACATAGAAGACGCTCCACCCTCGACGTTTTCTTCACTACCCGCGGGATTGGCGTTCGAGCCGCCCGCTTTCCGAGGCGATAATCTTCCTTAACTTATTGATTCCACGCGACTTCGCTGCGCTGGTGCCGCCCCGGCTTAAGCCCAGCGTTTTCATGATCTCGGCGGGACCAAGCCCGTCGATCCACTCGAGCCTCAAGACCTCGCCCTCGCGAGGCGGCAGCAGGTGCAAATAGGACTGCAGGAATACGGCGGCCAAGATTTCCTGGTCAACACGCGAGACGATGCGCTCAACCGCGGCTTCGTCGATCGATTCCATTGGTGGCGCCTTCGCCCTGATCGCTGACGACGCAGTGGTCTGAACGATGCGCTGAAAATACCCTGGGAACGCTCGCGGGTCTTCGAGCCTGGACAAATTGCCAAAGAGCCGGACGAACACGTCCTGCACGAAGTCCCGGTACTCGGTCGTCGCCGGGACATGCCGCCACGCCTTTCTGAGAAGCGGCTCGAAGCGGCGGATGATCTCCTCACAGTAGGGCCCCGCTTCTTCCCGCGATGATGTCCTGAGGCCCTCGACCAAGTGCTCGATGCTGGCTTCGGCAAGCGGCCGATCAGTCGAGCCCATGGGTCGTCCTTCGAAACTCGTACGACGGAAATCCGAGCCGCCGATCGCCGGCGTTGTAGATCACAGCCAGGCACTCTTCTTGGTACGACATGAATTCCGGAGACCTCGCCCCAGCCTTGCCGACGCTGGTTGGCCGATGCACGCGACGCCAGGTCCCGGTATTGATGTAGAGGGATGGCAGGCCGCCTTCGGCGCCGACTGTAAGGGGCACGTGTTCAGGGATGTGGGTGTGACCGCAGAGGACGAATCGCTGGGGGTGGGCGGCCCTGTTCAGCAAGTTCCGGGCTGGCGTCGCATAGTAACCGTCGCCCTCTTTCATCGGGAACAGCCACGCTGCGTTGCGCGGCCCGGCGAGCTTGACCGCTTTTGATCCGACCCACGTCACAACCTGACTCCACGCGGACGAATACCGATTTCGCTCAAAGATGTTCGTCCGCCCGAGCGCCAGGAGCCTGGCGAGAATCTCATCAAAAACGACTTCGTATTTGGCGATAGCGTCGCGATTCTCCCTGTGCAACCGCACGAGTCCCGTCTCAATCCAGCGACTCATCGTCTGCGGCGTCTGCGGTCGTACGTTGTCGATCTCAAACAGAAAATCGATGTCCGCCCGCGACGTACCGAGGACCTCCATTCGGTACGGCAGCTGCACCAGGACCTCGACCACGATGGCGTCACCGAACGGACCGCCTCGAGCGCCGCTGCGGTTGTTGAGATCCCACTCGTGACCGTGCACCGCGAGCACGCTGTGATCGGGATCCACGAACTTGGTGTCGAACGCGCCGATGCTGACGGTTTGTGAAAGGATGGCCCGGAGTTTGGGTCTGACCTTGAAACCCATGTCAGTATTGATCGCCAGGTCGTGATTGCCGGGAATGTAGCAGAGACTGACGAACGGAAAGAGTTTCGGCAGGGACTTCAGCCAAGCAACGAACGGCGCATTGGCCCTGCAAATCGAGTCAAAGATCGCCTCAACCCGATCACGGTGCGCGTCGGTGGCCGGGGAGTCCCACGGACGGAGGTCGTCGGCCAGCCACTTCGGCGACTTGATGATCTCAAAGATATCCCCGAGCAAGACCAGCTGCGCCCGCTTGATGCCTCGAGCCTTCGCCTGCTCGAACAAGACGGTCACCGCGTCGGTCAGTCGCGGAACCGGGATGGCCGGAGGAAAACTCTCGTCGGTCAAATGCAGATCGCTGACGAACACGAGCATGCCGGCCCCTCTCCTGTCTGCGAGAGCATACCGCACGTCGCCAAACGACCGACAGGTGGAGCACATCGCGAAGGACGACGCAGAAGCCCTCGATGGAGGGATGGGTCTCGCAGAGCGCGACCAGGGTCCAGGCAAGAAAATGGTTGGCACGCGTAAAGCCCGGGCCGAGAAGAGGCCAGGAAGGGTTACTATGCTGACGAGGTCACCTATGCCGGGCTCATCTAACAGCCTCAGTCGTCGTGAACTGCTCGCCGGCGCGGGCGCCGGCGCCGCCGCGCTGCTTCTTGAGCAAGGCGGTCTTCAGGCGCAGGGGCCGCCGAGTACGACGGTCGTCTTCTCGCACACCACCGTGGCGAACGCCGATGCCGTCCAGCACGACGTCGCGCTCGCCGTGCAGGGCGACACGATCGTGGCGATTGGTCCGACCGATCAGATCCTCAAGACCTATCCGCGGGCCGAGGTCTACGACGGACGGGGTAAGGCGCTCTTCCCGGGACTGATTAACTGTCACGCCCACATGGGGGCCGTGCTCCAGCGTGGCTTCAACGAAGACTTCGGCTTCCCCAACTCGGCGCGCCTGGCCATCCAGCCCGCCAGCCTCCTCCAAGGAGAAGAGGCCACGCTGATGGTCACCGTCGCCGCGCTCGAAGCGATCAGGACCGGCACGACGACCATCGTTGAAAACGTCGCGAACATCAGCCGCAGCGCCGCGGCGCTGGCGCAGTCCGGGTTGCGCTGCGTGTTCGCGGAAGCCGTCCGCGATAGCGAGAACGTGGCCGGCCCGATGTCTCCGGAGGGACTCGCCAAGAGTGTCGCGCCGACGTTCTCGGCCAGGCTCCGAGACGAGGGCATGCAGCGCATCAACGATTTGTTCTCCGCCTGGCACGGCAAGAACCAGGGGCGCATCAGCGTGTTCCCGGCCGCCGCGCTGACCGAGACCTCATCGCCCGAGCTGCTGCAGGCGATCCGCGCGTTCGCCGGGAAACACGATCTCGGCTACACGATCCACTTGAACCAGAGCACGCCCGAGTTCGAGTTCATGCAGAAGTTCCATGGGCTGCGGCCGGCGGCGTATCTCGACAGGCACGGCTTCCTCGGTCCCCGGCTGTTCGCGGCGCACGCCCGGTATGTCGACGCGGCCGAGATCGCCTTGCTTGGCCGTTCCCGCACCATCATTTCCCACCAGGCCGGCATGGCCGCGAACCGGGGGGTCATTCCGCCCATTCCCGCGCTGCGAGCGGCGGGATGCCCGATTGCGCTCGGCACCGACAACAACACCACCGACGTGTTCGAAGTGATGCGCATCGCACTGCTGACCGAACGAGTCCGGCGCGTGGACGAGCGGCCCGGCCTGCTGCCGCAGCCCGAAGACATCCTCGCCGACTGCACGGAAGGCGGCGCTCGAGCCGTGAACCAGGAAAAACGCCTCGGCTCGCTCGAGGTGGGGAAGAAAGCGGACCTGCTGGTCGTGGACACCCTGCGCCCCTACCTCGTGCCGGCGGGCCGCATCGTCTCGGCGTGGATCCACAGCGGTCACCCGGCCGACATCGAGTCGGTCATGGTTGACGGTCAGTTCGTCATGCGCAAGGGCAAGGTCCTGACGATGGATGAAGACAGCATCATCCGGGAAGCCGACGCGGTGGGGCGGAGGATCTGGAGCAAGGTGCTGGAGACCGGTCCTCTCACTGTGCCGCGCCTCCCGCGCCCACGCTGATACCCGGGACCTGCCCCATCGAGCACAAACGCCATGCGGGAGACCCATGCGATGACCGTTTCACTCGCGACGCGAGTTGCCCAGGTATTCCTGCCCGTCATTGTCGCCACGGCGGCGTGCGCGGGCCCGCCGCCCGCGCCCGCCTACGACCTGGTCGTGGCTAACGGCCGCGTGATCGACCCCGAATCGCGGCTCGACGGCGTGCGCGACGTGGGCATTCGCGGCGGACGGATCGAGGCCATCTCCGAGACGCCGCTTCAGGGCACGCGCGTCATCGACGCCGCGAATCACGTGGTGGCCCCTGGCTTCATCGACCTGCACGAGCACGGGCAACAGGAAGAGTCCTACGCCATGATGGTGCGCGACGGCGTGACCTCGGCCTTCGAGCTCGAAGTGGGCACGGCCGGCGTGGACGCGTGGTACGCCGCGCGCGCGAGCGGACAACTCGTGAACCACGGCGTGTCGGTGGGGCACATTCCCGCGCGCATGAAGGTGCTCGGCGACCCCGGCACCGGGCTGTTGCCGGCGGGCGTCGGTGGCAGCGGCCGCGCCGACGAACAGCAGATGGCGGCGATCGAGACGATTCTGCGTGAGGGGCTCGCGCAGGGAGCCGTCGCGGTGGGCTTCGGCAGCGCCTATACGCCCGGCGCGCCGATCGCCGAGATCGAGCGCATGTTCCGCGTGGCGGCGTCCGGCGGCGCGTCAGCGCACATCCACATGCGCGGCGGCGTGGACGGCCTGAAGGAAACGATCGCCGCGGCCCAGTCGGCCGGTGCGGCCCTGCACGTCGTGCATGTGAACTCCTCCGGCGGCGACGATCTCGACGCGTTCCTGTCGCTGATCCGGACCGCCCGGGAGAGCGGACAGGACGTGAGCACGGAGGCCTACCCGTACGGCGCCGGCATGACGGAAATTCAGTCGGCGCTCTTCGACGACTGGCAAGACTGGCCCGACGAACGGTTCGCGCTGCACCAGCTCGTGTCCACCGGGGAACGCCTCACTCGCGCCACGTTCGGCAAGGCCCGCGCCGCCGGCGGCACCGTGATCATCCACGGCCGGTCCGAGGCCCAGACGCGCGTGGCCATTACGAGCCCCCTCTCGATGATCGCCAGCGACGGCTTCATCGAGAAGGGCCGCGGTCATCCCCGCACGTCGGGAACCTTCGCCAGGGTGCTCGGCAAGTACGTTCGCGAGGAGCGGTCGATGGGCCTCCTGGACGCGCTGCAGAAGATGACGCTGGATCCCGCGCGTCGCCTCGAGCGGCGCGTGCCGGCGATGGCTGCCAAGGGCCGCATCCGCGCCGGCGCCGACGCCGACCTGACGATTTTCGATCCCGCCGCGGTCAGCGATCGCGCGACCTACGAAGACGCCTCGATTCCGTCCGCAGGCATCCCCTTCGTCATCGTGGGAGGGCAGGTCGTGGTGGACGGCGGGACGCTCACCGCCGCGCGTCCCGGCCGGGGCATTCGGGCGCCGCGCACGGCAAAGTGATTCGCTGTTTCTCAGCTAGAGCGTCCAAATCTCCTTGAACGCCCGGTGGAAATTGCCGCCGATAATCTTCTCGATGACGGCCGCCGGATGCCCCCGCTGCTGGAGCCCCCGCGCCACGCCCTCGATGCGCCGCGAGTGGTTCAGCTCCGGGATGAAGAGCGGTCGCGATTCGTCTGGCGCCGAAATCCCGCGTGAGATACGGCCGTCGACAAAGGCCTTCGCCTCGCGCAGGTATTCGGGCGTTTCGTCGATCGGCGCGGTACTCAGATCGCTCCCAATGCCCACGTGGTCCGTGCCGCACACCTTGAGCGCGTGATCGATCTGGCGCATCAGCATCTCCACGGAGGGCGCACCCGTGCCCGGTCCGATGAACGGCATGAAGTAGATGCCCACCACGCCGCCCTTGTCGGCCATGGCCTTGAGCTCGCGATCTTCCTTGCTCCGCGGATGCCGGTAGACCTCGCGACAGCCGCTGTGCGTGATCAGGGGCGGCTTGGTGGAGGCGGCAATCCCATCCGCCGTGGTCTCGGTCCCGCAGTGGCTCAGATCGACGGCGAGGCCCAGCGTGTTCATGCGGGCGACGACTTGACGGCCGAAGGCGCTGAGGCCCGCATTGCCCGGTTCCAGGCAGCCGTCGCCGATGAGGTTGCGATCGTTGTAGGTCAGCTGGATGATTCGCACACCCAGCCGGTGGAACACGTCCAGGCGCGACAGATCCCGCTCCAGCATTTCGGTGTTCTGAAAGCCCAGGATCAGCCCGAGCGTGCCGTCCTTCCTGGCCCGTTCGATGTCGGCGTGACGGCGAACGACGGAGAGGAGGGCCGGATAGCGGTCGGCTTCGCCCTGCCACAGGGCGATGGTGCGCGTCGTTGCCTCGAAGGTGTCGCCGCTGACGGTGACGTTGATGGCCGTGATCCCGGAGGACGCGATCGCCTCACGTTGTTTCGGCGACAGCGGGCCGCGCGGCGGCCACGACACGTTCATTGAACCGGGATTGGCGAGCGCGTCGATGACGATCGACCGCCGGTAGACGCCGGCGCCTTCGCCGGCGGTGTCTTGGGCGAACGCAGGCCGGCCGGTGAGCAGGAGCGACCCCGCGCCAACGCTGGCGGCGAACTGACGCCGGGTGATCGAGCGATCTGAAAGGTGCATGCCTCCGTCCTTCCGTGGAGGGATCCTAAGCGATCGGCGGCCTTCGTGGGCGGGGTTCGCGATCGCCCGCGTGGGCGACCCGGCTGGCCGCCCATCCGCTATTCTGCGACAGGGATGTTCAGCCATCGCCCGGAAGGGTATGCTGGAGGCATAGGCGGGTGACATGGCCAGCTTCGAGATCGTGGCACGAGAGGACTTCTCCGACGTCACTTACCTGATCGAGGTGCGCCATCCGCTGATGGCCAAGGCCGCCAGGCCCGGGCAATTCGTCATTGTCATGCTCAACGCCCACGGCGAGCGGATCCCGCTCACCATTGCGGATTTCGACCGCACCAAGGGCACCATCACACTGGTCATTCAAGCCGTCGGCAAAACCACCAGGCAAATGCAGCAGGAATGCCGGGTCGGGACGTCCCTCCACGCGCTGGTCGGCCCGATGGGCATTCCCAGCCCGACCACCAAGGCCAGGAAGGTGGTGTGCGTGGGCGGCGGCCTGGGCGTGGCGCCGATCTTTCCGCAGGCGCGGGGCTTCAAGGACAGCGGCGCGTATGTGATCGCGGTCCTCGGGTTCCGCACCCAGGGCCTCGTGTTCTGGCGCGACAAGTTTGCCGCCTGTTGCGACGAACTCATCCTGTGCACCAACGACGGTTCGGCGGGCATCAAGGGCCTGATCACCGACGGCATCAAGGTGGCGCTTGACCGCCACGCCGATATCGACGAACTCGTCGCCATCGGCCCGCCGGTGATGATGAGGGCGTGCGCCGAGGCAACCCGCGCGCGCCAGATCAAGACCATCGTCAGCGTCAACCCGATCATGGTGGACGGCACCGGGATGTGCGGCGGGTGCCGGGTCAAGGTCGGCGGGCAGGTGAAGTTCGCCTGCGTCGATGGACCGGACTTCGACGGCCACCAGGTCGATTTCGACGACTTGATGGTCCGCCTGCGGCGCTATACGACGGTGGAGCAGGCCGCGCAGGAGCGCTGGTCCGAGAGCTGCCGCATGACCAGGCAGGTCGGTCCGAGCGCCCTCGACGCGCTGGCCCGTGGCAGCGCCGAGCAGAGCGAGTTGCTCGAACTGCCAGACAACGACGCGCTCGGAGGATAGGTGGAAATCCGGCTAAAGCCGGATATCCACAGACGATCGAGTGGAATCAAATGGCGACGAAAAGGACCATCCGTAACATCCCGCAAGCGCGCACGCCGATGCGCGAGCAGGATCCAGAGGCGCGGGCGAGGAACTTCGAGGAAGTGGCCCGTGGCTACACGCTGGAGGAGGCGCTCCGCGAATCAGAGCGTTGCCTGCACTGCCCGGATGAGCCCTGCATCGCCGGCTGCCCGGTCGGCATCAACATCCCCGGGTTCATCAAGAAGATCGGCGAACGCAGCCTGCGCGGCGCCTACGACGTGATCACCGACACCAACCTGCTGCCGTCGGTCTGCGGGCGAGTGTGTCCGCAGGAGAGCCAGTGCGAAGGCGTCTGCACGGTGGGCGAATCGCTGGAGGCCGTCGCGATTGGACGGCTCGAGCGGTTCGTCGGCGACACGGCGATCGCAGAAGGCTGGGTCAACATTCCCCACATCGAGCCGGGCCGGTTCAAGGTCGGCATTGTCGGATCGGGACCGGCCGGCATGGCGTGCGCGGCCGACATGGCCAAGGCCGGGTGCGACGTCACCGTCTACGAAGCCTTCCATGAAGCGGGCGGCGTGCTGAAGTACGGCATTCCGGACTTCCGGCTCCCCAACTCGGTGATCGACGCCGAGATCGAAAACCTGAAGAAGCTCGGGGTCAACTTCGAGTGCAACACGCTGGTGGGACGGCTGTTCACCATCGAGCAGATGATCGATGAAATGGGTTTCCACGCGGTGTTTGTCGGCGTCGGCGCCGGGTATCCGACCATGCTCGGCATCCCGGGGGATTCGCTGAACGGCGTGCTCTCGGCCAACGAGCTGCTGACGCGCTGCAATCTGATGCGGGCCCGGGACGCCACCTACGACACGCCCTTGCCGATTGGGCGGCGTGTCGCTGTCGTCGGCGCGGGCAACACGGCGATGGACGCCATGCGGGTAGCCCTCCGGTTGGGCGCGGAGAAAGTGCACTGCATCTATCGCCGATCGCGCACGGAGGCGCCGGCCCGGGCGGAGGAACTGCATCATGCCGAACAGGAAGGGGTCGAGTTCCACTGGCTGACCAGCCCGGTATCGGTCCTCGACGACGGCAGCGGCAACGTGCGCGGCCTGCGCTGCGCGCGCATGGAGCTGGGCGAGCCGGATCAGTCGGGCCGGCGCCGTCCGGTTCCAGTGGCCGGCAGCGAGTTCGACTTCGACGCCGACCTGGTTGTCTACGCGATCGGCACCAACGCCAATCCGATCATGGGCCAGACCTCCTCGCTCGCGCTCAACCCGCGAGGCTATATCGCCACCGACGGGACGCTCGCCACATCGGTAGCGGGCGTGTTCGCCGGCGGCGACATCGTCACCGGCGCGGCGACGGTGATCGAGGCCATGGGCGCGGGCCGCCTGGCCGCGCGCAGCATGAAGGCGTACCTCGGCATCCGCGATCCCGGGCGTCGCTATCGGGATGAAACCGGCACGTTGTTCGGCATTGACACGCGGGAACGCAACTTCGTACGAGTGCGCGTTGGCTAGAAACAGGAGATCAGGAGTTCAAGAGTTGAATTTTCAAAGACGTTCTCTTGACCTCTTGATCTCCTGTTCACGTCATCTGGAGGAAACTTGGTCACGCTGAAGGAACACATCGTCGAGATCATCAGCGATTCGGGTGAAGGCGCGCAGAAGTGCGGCCAGTCGCTGGGCTCGATCGCGGCGCAGATGGGCAACGGCGTCTGGACCACCGAGATCATCCCCGCCGAGATCCGTCCGCCGGCGCGGAGCGTGGCGGGCGCCAGCGGCGTTCGCATCCGCATCGGATCCGGGCCCGTGACCAACGGCGGCGACGAGACCGACCTGGTGGTGGCCTTCAACGAGCAGGTCCTGCTCGGGCGGGTGCGGGCGAGGGAACTCAAGCCCAACTGCATCATCCTGATCGAGGACATGTGGCGCCGCCACGCCGACCCGCAGGTCGCCGCGGCCTACGTCGAAACCCACGATCGGCTGGTGGCGGCGGGCTACCGTGTGCGCGAAATCCCGATGGAGCAGGAGTGCCGCACGCTGGTCGCGGACGCGCGGCGTGGCAAGAACATGTTCGCGCTGGGCATGCTGTGCCGGATCTACAGCCTGGATCTGAAGCTCGCGGCGGATCAGGTGGTGCAGACGTTTGGCAAGAAGGATCAGCGCGTCGTCGACGCGAACCTCGCGTTGCTCGAAGCCGGCCATCGATGGGCGGGCACCAACCTCGACTTCAGTTACCACATTCCAGCGATCCGCTCGACCGAGCCGCAGATCGTGGTGAACGGCAACACCGCGCTGGCGCTGGGCGTGCTCGCTTCGGGAATGGAGATCTGCGCGATGTATCCCATCACGCCCGCCACCTCGGCCTCGCACTACCTGTCGGAGGTCTTCGAGAAGGTCGGCGGCATCGTCCACCAGGCGGAAGACGAGATTGCGGCCTGCGCCTTCGCCATCGGCGCGTCCTATGCCGGCAAGTGCGCCGTCACCATCACCTCGGGCCCGGGGTTCTCGCTCAAGCAGGAGGGCATCGGGCTGGCGGTGATGGGCGAGATCCCGCTGGTGGTGGTGAACGTCCAGCGCGGCGGGCCCAGCACCGGGCAGCCGACCAAGACCGAGCAGGGCGACCTGATGACGGCGATCTTCGGCAGCCATGGCGACGCGCCGAAGGTGGTCATGGCGCCGGCCACCATCGAAGACTGTTTCTATTCCATCATCACCGCGCGCCGGATCGCCGAGACCTTCAACATGGTGGTGGTGGTCTTGTCCGACGCCACGCTGGCCACTTCGCAGCAGCCGTTCCCGCGGCCGGTGTTCAGCGAGAGTTGGATGGCGCCGCCCGTGGACCAGAGCCCCGTGCCAGAGGGGGCCAGGCCCTACGACTGGGACGACATCACGGGCCTTGCCCGCCGGTTCATCCCGGGGCAGCCAGGCGGCATGCACACGCTGACCGGGCTGGCGCACGACCGCGACAGCCACGTCGCCTACGACGCCGACAGCAACGAGCAGGCCTTGCGCGCGCGGAGCCTGAAACTGGCGGCGCTGCAGAAGACGCTCGCGCCGCCGCCGGTCGTCGGCGATGCCACGGGCGATCTCCTGGTGATCGGCTGGGGCAGCACCAAGGGCGCCATCGAGGAAGCAGTCGGGTCGATGCGCGCCGAGGGCCACAAGGTGTCGTCCATGCACCTCCGGTTCCTGCAGCCCTTGCCACCGGGGATCAAGGAGGTCATGCAGGGCTTCGAACAGGTCATGACCATCGAAAGCAATTGGAGCGACCGCCCCGGGGACGCCATCATCGACGAGACCAACCGCCGTTATTCGGCGCTGGCCATGCTGTTGCGCGCGCGCTACCTGGTGGATGTGGATTGCTTCAGTGAGGTCAGGGGCCAGCCGATCAGGCCCAGCACGATTCGCCGGGCCGTCAGCGACCAGCTCGCTCGGGTGCCGGGAAAGGTGGCCACGCCATGAGCCCGATGTCGGCGACCGAATGCCTGCTGCAGATGTGCGACGAGCGCCATGAGATCGAGGACTACCAGAGCGGCGTGCCGCGCTGGTGCACGGGCTGTGGCGACAACGCCATTCTCGCCGCCGTCCAGCGGTTATGCCGGGACCAGGGCCTGCGGCCGGAGAAGACCGTGTTCGTGTCCGGGATCGGCTGCTCGAGCCGCCTGCCGCATTACATGAAGACCTACGGCTTCCACGGCATTCACGGCCGCGCGCTGCCGATCGCCGAAGGCGTGAAGATGGCGCGGCCCGACCTGACGGTGTTCGTCAACACCGGCGACGGCGACTGCTGCAGCATCGGCGCCGCGCACTGGATTCATGCCATCCGCTACAACATGAACCTCACGGTGTTCCTGCACGACAACCAGGTCTACGGCCTCACCAAGAAACAGGCGTCGCCGACCTCGCCGGTCGGCACCCGGACCAACACCACGCCCCGCGGCAGCTACCTGGAGGCCCTCAATCCCCTGACCGTCACGCTCGGCGTGCAGAACGTGTCGTTTGTGGCGCAGGCGGTGGACTGGGTGCCCGAGGTGCTCTTCGACATCGTGACCGCGGCCTATCACCACAAGGGCCTGTCGTTCGTGCGCATCATCCAGCGCTGCCCGGAGTGGATGCCGAAGATCCTCGACCCGTGGCTGCACGATCCGAACCGCGTGCAACTGCTTTACCACGCCAACGGCCTGCCGCTGCGAGCGGGCCTGGCCAAGGTCTACAAGAACCAGGTGGAGCACGACCCGTCGGACATCAACCGGGCGCGGGAGGTCGCGTCGAGTCACGACGTCGTGCCGGTCGGGATTCTGTACCGCAATCCCGAAGTGCCGTGCTACGAGGACCTGCTGCGCTCGGACAAGCTCCGGACGGCCGACGTGACCAGGGCGGGGCTCAACGCCGAACTGGATAAGCACACGGTGTGGCCACGAGAAGCGGGCGTGGGGGTGTAACCATGGCAGCGGCGACTCACGCGGACATCGCGTTCTTTCTGACCGGCAGCCGTTCAAGTGAGCACCTGGGCGCGGTCGAGGGGCTGGACTTGCGCCCGGCGCTGTTTGCCGGATATCGGGATCTCACCGGGCTGCGCTACGACTTCCCGCTGGTGCTCGCGCACCCTCGTGACGACGGTCCGCTGGTGCAGTCGCTGTCCGGCATCATCGACGACGCGATCGCCGCCACCGCCGCGGGCGGCGACGGCGAGCGCATCCGGCAACATGCCCTGCGCATCGAGCGCGACATTCGCGCCCTGGCCTCGGGCGGTGCGACTGGGCGGCTGTCGGCGCTCTGGGACGAGGCCGCCGGCCGGCTGGCACCGGCCGCGGAGCCGTCCGTCGCCGACAGCCTGCGGCGCGTGCGCGCCGCGATCACGGTTGACGGCGACGTGATCGATTGCGACGCGGGCTTGCCGGCGCGCCTGCTGCGTCATGTGTTCAGCGCGGTGCAAGCGCGCCAGGCCGTGGCCTTCCACCAGAAACTCGATCGGCTGGTGCTGAAGCTGTCGGACATTCTCAAGGCCGACTTCGAGCGCTCGGATGCGCGCCGCGATGCGGGGCACCTGAAGGCCTCGGTCGGCAACGGGTTCAGCGATGCCTTTGACTTCAACGCGATGTCGCGCGTGCTGGCCAGCGCGAGCACGGGCGAGGGGATCCCGGAGGGCCGCCGCAAGCGGATCTGCCAGCACCTCGCGGTGCTGACGTCGCGGGCGTTCCTGCCCGAGCGCGATGCCGGCGTCGATCCGGACGGCGGGCCCTGCACGTTTGTCTTTGGCAGCTGCGGCGAGGCGCTCGACGCCTACCGCAAGCGGATGCCGGCGGTCATCGCCCTCGCCAAGGCCATCGCCATTGCCGAACTCGAGATCGACGGACAGTACCGGGAGTCCAGGCACGACGCTCTCTTTGACGAGTTCGGCGCGAACGGGCTCGACCCGCAGGACCTGGCCTGGTTCCCCGACTACCTGGCATGCCTCAACGCCGGGCAACTGACCGCGGCCGAACATG
The DNA here is from genome assembly GCA_964355095.1 of uncultured Acidobacterium sp. Lineage (GTDB taxonomy): Bacteria > Acidobacteriota > Vicinamibacteria > Vicinamibacterales > UBA2999 > 12-FULL-67-14b. The sequence continues at coordinate 14,474 of CAYHCX010000036.1, forward strand.
CGCGCCTCATGGAGATTCTCTCCTCCGGCTTGCCCATCAAAGTCCTGCTGCAGATCGACGATATCCTCGAAGAGTCGCCGGACGGACAAGGCGCGCTGACCGCCGGCATGCGCAATCGGCAGATCGCCAGCATGGCGATGGGCTTGAACGACGCCTACGTGCTGCAGTCGAGCAGTTCGAACCTGCTCCGGTTTCGCGACCACCTGCTTCGCGGGCTGCAGTGCCGAGGGCCCGCCCTGTTCAGCGTCTTTTCCGGCGCGAGCGGAGCGGCGTCCGGCCTGCCGCCGTACCTGGTGGCGGCGGCGGCGATGGAGTCGCGGGCGTTCCCGGCGTTTGCCTACGACCCGTCGGCGGGCACGAATTGGGCGGCGCGCTTCTGTCTCGACGCCAACCCGCAGCGGGACCTCGATTGGCCGATCCAGCGCTTTGCCTACGAGGACGAACAGCACCAGAGGGTGTCGGCCGACCTGGCCTTCACGGCGGTCGATTTCGTCGCCAGCGACCGCCGCTACGCCCGGCACCTGGCGAGAGTGCCGCGGGAGCGGTGGAACGGCCATCTGGTCGCGGTGGACGAATCGCTGTCGCGCGAGCGCAACGGGCTGCCCGACACGGTCCCCAGCCTGCTGATGGTCGATAGCCGCGACACGCTGCACAAGGTGATCGTGGATGAACGGTTGATCAGGGAAGCGCGCCGCTGCCGCGAGATGTGGCACAGCCTGCAGGAGCTCGGCGGGATTCACAACTCGCACGCGGAGGCGCTGCTCGCGCGCGAGCGCCGGGCCTGGAACGAGGGCGCGCCGCCGGAGGCGCTGGCGCCGACCGCGCCGACCGCGGCGGTGGCCGTTGCGGCCGGGGAGGTCGTAATGAGCGCGCCGGCGGTGCAGGGACCGGACCGATCGCCGGACGAGGCCTACATCGAGACGGTGCGCTGCTCAACCTGCAACGAGTGCACGACCATCAACAGCAAGATGTTCGCCTACGACCGCAACAAGCAGGCGTACATCGCCGACGTCACCGCCGGCACCTACGCGCAGATCGTGGAAGCGGCGGAGAGCTGCCAGGTCGCCGTCATCCACCCGGGCCAGCCGCGCAATTTGCAGGAGCCGGGCCTGGAGGAGCTGGTGAAGCGCGCCGCGCCGTTTTTGTAGCGCCGGCTCACCACCCGAACCACCAGATTGGGAACGCCGAGGCGAGCGCCGTGCCCACCATCCTTGGCGTGTCAACCCGGCACCCGCCGCCGGGCAGGATGTCCTGCCGCACACGAAAAGCGGCCGGGGCCACGAGACCCCGGCCGCGACTTCACGTTTCGAACTGTCCGGTGAAACCTAGAACCGGCCGACCACCGTCAACTGGAACGCGCGCGCCGGCTGCTGG
>CAYHCX010000036.1:15947-35174 GCA_964355095.1 uncultured Acidobacterium sp.
TGAAACCTAGAACCGGCCGACCACCGTCAACTGGAACGCGCGCGCCGGCTGCTGGTTGGCCATCAGCAGGAAGTTCGAGCTCCAGCTCTGGTAGGCGCTGTTGTAGTTGTACTGGGTGTAGTTGCCACCGTTGAACAGGTTGTAGATGTTCGCCGCGATCTCGACCTGGTAGCGCTGGTACTTCAGGATCTTGCCGAGCTTCAAGCCGGCCGTTGTGATGGTCGGCGCCTGAACCTGACCTTCACCGCGGTCGCTGAACACGTAGCGGTTGCGCGTTCTGAGCGGGTTGGCGGCCGTGGATCCGTTGGCGAGCGTGAACGTCGCCGGCCCGTACTTGACGACGTCGGGATCGGTTGCTGACAACTGATACAACGGCGATCCCGACCACGGGCCCGCCTGCACCGTGAGGTTGCCGGCCACGTTGATGCCCCAGGGCGCCTGCCAGACGCCGCCGAAGTTCGCGCGGTACTTCATCCACGTCGGGCCGTAGCTCAGGGCGTTGCCCGTATCGGGCAGCGAGTTGCCGTCGTTGTTGCCGCGCGGCATGTAGAGGTTGGCGTTGTTGGCGAAGTGGTCCGGCTGCACGAACCGGGCCGGGTCGGTCGGGTTCCACGTGCCGTCCATCCTGTGCCACTGCCGGTTGAAGCCGGCAATGAGCTGGAACCCCTGCGACATGTTCTTCGTCATGGTCACTTCAAGCGCCTGGTACTTGAGCTGGCTCCATGTGTTGTTGGTCTGCTGCAAGACCTGCCCCTGGTTGGGGTCGACCTTGCCGAAGCCGAGGAACGGGAGGCCGGGTCCGGCGGGATAGATGCCGTTGATGTCGATGTTCGCCCACATGTCCTTGTAGGCGCGGTTGATGTAGCCGACATCCAGGCCAATCTGCCAGCCGAACTGCCGCCGGAATCCGACGATGAACTCGTCGATGTACGGCTGATGCAGGCCGGGCGCGATCTGCTGCGCGGCCAGTGCCTTCGTCGATGCCGGCGCGAGCACGGTCTCCCCCGGCTCGCCCCAGACGCCGTTGAGATTGTTGTCGTACTCCCGGCGGGACGACACCGTGTCGTCGGCGCCGAAAATCGTGACGCCGTCGCGGCCCATCACCTGTTCGCCCAGGCGGGCGAAACCGGCGCGCAGGACGTTCTTGGCATCCTCGGTCAGGAGGTAGGTCGCTCCCAGGCGTGGCTGCACCGTCCAGGAGTTCTGCCGCGTGATGCCCTTCACCTCGTCCACGCGCTTGACGTAGTCGAACCGTATCCCGAGGTTCGCCGTCAGCCGGGCGTTCGGCTTCCAGCTATCCTGCGCGTAGAACGCGTAGTTGCGGTCGCGGGCCTGCCGCGTCTGCAGGCTGATCGGCGTGGCGTAGTCGCGCCGATACGGCACGGTGCCCCTCGACGGATTGGCGTAGTCCACCGCCGTCCGGTACTCCCGGAAGAACCCGTCGTTGGTGTAATCGGTCCGCTGATCGTAGATGTTCTGCGGTTCGAGGAAGAACCCGGTCCCGAACTCGTGGGAGCCCATCCAGCCTTCCTGGTAGTAGGTCATGTCGCCGCGAATCAGGTACAGCGAGGCGGGCACGAAGGTCCGGGTCTGGTTGTTGCCGCCCTCGAGGATGAGGGCGTTGCCCGTGATCAGGCCGCTGGAGATCCGGGTGCCGTCATAGACGGCGATGTTCGGCCCCTTGGCGTCGAACCCAAAGGCTTCGTAAGTGTCGTTGTCGTTGCCGCTCTTGTTGTTGTAGCCGGCCGAAAACGTGGTCGTCAGTCGCTGGCCCCACGTCGAGGTGAGCTTCCCGCTGTAGACGTTGCCGCCATTCGAATACACGTTGATGGGGTCGAAGAAGTACGCCCAGTTGCTCTGGCCGTGGGTGCGATCGCGCTGGAAGAACCCCGACAACTCGTGGCTGGCGCCGACGCGCGTGGTGACCTTGACGTAGGGCTGGTAGCCCTTGATCTGCTGGGGGAACAACGTGGAGTTGGGGTAGAACGACTGGATGTCGCCCACGTTCTTCGAGTTCCGGCTGATCTGGGTCTCGACCGCTGACTTGCGGAACGAGCCGAAGAACCAGGCGCGGTCCTTCACGATCGGCCCGCCGAGCGAACCATCGAACTGGCCGATGTCAGCTTGCACCGGCGTGCCGCCGGTCGACACGCACTTCTTGTCCGGGCAGGTCGAGTAGGTGGCGAGCGGCCCGGTCAGGGCGAATTCCGTCCTGTGCGAGGTGTTGTCGCCGCTCCAGCGGAGCGGCTGGTACGCGTAGCCGGCGGTGCCCTTGAAGGTGTTGCCCCCGCTCTTGGTGATCACGTTGATCGCCAGCCCGGTCCCCATCGGCGTGCCGGCGTCGGCCCCGCCCGTCTTGACCTGGGTGTCTTGAATCATGTCCGAGCCCATCTGCACGTAGGTGAGCTGGAAGTCGTTGTAGTTGCCCGCCTGCATGCCCTCGAGCTGCACGACATGGGCGAAGTGTTCGGTGGCGTGACCGAAGTAGACCGATCGCCCGCTGCCATCGTCAAACGGCCGGGAGTGGACGCCGGGCGTCTGCTCGAGGAAGTCGGTCCAGTTACGCCGGGCGGCCAGCGGCATGGCCTTCTGGAACTCGCCGTCGATGTTCAGCACGTTGCCCGGCTTGCTAACCTCCAGCATGGGCGAGTCGCCCGACACGGTGATGGTCTCGGACAGCGTGCCGAGCTTCATCGTGATATCGACCTGGAAATTCACGGCCGCGCGCAGCAGAATTCCGTCGCGCACGAACGTCGAGAACCCCGCCAGTTCCGCGGTGATCGCGTACTCGCCCGGTGGCAGGTTAATCAGGCGGTAGTAACCGGTGCCGTCGGTGATGCCGGACGCCGGCTGGATCATGTCGGGGCTCTTGGCGGTCACCGTGACACCAGGCAGTGCCCCGCCCTGGTCGTCCTTGACGTAGCCTCGCAGACTGCCGCCCGTGGTCTGCGCCTCCGCTGCGAGCACGCCCGCCATCATGGCGACGACCACGAGCATTCCGAATCGCGTAAGCCTTGTCATGGCGCATTTCTCCCGTGGGGTAGGCATCGACGAGACCTGTGGGGTCGTTGTCGATGCAGAACAAAATTCCTCCGACCGACGCATGGTGGTTCCCGTTTCAAAAGCAATCCGCGCGACTGGATCTTACCGCCAAACCCGCCAGGGCAGCTACTTCGGGAGCGCCTTGAGGAGTTCCGCCGCGCGCGGCTCGGCCGGGTCGAGGCGAAGCGCTTCCGCCGCCCGGCCGCGGGCCTCGGCAAACCTGCCGAGTTCGGCGTACAGCGCGGCGAGATTGAGATGCGCACTGGCCCGCGCCGGATCCAGGCGGATCGCGCGCTCGAGGTGCGCGATGGCCGTTTGCGGATCACCCTGCAGGAAGATCGCCAGGCCCAGCTTCTCGTGCGCCTCGGCCCGATCGGGTGCCCGCTCAACCGCGACCTGCAGCCAGCGGAACGCCTCAACCATGGCACCGCGCTCGAGCGCCAGCGTCCCGAAGTCGAGCGCGACCTCCGCGGAATCTCCAGCGACCGACGCCGGCATGATCGCGATCCGCCTGACGGCGTCGTCTGGCCGGCCCGCCAGGATGAGCGCACGCACGAGCAGCGGCCCGGCGACACTGACGTCGTGGCCGCTGTCGTAGGCCGCTTCCAGGTGCGCCACGGCCTCGGCCGCCCGGCTGCTACCGACCAGCGCTTCTCCCAACGCCAGCCGGATGGCGGGTCGCGGGCCGTCGATCGTGATGGCTTCGGCCAGGAGATCAGCCGCGTCCCCGTGGCGCCCGGCATCGAGCAGCGCCTGCCCGACACTGAACCGCAACACCCCAGGATGACTATGTTCGTTCGAGATCTGTGCGACGTATCGGCGGGCTTCGTCGAACGACCCTTGCTCGACGAGCCAGACCGCCTTGCGCGTCTGCTCGCCGCCCATCCCATTGTCGAGGCCGAGATCGGCGAACACGACCAGCGCGGCCATCGCCACGGCGCCGGCGGGTCGCAGAAGCGAAAGCACCTGGCGAGCGCGCACCAGGTCAAAGAAACGGACCAGCGCGGCGCCGGCCGTCGCGCACAAGGGCACGAGCATGGGCATGCGATAGCGGTCCGACACGAAGAAGAGGATCACCGCGGCTCCGTACACCGGGACGAACATGGCCCAGATCCAGTAGCCGCGGCGGTGCGCGCGCAATTGCGGCCAGAACAGCCCGACCAGGCCGAATGGGAGAATCAGCCAGGGACCGATGGCCAGCACGCGGAGCAACGAGAATGGCTCGCGCGCGTAATAGGCGTAACTGAAGTTGAGGGGCACATCCACGCGGTTGAGCAGAATCCCGATCTTGCGTAACGACAGGCGGAGCGCGTCGGCTGGATGTTCGGTGACCCAGTCGATGGCCCGCCAGGCGAAGTGGTTGGACACCTCGCTGGGGGAAAGCGTTCGACCCGTGCTCGACTCCGCAACGCGGGTCGAATCACGGACCTGTCCCGCGATCGATGGCGTGATGCCCGGTACCGGCGTGTAGGTGCCGTCGGCGCGATCGTGGTTGCCGATGTAGAGATTGAGCCCGCCGTGTGAGGCAATCACCAGGGCGTGCCCTGACACGGCGTAGTTGCGCGCGGCGTTGGCGGCGAGTACAGCGAGCAGGGCGACCAGCAGCATCGCCGCGCGTGTGACCCGCGTCCCGCGCCCGTCGTGAACCGCGGCCGTCTGACGCCATTGGCTCACAAACACGGCGGCGGCCGCCGCCACGGCGAACACCAGCGCATTGGGTCGGTTCAGCGCGAGCAACCCCAGGGAGGCGCCAGCGGCGGCGAACGTCCAAGTGCCTCCGCCCGCCATCGCGCGCGTCAGGGCGTAGAGCACACACGCCACGAGGAAAGGATCCAATGCCGACTGCAGGATCAGCACTTCGCTGAACGTGAAGAAGCCCGTCAGCATCGCCACTCCGGCGGCCGCGAGGGCGGCCCGTTCGCCAAACCAGTGCCGCGCGGTGGCGAACAGCAAGCCGACCGCCGCGGCCCCGAGGCCGATCTGGACCAGTTGCGCCGCCAGCAAGGATCCCCCGGCGGCAAACACGGTGGCGAGGAAATACACATACAGCGGCGACACCACGAACACCCCGGTGGGCGCCAACACACCTTCGGAGGCGATCTGGCGGCTGAGGGTGACGTAGTAGGCGGTGTCGAGCTCACCGTGCGGCTGCAGCAGCGGGTGGTTCCACAACTGCAGGAGCACCACCAGCTTGACGGCAAAGGCCGCCGTCACGATCAAAGCGACCCCCGGCCAGCGCCCCGCCACCTTCACGCGTCCCCCGATGGTGTGTTCAAGATGGAACGACTCCTGCAGTGGCGTCCTCTAGTCTCGATGAGAACAGACACGCCGCCACGACCATGGATTCTGCGCGCGCTGCTCGCGACCCTCATTGCGGTGCTGCTTCTCATAGCAAAAGACTGGGCCTATTCGCCCACATTCCGGCTGTTTCTCGATCACCGGGCTGCCGCCGGCGCTTCAGCCGCAGCCCAGCAGTTTGCCATCGAAGCCGACCGCGTGGTCCCGCTCATTGTGACCCGCGGGGCGGATCGTGTGGCCTTTGTTACCGAGGTTGGGCAGGACTCGACCATCCACGTCGGCCTCCGTCCCGCCGCGCGCTCGACGTATGCGATCGAGTGGCGCCAGGGGGCCGCCCGCAAGGTGCTCGCCCAGGGCACCGTGGACGGCCCGGCCGCGATCGCGTGCGCGTATCCCACCGGCACCGGCACCATCGAGCTGGTGAGCGATGGTCCGCTCACCTGGGTGGACCCGCGGGTCGTTCGCAACCTGCCGCTGTGGCCGTACCTGTGGGCGGTGGCGCTGCTGATGCTCTGCCGGCTGGCATCGACCCGCCGGGGACCGGCGCCGCACCCGGCCTCGTTCCTGGCGGTCAGCCACCTGACCCTGCTCAAGGGCGCGGCGGCTGCCGTGAGCATTCTGGTGGCGCTCATCATTTCCGAGGTCGTCCTGCGCGCCCTCGGCGATCGCGTGCCGAGCGGCATCGTCGCCGAGCGCCACGATCTCGGCGAGGTCAATCGCGATCCCCACTGGGTGGACTCGCCGCGCTACGGACGCCGTCTGCGCGCCAGCGTCGACACGCTGAACGAATGGCGCGAAGGCGACATCGTGCGGATGGGGTTCATCGCGCCGCCGTCGCGCCCAGGCCCGCTGCACAAGTTCTCGTTTCGCACCGATGCCGAGGGCTTTCGCAACGACGCCCTCCGCGATCGCTTCGACATCGCCGCGCTTGGCGATTCGTTCACCGACGCGATGACCATGGCGGGAGCGGCCTCATGGCCGGCGCGGCTCGAGGACACACTGGGCGTGCCGGTGCAGAACTACGGCACGGCCGGCTTCGGACCGCAACAGGAACTGCTGGTGCTGAAGGACGTCGTCGCGCCCCATCGCCCGCGCACCGTCGTACTCGCGTTTTTTGCCGGCAACGACATCTTCGACGCGGAGGCGTTCGACGCTTTTCAACGGTCGGGCGGCACGCTCACGCGCGCGCAGCAGGGGTGGCGCATCAAGGACGTCATCAGCCGCGCCGAGACGTGGTTCGTCGTCAGCGCGCTGCGCGCCGGACGCCGCTCGCTCGGCGCGCATCAGGGCACCGTGGTGGCGGCGGCGCCCGCGCCGGTGCCGCCGATCGAGGCGCCCGACCCCGCGGCTCCGGCGTTCGACCGCGGCCGGTTCGATCTGCCGGTGGCGGGCCGGCGGCTGCGGTGGGCCTTGATGCCGCCCTACCTCAACACCCTGAACTTCTCGCGGGACGAACTGGCCGCCAGGCCCGGCTGGCGATTGACCAGTGACGCCGTCAAGGAGATGCAGGCCGTGTCGCGTTCGTTCGGCGCGACGTTCGTCGTCATGTTCGTGCCGTTCAAGAGCCAGGCCTACCTGCCGCTCGTGGAAGCGGCGATGTCGAAAGACGCCATGCGATCGGCGTTCGGCTTCAGCCTGGAGACCTACGGCCGCCGCGTCAACGTTGACCGGATGTTCGCCAACCGCCTCGCCCAGAACCAGCTGATGGAGCGGTTGTGCGCCGAGGCCGGCATCCCGTTTCTCGACCTGACCCCCGCCCTCGCCGCCCGGGCCGCCATGGGCGAGAACGTTTACTTTCCGGACGAGTCTCACCTCAATGAGGCGGGGGAGGCCCTGGTCGCGGAAACGCTCGCGGCGTTTCTTCGCGCCCAATCCGCCGGACCGGGCGCGGCCATACTTTCGAGGCGCCGAATCGCCGCGCGGAAGGTCACTGTAGTCGGCAGCGCTAGCCGCCCTTGATCGCGTAGCCCTTCTTCCGCAGCACCTCGCGCACGCGCTCGCGCAGGTCGCCCTGGATCTCCACCGTATTCTCGCGCACGGCGCCGCCGGTCCCGCAGGCGCGCTTTAACTCTCCACAGAGCTCTTTCAGGAACGCGGCGTTTCTCGGCAGGTCGTAAACCACCGTGACCGACTTGCCGCCACGGCCGGCTTTCTCGAGCCGCATCTTGGCGACCACGCGCGGCGGCACCGGCTGATCGGCGCCGGCCTTCTGCTTACTGCACTGGCAATTGCCGATCGGCCAGCCGCACTTCGGGCAGGTGCGTCCGTGGTCAGTTGAATAGACCAGGCGTGACACGTGATGTGCCGGTCAGTGAGCTATTTGAGGAACGTGAACTTCGCCGAGCCGCTGGCCGTGCCGGACCAGGGCCAGAGTCCAGCGGTGCTGCGCGGACGGGCGTCGGCGCGGACCAGCACGTAGTATTCGCGGTTGGCTTCGAGGAGCTTGGTGTCGAACAGCGGCAGGCGGTCGAAGTTGGTGACCATCTGCGCGACCTGCGCCGGGTCTTCCACCACGAACGAGCCTTCGACGCGGCCGTTGAGGGCCTGCGAAATCGTGTGGCGGCGGGTGAGGTTGTCGAAGTCCACGCTGGTCGAGACCACGGCCGAGGCCACGGTGCGATCCACCCACGCCGGCACTTTGAGCTTGAGTTCGACCGTGTAGGTGAACACGGTGCGGAGGCCACTCTGGACCACCGCCTTCATTTCGTCGGTGAGCCCGCCATCAAGAGTGAAGGTGACCAGCACCTGTCCGTCGCGCACGAGCGGCCGCACGCGAAGGGTCTCCTGGGCCGACACCGGGGCCGCGGACACCGCCAGCAAGCTCAGCAGGCAGGCCGCGCGGACCAGATTTCGGACGAAAAACGGACGGGTTCGGTTCATCACCTAATCGAGATTCGGCCAAACTTTAACACAGGATTCGACCGATTGGGGCTGATATGATCCGGATCAACTGGAAAACTAAATGAAACTCCGCCTATTTTCGGTCATCGCGGCCATTGGCGCCAGCATTTTGTTGGCTCCGGCGGGGTCGGCCCAGGAGTTGCCCTACCAGATCTTCGAGCGCTACCTCGAGCCGCTCGCCCAGCAGATCGGCATGCCCGGCCTGTCGGCCCTGATCGTACGAAACAGCCGTGTCGAATGGGAACGGGGTTACGGCCACGCGGACGTGGAAAACAATATTGCCGCCAGGCCGGACACGCCCTATCCCATTGGCGGCGTGACGCAGGCCATGACCGGCGTGCTCATTGGCATCTGCACCGATCGGCGCCAGTTGGGGGTGGACGAGGTGGATACCGGCATCCGCCGGTGGGTGCCCACCTTCCCGGACGATGCCTCGGTGCGGCACGTGCTGGCCCATGCCTCCGAAGGTCGCTTCAACTACGACGCCGCCAGGTTCACCGCCCTCACGCCGGTGGTCGAGGCGTGCACCAGGCAGCCGTTCCGCGTCGCCGCCGCCGAGGAAATCCTCGAACGTCTGGCCATGACGTCGTCCGTTCCGGGCCTCGACCTGGCCCGGCCCGAAGGGCAGGCGGCCCGCAGCCTGTTCGACGCGGCCCGCCTCGCGCGCTACAACAGCCAGCTCGCGAGGGTGGCGGTCCCGTACCGCATCGATCGGTCCCGTCGCGCCGTGAAGTCCGAATACCCGTCGTACGGACTGGATGCCGCCGGCGGCATGGTCTCCACGGCCCGCGACCTGGCCAGCTTCGAGGCGGCCCTCGACAACGGGGTGCCCCTCAGCTCCAGCACGCTGAACCAGATGTGGACCGGCGCCACCTTCAACGGTCTGACCATGCCCACCGGACTCGGCTGGTTCGTGCAGACCTCGTCCAGGGAGCGGCTGGTCTGGAGCTTTGGTCACATTCCGGATGCGGCGTCGGCCCTGATCCTCAAGATGCCGTCCAAGCGCCTCACCCTGATCCTGCTCGCCAACAGCGGCGGCCTCGCCGCTGGCTACAACCTCGAGCAGGGCAACGTGACCAACTCGCCGTTTGTGAAGATCTTCCTGCGCCTCTTCATCTAAACTGCGACTGCCGCCGCATGCCGCCGCCTGCCCTCCGCTGCGCGACAGTCCTCGGGATTCTGCTCTGTGCCCTGGCCGCGCCCGCGCGCGCTCAGGAGATCTTCGCCACGCCCTTCATGGGCATGAAGTTCGGCGGCGGCACGTCGATCGTTGATCTCGAATTGGCCGCGGCGAAGAAGGCCTTCACCATGGGCGGCTCGATCATCGTGCTGGGCGACGGCGTGCTCGGCTACGAGGCCGACTTCGGCTACGTGCCTGGCTATTTCGAACGCGACTCGAGCTTGCCGCTGGTCAAGCCGGGCAGCTACGTGTTGGATCTCACCGGGGGCGTGATCGCGGCGCTGCCCGCCGCGGTCACTCGCGGCGGCTTGCGCCCTTACATCGTCGGTGGGGTGGGGTTGATCAACGCGCAGTCCGCTGACCTGCTGGAGGTCTTGATCGTTCGCCGAACGGTGCCGGCCTTCAAGATCGGTATCGGCGCGCAGGGCCTGCTGACCAACATCGTCGGGGTCCGCTTCGACGTGCGCCACGTCCACAGCTTCACGGGCGATGACGGCTCGCTGGCCCACGTGGGCCGCCGCATCAGCTACACCCGCGCCTCGATCGGGTTGCTACTGCGGCTCTGACAGGAGTTCAGAAGGAACTTACAGGAGGCTAGAAGATCAGAAGAAATCGTTTTCTTCTGATCTTCTAATCTCCTGTCATTCGTGTCAGGCTCGGCCGGCGAATTCCCGTGTTTCGGTGTGGACCTTCACACGTTCGCCTTCTTTGATGAACAGTGGGACCTGAATCTCGAGGCCGGTCTCGAGCACCGCCGGCTTGGTCACGCTGCCGCTCGCGGTGTTGCCGCGCACGCCCATCTCGGTAGACGCCACCTTCAGCTCGACGTGCGGCGGAAAGACGATGCCGATCGGCTGGCCGTTGTAGCGGTGAATCTGCACTTCGACGTTATCCACCAGCAACCCGCGGTCCTCGCCGAGGGTGTCGGTGCTGAGGGTGTGCGTCTCGAACGTGCCCTGGTCCATGAAGTGGAAGCCGTCGGCATCGGCGTAGCTGAAGGTCGCCGACGACATCACCAGGTCGGGCTCGGCGAACTTCTCCCCGGCCTTGAAGGTCTTGTCGAAGACGGCGCGGGTGAGGAGATTGCGCATCTTCAGCCGCACCAGCGTCTGGCCGCCGCGGGCCGTGGGCTTTGACACCTCCACGTCCAGGCAGTGATACGGGGCGTTCTCGTACTCGAAGTACGTCTTGCGCTTGATCTCGATGGCTTCCATCAGTGCGGGCATCCCTCCATTCTATCAAGGTGTCCGCCTTCGCGGCCAAACGCCGTCACGTCCGCTTCGGCGGACCGCCCTCGCCGCGGTGCGCGCCGCCCTCGAAAGGTGAGGGCGGCGGTCCGGATCTAGCTGGCTTTCGGAATGGTGAGCACCATTCAGCACCATTCAGAACCATTCAGAACCGTTCAGACTGGTGCCCTGTCCTGCGCGAAATTGTCCCTCTGCCTGCCGAATAGTTCCAGAATGGTTGCCGTGACCCGCACCGAACACGATGCTCTCGGACCGGTCGAGGTGCCAGCTGAGCGGTTATGGGGCGCGCAGACGGAGCGGTCGCGCCATCACTTCGCCATCGGCGTGGAGCGGTTGACGTGGACCCGTCCGGTGATTCGCGCCCTCGGGTTGCTCAAAAAGGCCGCCGCGCGCGCCAATGTCGAACTGGGCGAGTTGTCCGTGGAGCGAGGGGCGTTGATCGCGCGCGCCGCGGACGACGTGATCGCCGGCGCGCTGGACGCCGAGTTCCCACTGGTGGTGTTCCAGACCGGCTCGGGCACCCAGACCAACATGAACGCCAACGAGGTGATTGCCAACCGCGCCAATCAACTCGCCGGCGCGCCTCTCGGTTCGCACGCGCCGGTTCACCCGAACGATCACGTCAATCGCGGACAATCGTCGAACGACGGCTTTCCCGTCGTCATGCATCTCGCCACCACCGAGCAGGTCGTGCACCGCCTCGTGCCGGCCGTCACCGCGCTGCGCGACACGCTGGCGACGAAGGCGCGCGACTTCGAGCGCATCGTCATCGTCGGCCGCACCCACCTGCAGGACGCGGTGCCGATTTCACTCGGGGATGTCGTTGGCGGCTGGGTCGCGCAGATCGACGACACGCTGGCCGGCGTCACCGCCACACTGCCCGGCCTGCATGCGCTCGCCCTGGGAGCCACGGCCGTCGGGACCGGATTGAACGCGCATCCGCAGTTCGGCGCCACCGCGTCGCGGTGCCTCGCCGACGACACCGGCCTGCCGTTTCACGAGACCCGCAACCACGTCGCGGCGCTGTCGAGCCACGACGCCATGGCCGCCACCAGCGGCGCGCTGCGCGGCCTGGCCGGGGCGCTGATGAAGATGGCGAACGACGTCCGCCTCTACGCCTCGGGCCCGCGCGCCGGCATCGGCGAGCTGCGGCTGCCTGAAAACGAGCCGGGCTCGTCGATCATGCCGGGCAAGATCAACCCGACCCAGTGCGAGGCCTTGACCATGGTGGCCGTGCACGTGCACGGCAACGACGCCGCCGTCGCCTTCGCCAACTCGCAGGGCCAGTTTCAGCTGAACGTGTTCAAGCCGGTGATCCTGCACAACGTGCTCGAGTCGATCGCGCTGCTGGCCGATGCCGCGACCTCGTTCGAGACGTTCTGCGCCCGCGGGCTCGAAGCCGACGAGGCGCGCATCCGCGAGCACCTGGAACAGTCACTCATGCTGGTCACCGCGCTCACCCCGCATATCGGCTACGAGCGCGCGGCGGCGATCGCGCTCGCGGCCCACCGCCAGGGCCTCGCCTTGCGTGACGCCGCCATCGCCTCGGGGCAGGTCAGCGCCGCGCAATTCGACCAGTGGGTGCGCGCCGGCCGCATGGCGAAGCCGCATGCGCCCTGACCGGCGCTGTCCTATACTTACGGACGTCCTCGAGCGCTGACGCTTCGACGGGGCACAGGGTCAGCCCGAGCCACGGGCGGACGGATGCGGACAGGAGAACCGGGGACCGTGCCGTGTGCGTCCCGGGCTCCCGCCCGCGGCAGCAAAGGACGGTCCTTATGATGAACGTGCGCCGCTTCACAATCGCATTCACTGTCGCGTTGGCCGTGGGGACCGCGGTGTTGCCCGGGCAGCAGGGCACACTGGCCCCCGCCGAGCAGCAGCGCCGCAAGGATCTCGAGGCCGAACTCCAGGACATTGCCGTGGTGGAACGCCGGGTGATGATCCCGATGAGGGACGGTGTGCGGCTGGCGACCGACATCTACCGGCCGAAGGCCCCCTCGACCGCGCTCGGGGCAGGCGCCGGCAAGTATCCGATCGTCTTCGTGAAGACGCCGTACAACTTCAACTTCTGGGATGTCCGCAACGGCGTGCCGGCCGACATGAGCACGATTCTGGCAGCGGTCAAGCGCGGTTACGCGTACGTTGGGCAGAACGAGCGCGGTCATTTCTTTTCCGAGGGCAACTACGACATCCTCGGCGCGCCCATCACCGACGGTTACGAGACGATTGACTACCTGACCAAGCAGCCGTGGTCCAACGGCAAGCTCGGCACCACGGGGTGTTCATCCACCGCGGAGTGGCAGCCGGCGGTGGCGTCGCTCGGCCATCCCGGCTTTGCCGCCATGAACGTGCAGGGCTTCGGCGCCGGCGTCGGCAAGGTCGGTCCGTATTGGGAGCAGGGCAACTGGTACCGCGGCGGCGCCATGCAGATGCTTTTCATCACCTGGATCTACGGCGAGCAGAACCAGGTGCGGCCGATGTTCCCGAAAGACACGCCGCGGGAAGAGCTGATCGCGGCGTCGCGGCTGTTCGACCTGGCGCCGCGGATGCCGCCGGTGGACTGGGACAAGGCGCTGTGGCACCTGCCGACCGAGGACATCATCAAGAACGTCGGCGGCCCGCGCGGGATCTTCGCCGACCGCATGCCGGTGGAAACCGGCGGCATGATGCAGCAGCGCGAACCCGCCTCGGACGCGTGGCGCAAGGGCGGCCTGTGGCACGACGACATGGCCCTCAACGTGCCCGGCCTCTGGTTCATGTCCTGGTACGACGTCTCGGTGGGCCCCAACCTCGAGATGTTCAACCACGTGCGGCGCACGGCGAAGGGCGAAGTCGCCAACCAGCAGTGGGCGGTGATCGCCCCGGTGGCGCATTGCTCCTTTACCCGCGCCACCGAGAACACCGTGGTCGGCGAGCGCAGCATGGGCGACGCGCGTCTCGACTACAACGAACTGGTCTACGGCTTCTTCGACAAGTTCCTGAAGGGTGATGCCAATGGCCGCATCGAGAAGCAGGCCAAGGTCACCTACTTCACGATGGGCAGCAACAAGTGGCAGACCTCGGAGGTGTGGCCGCCGGCCGGCGCGCAGCCGATGACGTTCCACCTGTCGAGCGGCGGCAGCGCCAACTCGCTGAACGGCGACGGGCTGCTGGCCTCGACGCCGCCGGATGCGAACAAGCCGGATGCCTTCACCTACGACCCGATGAACCCGGTGCCGTCCTACGGCGGCAACGTCTGCTGCACCGGCAATGCCATCACCGCGGGGTCGTTCGATCAACGGGAGATGGAGTCGCGGCACGACATCCTGGTTTACACCTCGGAGCCGTTCAAGGACGGCCTCGAGGTCAGCGGGCCGATCACGCCGACGCTCTACGTGTCGTCAGACGCCAGGGACACCGACTTCACCGTCAAGGTGCTCGATGTCCATCCCGACGGCCGGGCGTTCAACCTCGACGAATCCATCCAGCGGATGCGCTACCGCGAGGGCTACGACAAGCCGCTGGTGTGGATGGAGAAGGACAAGGTCTACAAGGTGACGCTGCAGCCGCTCACCACCAGCAACTATTTCGCGCCTGGGCACCGCCTGCGCATCGAGGTGTCGAGCAGCAACTTCCCGCGGTTCGATCGCAACCTGAACACCGGCGGCCGGAACTACGACGAGGCCAAGGGTGTGGTGGCGAGAAACGTGGTGCACCACTCGAAGCAATACCCGTCGGCGGTGACGGTCACGGTCGTCGGCAAGTAATGCCAGAAGGGCGGCACTTCAGTGCCGCCGGAGGGACCAGCATGGGCGACCGCCGAGACTTCATCACCGCCGGGCTGATGGGCCTGGCCGCGTCACTGATCGCCACCCGCGACGCCGGCGCCGCGTCATCGTCGAAACCGCTGGCGCAGAAGGACGCACCCAAGGTCAACCTTGACGGCTGGCAGATGACGGCCACCGAGGTCAGCTATCCGCCCGGCGAAGCGTCGGGCAAGCACCGCCACCCGGGCTTCGTGATCGGCTACGTGCTCGAAGGGCAGTATCGGTTCGCGGTCAACGACCAGGCGCCGGCGGTGTTTTCGCAGGGGCAGATGTTCTTCGAGTCGTTCGATAAGCCCGGCGACCTGCATTCGACGTCGGGCAACGCCAGCACCACGCAGACGACGAAGATCCTCGCGATTGTGTTCCACAAGAAGGGCGACCCGGTTTCCATTTCCGGCGCATAGGTCAAGCCGTGGTGCGCGCGTGGCTGGTCGGGGGAATGGTCGTGATGCTGGCTGCGGCAGCGCGCGCGCAGACCGCCGTGCCGCCACCCGACTATCCGGCGGCCGTCGAGGCCTATGCCGTCCTTCATGATGCCGCTCGCGCCGTTGCCGGACTGGTGGGCTGGACGCCGAACCACTTCCAGACCGCGATCGAGAAGTACCCCGCCCAGCCGCAGCCCCGGCTGGCCGCCGCCGCCGCCCTTCAGATCGAGATCGGTTATGCGATGGACTCGTCGGCGCTGGCGGCGCGTCACCTGGAGTTGGGGAGCCGACTGGTGCGCGAGATGCTTGCGTCACGCCGCAGCGTGCCGCCGATGTCGATCGACGAGACCGCGGCATTTGCCGAACGCTGGTACGTGGCGGCCGCCTCCATCTTGCTGAGGATCAACGATTCCAGGGGTGCCGGTCCCTTCATCGAACGCGGGCTGGCGGTGGCGCCCAGGTCGCTCGATCTGCGGCTGATGGTCGGCATCGTCGACGACCTCAACGCGCTGTCGATGAACCCGGACGACACGCGCGGCGGGAACGCGCGCATTCGTATCGTGTTGTCGCGCAGGCAGGCGTTCCTGCGCGTCAGGAATCGCTATGCGGACCTGGTCAAGGAGGCGCCGGGGTTCGTCAAGGCCAGGATTCGGCTGGGCCGCGTGCTCTGGATGCTGGAAGAGTTCGAGGCGTCACAGCTCGAGTTGGAGCGCGCACATGACGAAGCCCGCGACCCCGTGCAACGCTACCTCTCGTCGATGTTCCTCGGCCCGCTCTACGAACGGCAGGGGGACCTGGCCGGCGCGCGAGCTGCGTACGAGGAGGCGTTGACGGTCGCGCCGCGCAGCCAGGCGGCCACCGTCGCACTCGGGCACCTGGAGGTGCTGGCCGGACGGCCCGATCGCGCCCAGGCGCTGGCCCGCGAGCTGCTGTCGGCGCCGCCGGTCGCCGACGAGTGGTGGTCCTACAAGAACGGCGGGTTCGAGATTGCCGCGCTCGCCTGGTTGCGCTCGCGGGTGTGGCAATGAAGGCAGCCTGGATTGCCGCCACCCTGGCGTGTGGCATGGCGCCGTTGGTCTTGGCGCAGACGCCGCAGTTTCGCAGCGGCGTCGATGCCGTCCGCATCGACGTCTCGGTCATGAACGGCGTCCGGCCGGTCGCGGGGTTGACCGCGGCCAACTTCGCGCTGACCGACAGCGGCGTGGCCCAGCTCATTGACCGGGTCGAGGTCGACACGGTGCCGCTCAGCATCGTGCTGGTCCTCGACACCAGCGGCAGCATGATGGGCGAACGACTGACCGACCTGGTGGCGGCGTCGCGCCGCCTGGTCGAGGCGCTCAAGCCCGACGATGAGGCCGCCTTGCTGGCCTTCAACGAGCCGGCGCAATTGCTGGTGCCGATGACGCGCAAGCGGGAACCGCTACTGAGCGCGATCGACGCGCTGAAGGCCGAAGGCGCGACCTCGCTCTACGACGGTTTGTTCCTGGCGCTGCAGTTGCGGCCCGACACGACCGACGCGCGGTCGGTGGCGCTGGTGTTCAGCGACGGACGCGACACGGTGAGCTGGCTGTCGCAGGCCAGCGTTGAAGAGGCCGTGCGCCGCTCGGGCGTCGTCACCCACGTCGTCGAGTTGATGCCTGGGCAAACGGGTGGCGTCGCCCCGTCTGGCGCCTCAAGTGTGCTCACGAAGCTGGCCGACGCCGGCGGTGGCCGCCGGTGGTCGGCGTCTTCGTCTCGCGACTTGCGCGAGCTGTTCGCGCGTGTGCTCGAGGAGCTGCGCTCGCGCTACCTGCTGACCTACTATCCGTCCGGCGTGGCCGGCGCCGGCTGGCACGACGTCAAGGTGATGTTGAAGGGCGCGCGCGGGGACGTGATCGCGCGGCCCGGCTATTTTGTCGCGTCGAAGTAGCCCGGTCTGTCGACGGCAGAAATCTCCATAGAGTCTGACGCACAGGTACGCAGAACCTGCGTACGTGCGCGTGCCCACACGTCGATTCTCGAAGCAAATCGCACGGCACGCGGCTAGCACTGATCTGTCGCGTTATGCGCCGCGACGATGCTAGGATTTTGGGGAGGAGGCGGGTATGTACGACCACCCGATGCCGGCGGTCCACAAGCTCACGGTCAACCAACTCTGGGCGTTGTTCCCGGACGAGACTCACGTGCGTCACGAGCTCATCGACGGGATGCACTTCGTGACGCCCACGCCGATCACCCGGCATCAGGTGCTGGTCAGCCGTCTCTGGTACGAGCTTGAATCGCACCTGCGCGCGAACCCCGCGACCGGCCAGGTGTTCGGCGTGCCGCTGGACGTCGTGCTGTCTGCACATGATGTCGTTGAGCCGGACCTGATTCTGATCACGCATGATCAATTGGGAATCCTGACCGACAAGAACGTGCAGGGCGCCCCGACCCTGGTGATCGAGGTGCTGTCGCCGTCGACCCGAAAGCGAGACATTGGGATCAAGCGTCAGTTGTTCGATCGCGGCGGGGTTCGTGAATATTGGATCGTTGATGGAAAGCTCAATCGGATGGCGATCCACCGGCGCCATGCCGACGGCATTCTGGCCCTGACCGGTGAGCTCAGGGCCGAGGCCGGCGACGTTCTCACGACGCCGATCTTGCCCGGCCTCGAGTTACCGCTTTCCCAGTTGTTCCGCTAAGCCGCTTTACCGTTTGAACAATCCCACCATCGAGTGGTTCGGGCCCTTGTCGGGGCCGGGCTGCGAAACCGTCAGGCAGAGCGCGTACCTGCCGTTGTTGTGCGAGTCGCCGTTGCTGTCTTTCGGATCCGCCGCCAGGATAGAGGCGACGTGCGCGGTGCGGCCGTCGGTGAACAATGAGTTCAATCCCGACCTCACCAAGGACGTCCGCTGGGGCGACCAGACTTGGGAAGAGATGATGATCGGCTTCTGGGGCCCAGTGGTCGAGCGATCCGTGGCACCATCACAGGAATGAT
This sequence comes from uncultured Acidobacterium sp., assembly GCA_964355095.1. Lineage (GTDB taxonomy): Bacteria > Acidobacteriota > Vicinamibacteria > Vicinamibacterales > UBA2999 > 12-FULL-67-14b. The sequence goes on from CAYHCX010000036.1 coordinate 33,809, forward strand.
CTCACGTCGCGCGTTCATCTCCATGGCCGGCGCTTCGGCGCTGGCCATTCCCCCTGCCCTGAGCGCTTCCCTTTCGGGTGTCGAAGGGACCACAGCCTGGTCTCGCCAATCGTCGCGCCCTGCTGTTGATGCCGCGCGCTTGCGCAACCGCCTCGAGCGCCTGAGCACGCACGGCCGGCCGCCCGGCGGCACCTTCGCCGACGGCGTCACGCGCGTCGCGTATTCGGTGGCCGACATCACCGCGCGGGCGTGGATGATCGAGGAGATCAAGTCGGCCGGCGCCGCGCCGCGCATGGACCCGGCCGGCAATATCTTCGCCCGGTTGGGCGGCACGCCGGGGCAGCCGCCGATCCTGTTCGGCTCGCACATCGACTCGGTGCCCGGCGGCGGCAACTTCGACGGCGACCTCGGCGTGATGGCGGCGCTGGAAGTGCTGCACGCGGTGCAGGCGGCCAAGCTGACCACGCGTCATCCGCTGGAGATGGTGCTGTGGGCGCATGAAGAGAGCACGGCGTTCGGCAAGGGCACCGCCGGCAGCCGCATCGTCGCCGGCGACCTCAAGCCGGGCGACATGGATCAGGTGTGGAACGGCCTGCGCCGCGGTGACGCGATCCGCCGCATCGGCGGCGATCCGGATCGCATCGAAGACGCCGTGCGCGGCAAGGCCGCGTTTCACAGCTACCTCGAGCTCCACATCGAACAGGGCGGCACGCTCGATCGCGCCAAGGTGCCGATCGGCATCGTCGAAGGCATCGTCGCCATCCATCGCTACGATGTGGTCATCGACGGTGTCGCCAATCACGCCGGCACCACGCCGATGGGCGAGCGGCAGGACGCGCTGGTGGCGGCGTCAACGCTGACGCTGGCGGTGCGCGATCTGGCGCGCGCCCGGCAGGGCCGGCAGGTGGGCACCGTCGGCCGCCTCGAAGTGGAACCGAATTCGCCCAACGTGGTGCCCGGACGCGTCACGCTGAGCGTGGAGTTCCGCGATCTGTCCGAAACCGTGCTCCGCGAACTGGGCGAGGCCCTGCGCGGGCGCGCCGCCGCGATCGCCACCGACACCAACACGACGATCGCGCTGAACCTGGCGACCACCAACCCGTCGGCGCCGGCGCATGCGGGGGTGCAGGATGCGATTGGCCGCGCCGCGGACCGCGAGGGGCTGCAGGCCCGGCGACTGCCGAGCGGCGCCGGTCATGACGCGCAGATGATTGCCGCGCTGTGCCCGATGGGGATGATCTTCGTCCCCAGCGTCGGCGGCATCAGCCATTCGCCGCGCGAACTCACCACCTGGGACGACTGCGCGCGCGGCGCGCAGGTGTTGCTGGGCGCGGTGCTGGAGCTGGACGCCGGCGGCTCCGTCTAG